>JBBWZK010000268.1:0-21059 GCA_039648975.1 Blastocatellia bacterium
ATGTTGATACAACCACGCCCTAGCGCGGTCGAAGTAGCCGACGATCTCGGCGCTCAATGAGATGAGCGCCAGCAGGTTCGCCGCGCCAAGGATCAGCGGCGTCATTCGCTTGCGCTCGGCATCGTTAATAGCCTCGGCGCGATGGTAGAACCAGGCGATGATGACAAACGCGACAATCAACAGTGCGAATGCCGCGAAGGTCGGGTTCAAAAGCGCCGTGTGCCATTCGGCGTAGTAATAACGCAAGTCGACAACCAGCAGCTTCAACGCCGCCAGCGCCAGCAAACCGAGCGACGCCAGGCGCAGTCCCCGGCGATTGCGCCGTATGCCGATCAGACACGAGATCGCGCCATACATGATCCACACGGCTTACAGCGCAAACTGCTTCATGTTCTCAAGGTGGACAATCGCCTGATCAACCGGCGTCGCTTTGAGGCGCTCGAAATGGCCGATGACTTCAGCGCTCAAGGCGATCACCGCGAACAGGTTGGCCGCGCCGACCAGCGTGAGAAAAACCAGCGACTTCTCTTCTTCATCGACTTCTTTGGCTTTGGCGTAGACCCATGCGCCGATGGCACAGGCTGTAACGAATACCACAAATGCGCCGAACGTCTGGTTGAAGATCGTCTGGTGCCACGCCGCATCGTAATAAAGCAGATCCTTGAACAAGAGCTTGGCGGCCACCGCCGCAAGCAGCAGCAAGGCGGCGATGCGCAGTGGCTTCAGATTGCGCTTGACGCCGACCAGCAGCGCGACGGTCGCATAAACCGACCACAATGCCGAAAGCGTCAAATGTCGCTGGTTGTCGAATCTGCGCCATTGGGCAGAGCCGCCGAAATGGTCGGGTTTGCCTGCCTGTTCGTAAGCCTGCGATTGGGCCTGCCCGAAGTAATCATTGGCGTCGAGCGTCAGCAAGGTGACGGCAAGCGCGTTCGCGCCGAGCGTGTAGAGACTGGTGAACATCTGCCGCTCACTCTCTTCAGTCTGCGCGCCAAGCCGCTTATAAAACGATGTGGCGGCAGCGAGCGCAGCAACCAGTACGGCGCACGACAAAGCGCGCTGGTTCAGCAACGGCACGAAGTGTTCTTCAGCGCGATAGGCGAAATCAAGTACATCAACCATCAGCCAGTGCGTCACCGCGATCAGAAAAACGATCAATGCGCCGTAACGCGAGATGCGATCATTCACCCGCAGGCCGATCCATGTCAGAATCGCGCCTTCAATCGCCCAGCCCATCGTCACCCAGTGCTGGTGGAATTGAATCGGCACGGCGAGCACGGCAAACAGTATCGCCAGACCCCAGAAGGTATAAAGCAGCAGACGGTCTTCGCGGTCGCGCCGGTAAGTGAAGTAACCGAGCGCCAGATAAAACGCCGAGACCAGCACGGCGAAGAGTCCGAGACGGGCTTTGTAGGGTTCGTAAAGCAGGCCGTAGCTGGCGCTGAAATAGAGCAAGGCGTTAGCGAAGACCATCGCCAGGTCGAGCCACCTGGTTGGTCGCCGGTTGACGACGTTGTACAGCACCGCAAGCAGCGCGAAGATGCCGAAGAAGAGGGTCAGGAACAACATCGTCAGTTGCAGCTTCTCCGGCGTGTACCACTCGTCCGCCCAGGCCAGGAACATCAGCACGGTGGCGGTGAATGCCATGTAGTTGAGCGCCCGCCATTGCTTTGAATAAGCCAGCGCCAGCACGCCTAAATCGAGCAGGGCGATGTAGCTGAACAGCCCGGCCTCGTTATCGTGGCCGGTCGACAGAACCATCGGCGTGAGAAAACCGCCGATCAATCCGAGCACCGCAATGGGCAAGGCGTTATAGCGCGCCGCGAGCAGCACTGCCGTCGCCGTCACCAGCGCCATGCAGATGAAGGCAGGCAATGCATCAATCAAGTCGAGAAAGCGATAGGCGGCAAAGAACGAGCTATAGAGAATCAGTATGCCGCCGCCTGTCAGCCCATAGGCGTAGCTAGCATAGCGGCGGCGCAGGCGTTCGCCGCCAACCAGAAAGCCCAGACCGACAAGGATGCCAATGATGACGCGCCCCCACGGCGTAATCCATTGATTATCGATGGCGTACTTCAAAAAAAAGGCCATGCCGAGCGCGAACGTGATGATGGCGATACGATTGAGCCAGTTGCCGCCGATGCGCGCTTCGAGGTTGCCACGCGATTTCGCTTTGGCTTGCGCAAACGACGGCGGCGCGGCAACCCGCGAAGACGGTTGCGTAGGCGTTGGCGTTGGCGGCCTGGTAGACGGCGGTGAGGCAGGGGGCTTTGTGCCGAGCATCGTCTGCATGGCGTCGCGCCGCGACATGTCGTTGCTGCGGGTGTCGCGCAGCGGCGGGGCGCTCGTCTCAGGCGGCGCGGTCAGCGGCGCAATTGGCCTGGCTTCGGACGGCGTTGGCGGGGCGGCTTCGCGCGGCACCGCTGGCGGAGTGGTTGTTGTATCTTTGATTACAGGAGGCGGCGCGGCAGGGGTTGGCGGCGCAGGCGCGCGGGGCGCGGGGCGCGGCGGCCTCGCCGCTGGCTGGGCTTGACGTGGCGGCGTGACGCCGAGCCGCTGTTCAAGGTGATAAAGCCGCCACGCCTGCTGGCGCAGCATCTCATCCATCTGGTTGATGCGTTCGATGAGTTCGGCGATGCGGTCTTGCGAAGGGTCTTCGTCCGTCATAGTCTCCGGCACCTGTGCGTGAGTTCGCTGCGGTAAGCATTATACTGCCACCGCTGCAAAATTCGCCGGTCTAAATGCGCATAACGACGCCATAGATGACGAAATCGCCCGGCGGGTTGTGCCGCCGGGCATTCATCAAGCGCAGCGGACGAGTCACACGACCGCAATCATCGTGCGCCGAAGCTTTCTTATGCAGCGACGATACAAAGCCGGCGCAGAGCCACTCTGCGCCGGCTTTATATTGATCGACTTGTTTTTTTATGAGTAGCGCGCGGCGCTTGATCTCAAGCAGACAGGGCAGTGAGATTGAGCGCGCCTGTGCGTCCTGGGGCGCGCTTGAGCGAAACGATGAACGAACGAATCTCGCGCTTGTCAATGATATGCTCGATGTAATCCTGGGTTTCCGCCGTGATGCGGATGTCGCGCCACTCGCTTTCCTGGATTTTCAGGAAGGCATTGACGACGCCCGGATCGAAGTGTGTGGCGGCATTAATCGTGATCTCTTTGCGCGCCTGCATGTAGGAAGCGGCGGCGCGATACGGGCGGTCGCTGGTGATCGCATCAAAGGCATCGGCGACCGCGAAGATACGCGCATTGATGTGTATCTGCTCGCCGCGCAAGCCATGCGGGTAGCCGCTGCCGTTATATTTTTCGTGATGCTGGCCGACCACCGAGGCAGCGCCCTTCAGGAAATCGATGCCGCCGATAATCCGCAAGCCGTGATTGATGTGCTCGCGCATCTCTACCCACTCGTCTGTCGAGAGCGGCCCTGGCTTGAGCAGGATCGAATCGCGCACGCCGATCTTGCCGATGTCGTGCAATAGCGCGCCCTGTTCCAGAGCGATCAACTCGTTGTGCGACAGTCCCAGTGCGCGCCCCAGTCTGAGGCTGTAAGCGACGACGCGATCCGACTGGCCGGCGGTCTCGACATCCCGCGCTTCCAGCGCGCGCGCCAGCGCCCGCAACGTCGCGCGATAGTTTTGATAGAGCGCTTCGAGCATCTGATTGAGATTTTCGTTGAGGCCGCGCAACTCGTTGGTGCGCTGGCGGACGGTCTCTTCAAGCGACTGCTCGTAATTGCGCTTGGCGGCGACCAGCGCTTGATAGCGCAGGGCGCGATCAACGGAGATCAAGACCTGCGTCAGGTCGAATGGCTTGGTGACATAATCGAAAGCGCCGTGCCGCATGGCTTCGATGGCATATTGGATATCGGTCATGCCCGACACCATGACGACGACGGTTTCCGGGAAAGCCTTGTGCACGTACTGACACAGTTCGATGCCCGATGTGCCAGGCATGGTGATGTCGGTGATCACCAGATTGAAGCAACTGCTGCCCAGCAGCATGGTTGCCTCGTCGGCACTGCCGGCGGTCACACAGGTATAGTCGTCCGACAGATACATCGCCAACAAACGACGGATCGGTTCTTCATCATCAACGATCAGGATCGAAATATCTTTTTTACCAGCCATTGTTATCGCTCCCTACTTTACTCATCGGATCGCTTGAGCGGCCACCCATTGCCGACTCGCGGTAATCAACAGTGCAAGCATTATTCCCCGACCGGCGATTCGGGGTTGGTAAAGAAACGCTTTGTTCAGGGCATTTATAAAATCGTCTCCTGAGCGCGGCACTGTGAGGTTGTGGACAAGCGCAACAGACGAGGCAGAATACCGCAAGCCAAAGGCGACAGGCCGGCAGTTCGTTTATTTTTTCTCGCGCACCTGGCGGCGCAGTTTGTCGATGGCATTGCGGATGTCGGTCGCGCGCGCTTCCGGCAAATTGGAGTTCTCTTTGAGGCAGGCTTGCAACTGCTCGATGGCGCGCGCAGGTTCACCTTTCTTTTCGTAGAGGCTGGCGAGGTAGAGGCGGGCTAGCATCGGCTTGCCGATCTCATAGGCGCGCAGCAAATGTTTCTCAGCGGCGGCGAGATCGCCGGTCATCATCTCGGCCAGGCCAAGAAACAGATGTGGGATTGACGATTGATTTTCGATTTCAAGGCTGTGGCGCAGCGGCGCGAGAGCCTCGCGATAACGCTGCTGCTTGACGCGCATCATGCCGAGTCCGACATAAGCCGCGGCACGCTCAGGCTTCAACTCGATGGCTTTCTGATAGGCGGCTGCGGCTTCGTCGTCGCGCTTCAATCTGGCCAACTGGTCAGCCGTGGCAACCTGCGCCGAATAAAACGGCGGATGCAGGGCGAGCGCTTCCTGAAAAAGCTTCAAGGCTTTTTCGGGCTCGTCCGCCGCTGCGCGCTTCACCCCGCGCTCATAGGCTTCGCGGGCGCGCGCCGGAACGTTGACGTCGCTGGCATCGACGGACATAGCGCCAGCCGGCGGCAAGCGCTTGCCGGCTTTCAAGCGCAGGGAGATGTTTTGCGTGAAGGTTTGCGGCGCGCCGGTCGCCAGAATTTCGGCATTCACGCGACTCGTCTCAAACATTTCGCCATCCCCTTCGGCGATCAGTTCATAGACGCCGCCATGAACACCGCTGAACGAGAAGCCGCCGCTCAAATCGGTAAAGGTTTCATAAACCCGCATGCCCCGGAAGGTCAGCGTGACTTTCACCGGATGCTCCGGCGGCGTGCCGTTCGGCAGCACCACTTTGCCTTGCAGCGTATATGAACCTTGTGGGTGAGACGACGAATTTGTAATTAATAATATGATAAGCGCAATGGTCAAAGAGATGCGGTAAACGATAGCCTGGCGGCGCATAAGGTTCCTTTCTGATTCGCCTCTGCTTGATGAAAGGAAAAGGGCCGGAGCTTGTGGCTAGCTCCGGCCTGATGGAAAGAACCGCGCGACTCACGCTTCAGAAGCTGAAGCGGAAGCCGAACTGTCCCTGGAACGGGATGCCAATCGGCTCGGAAAAGCCGGTGGCCCCGAAGAAGTTGGTCGGCTTCTTGAAGTTCGGGCTGCCGACCGTGCCGTCAAACGAGTTGCCGAAGTTGGCCGTGTTGAACAGATTGAAGCCCTCGAAGAAGAGAGAGATCTTCAGGTTCTCGGTGAACTTGTGCGTCCAGCCGACTCTGAGGTTCACCTGCGAAAACTTGTCGCCGCGCTCGGTGCCCGGCGGCAGATGATGCTGATCGTCGCCATCGCGCGTCTCGCGGTCGTTGACCACGCCATCGCGGTTGATGTCACCTGCCCCACCTGAACCTGGATCGGGGAGGATGCTGTAAGGCCGCGCCGAGCTCAACTGCAAGATCGGCGACAACTCGAAGCCTTTCGGCAGATTGAAGACGCCCGATACGACGAAGCGGTGGCGCTCGTCTTCGCCCGGATGTCCGAAGTCTGACGCCGCATCGAACTTGTTGAACGCGTTCTGCGGTTGCAGGCCGAAGTCCGAGATGATCCCGAACCAAGCCAGCGCCCGCGCCAGCGTGTAGTGCGCGTTCAGCAGAAAGTTATGGGAATAACGCTTGGTGAACGAGACGGTGAAGGCGTCGTAACGCGAGCGCCCGTCAGATTGCGCCACGCGGATCCCCGCAAATGGGGTTGGCGTGCCGAATGCCGCCGTCAGCTCGGCGGCGTGTGCCGCAAAGGCCGCCGATAGCAGCCTCGGCGGACTCGGATCGGTGCGCTGCGCATTGATCAGCGGCCCGATGCGCGGATTGGCGTCAAGCTGCGTGAACTCGTGCAGGCCGAGAATGTGGACATAGTCGAACTCCAGCGCCGCGTCCTTGCCGATCTGCTGGGCGTAAGCGACGTTGAACTGCTGCGTGTAGGGTGACACGAAATCCGGGTCGAGCAAACGTCCGCGCGTTCCTGATAAAGGATTGACGAGCGGGCGCGGGATGACCGGCGGCGGCGACGCCAGGCTGAGGTTCGGGTCATCGTTGAAGAAGGTCGCGTAAATCTCCGGGTTCGCCTGCTGCACAGCAAACAGCGGCACGTTCAAAAACGACTGGTCATAGTAGACGCCATAGCCGCCGCGAATCACCTGGCGGCCATTGCCCTTGAAGTCATAAGCGAAGCCGAAGCGCGGCGAGAAGTTGTTCTTGTCATCCTTGACGACTCGTGTGCCGAGCGGGTGACCGATGATTTGCAGCGCCTTGAGAACGCGGCTGCCTTGCTCCTGATGCTTGGAATCGACGAAGCCGATGTCGACGTCGTAGCGCACGCCGATGTTGAGCGTCAGGCGCGACGAGATCTTCCAATCATCCTGGACGTACCAGGCGAACTGCCTGGCTCCATCGACCAGATCGAAGCGCGGGTCGCCGCCCGACAGCACCACGTCGCCAACCACACCTGTGCCGGCAGGCGCGCCGACTACCTGTGTGGTATTGAACCCCTGCGGGAACATGGCAGGATTGTTGACGATCTCCTGCGGCGTAAAGTTGAAGTCATACTCCGGCGCCGAGTTGAAAGCGAACAGCCCGCCGAGCGTTGGTTCATAAACGAAATCAGCGCCGAACTTGAGACCGTGCTTGCCGCGACTCCAGGTCAGGTCATCGTGGAACTGGTGCTTGCGCTGCAAGGTCTGCTGCGGCACGTTGCCGTTGCGACCGACCGCCAGGCCATCGGAAAAAACCAGCAGCGGTAAATCCGTCGTGGCAACGATCTGATTGTTGAAGGTGGCCCACTGATAGACGAACTGATTGACCACCGTCGGCGTCGCCGTCCACGTCCATGATCCCAGCAGGCTGTGCAGGTCGTTGACCTGCTTGTCGCCGCCTGATAGATCGGTGAAGACCGTCAGGAAACCTGCCTGATCGTTGACCGATATGTTGTTCTGGCCGGCGTAGCGCACGGTGAACGAGTGGTCGTTCGATGGATGAAAATCGCCTTTGACAGTGAACTGCGTGTCATCATAAGGCTGCGGCAGAAAGCGCACCGCTTTATAGCCGAGCGGCTCGAGCAATTGGATCTCGTTGAAGATCGATCCAGGCACAATGGAATTGCCGCGCTCGCGCGAATGCTCGACCGTGCCGAACCAGAAGGCTTTGTCCTTGATGAGCGGGCCGCCAATCGAACCGCCAAACTGCTGGCGTTGAAACGGCGGCTTGATGATGTCGCTCTGATCGGGAAACAGCGACGGGTTGGCGTCGGCCAGCAGTTGCGGCGCATTGGCATTGAATTTGTCGTCACGGAAGAAACCGAAGACCGTGCCGTGCAAGTGATTCGTGCCGCTCTTGCTGACGACCGACAGCAGCGCGCCGCCCGACCGCCCGTTGGCTGCCGAGAAACGCTGCGTCGATAGCGCAAACTCCTGTATACCTTCCATGGTGAAGTTCTGCAGGATGCCGCCGACGGCGTTGTCTTTGTTGTCACCGCCATCGACGGTGATGTTGAGGTTGCGGCCCGTCGAGCCGCCGACCGAAAACGTGCCGGTGCGCGCTTTCGTCGGGTCGAACGAGGGCTCAAGGGTTGCACCCGGAATCAATACTGCCAGCGAAGCGAACGAGCGCCCATTGACTGGCAGGCTCTCCAGTTGTTTCTGATTGATGACGCCGCTGACATCGGTCTTGCCGGTCTCAATCAGCGGCGCGGCTTCGCTGGTTACGGTAACCTGCTCGGTGGCGCCCGCGGGTCTCAATTCAGGATCGAGTGTGACGCGCGATAGGACGTTGACGGTGACCGGCTCGGCAGCGTAGCGTGCGAAGCCTTTGGCTTCGACCTCGACGCGGTAATCGCCCGGCACCATCTGCGTCAGCTCATAAACGCCGGAATCGCTTGCCGTGGTGCGGCGCTCGACGCCGGTGGCCAGGTTGGTTGCTTTGATCTGTGCGTTCGGGACGACCGCCCCGGATTGATCCTTGATGACCCCGGCGATGACGCCGGTGCTCGAGGTTTGCGCAAGTGAGCGGATCGGCACGACCAGGTATGTCAGCAGCAACAGCATCGTCGTGACCGAAATGGTGATTCTCCTAAGGTCAGTGGATTTCATTTGGCCTCCTGTTTTTTGGTTTCTGAAGTCACGCCGTTCGCGAGTGCGCCAATCGCGCCTAGCACGGGTGTCACGAGCGGCACCGATTGCACCATCATGCCGGGGAACAGCAGAATAACTGGATTTTTATTATTGGAATGGTAACACCGGCAACAGCGAGAGGAGAGGTTTTCGCTATCGCCAGGCTGACTCTGCCGGCCCGTCTGCCGCCGCGCAATCAAACCTGCACGGATGAGCGCCCGTGATAAAATTCAAGGCCAGAATCCGTGAGTCCACTGATGAATTACACAGCGTTGATTCGACTATCGGATTGCACTTCCTTACTTGAGGCAGTGCTATTATAGCATCAAATGTGGCGAGTGGAATGAAAATCAAGCTTACCCGGCGGCGCGGCGGTGTATAATGGGCTGCCCAGCTTGGCGCGATTCGACAGCGCGATAAGCCGCCGCAGGATCTCTCGACAAGCAATGGTCAATCGAGTGTATAATCTCAGCTAACCGGATCAGAACGCCTGTGGAAGACGAATGCTGCCACCGGGCGCGGCGATCAAAACCTCTTTCGGAGCATATATCATGATTTTAGGATTTCTGTTGTTCTGCCTGGCTCTCCCGGCTTCGCCGTTTCAGTCCTTCAACCTGCTTGGAAACGTCCGCGATAACACGGGCAAGCCGGTCAGTTCGATTCGCATCTCCCTGGTAGATGAAAACTATCAGCCGATCCGCACCATCTTCACAGATACGGTGGGCCGCTTCACGTTCAACGGCCTGGGTTCGGGCAGATATTACCTGCGCGTCGAGCCGGCAGGCATGCCCTTTGAGGAGCAAACGGTGTCGTTTGAACTGCAATCCTTGCGCCTGCGCGGCGGCGGCGGCGCGGAGCCCTACCCGATTGACGTTATCGTCAAACGCAAGGCAGATGCAGCCAAAGCCGCAGAACGCAGCGGCACGGTCTTCGCGCAAACCATCCCGGACGCCGCCAAAGCCGAATATCAACATGGCCTGGACAATGTCAACGATAACAAAATCGATCAGGCCATCGAGGCGCTCAAGAAAGCGGTTGACCTGTTTCCGGATTATTATCTAGCGCTGGAACTGCTGGGCACCGAATACGTCAAGCGCAGTGAGTTCGATCCGGCGGTGCCGCTCTTAACTCATGCGCTGGAAGTGAACCACACGGCGTCGAAAAGCATGTATTGGCTCGGCGTCGCGCATCTGAAATCAAATCGCCCGGCGGAAGCGCTGCGCTGGCTGAAGAACGCCGCCGAAATCGATTCCAGCAATGCCAACGTCTACATGATGCTTGGCCTCGCTTACGGCGGCAATGGCGAATTCGGCGAGTCCGAAAGCGCCTTCAAGAAAGCCTATCAACTGGCAGGCGATCAGGTTGCCGATGTTCACCTGTATCTGGCCAGCATTTACAATCGGCAAGCGCGCTATAACGAGGCGGTGCGCGAGTTGGAGCTATATCTGAAAGAGGTCAAAGGCCTGAAAGACCCGACGCAGATCAAGACCATGATCAGCAAGATGAAGGAGAAGGAAAAGGCGAAGGCGAAAAGCCAGTGACCCGCCGCCGGGCTTCGGGGCTGTAAAAAAGGGCTGCGCATTTCGATGCGCAGCCCTTTTAGTTTAGCCGATCAAATGGCTTTTGACCTAGAACAGCAGGTGGAAGCCAAGGCGGATTTCGCGGATGCCCTGATAGGCACTCGGCAGTTTGTAGATCGGGTTGAAGGCCGGGGCAACCGAACTGTTGGCCGGCAGGATGTAAGACAGCGTGTCGAAGCCTGCGAAGAACTTTTGAACAGTGATCGGCAGGTTGCCGCTGCGGTTGATGCGTGTTGTATTGCCAACCACGGTCGCCTGATTGAGCAGGTTGGTGACGTTGATATCAAACTTGGCGGTGGTGCGCTCGCCTAACTTGATTGAGTGCGCCAACAGCAAGTCGGTCTGCGTGTATACCGGCGTGCGTCCGAGATCGCCACGGCCATTGAAGAAGACCGGCACGATGAACAACACTTCGGACGACAACGGCGTGCCGCTGTAAGCAATCTGCGACACCGACAGGTTGGTCAGGCCAGCGCCAGTCTTGAACTCATAGTTGCCGAAGAGTTTGAACTGGTGCGGGCGATCTGTCGCCAGCAAGCCGTAGACGTTGCGACCGTTCTGATCGAAGTTGCCCTGCGTCAGGTCGAAGGCGCGGCTCACGTTCGGTTGCGAGCGGCCCGCTTCGTCCGAGTTCGCCAGTCCGGCCCAGTTGCCGTACAGACGGCTCCAGGTGTAGGACGCGAAATAGCTGACGCCCTTGGCGAAGCCTTCGCGGATCTGATGGTCGAGGCGGAATTCGACGCCGTCATAATCGCGCTTGGCTTTCGGCGTCAACGGCTGGCCGTTGGGCGCGGTGAACTTCTTGGAATCGGTCGCGCCAAAGCCGGGGTTGCCGATGGTATAGACTTCGTTCTCTTCGGCATCGAGCACGCCGATGTCTTCAATGCCGCGCACCAGGCGCTTATGCGTCCAGCGCACCGAAGCGATCATGCTCTGCTTGAGGCGATGTTCGCTGGCGACCATGAACTCGCGCGACAGCATAGGCTTGATCGCCGGGTCAATACCGTCGATTTGGCCCTGCGCATTGATCGGGATCGTGCGGTTGTCAATGTCGATGATCAAGGAGCCCAAGGCACTCGGATTGGCCTTCGACACTTGTGTGATGTCCGGGCTATCGAGCCGATAGACGCGCTCGTGCCAGTAGTCACCACCGAACGAGGTGCGCGCCAGTTCGTACTTCAGCGTGTCGTAGAACTCGCCGAAGCTGGCGCTCAATTTCCAGCTGCCATCACCTTTGACGTCCCATGCACCGCCGATGCGCGGCGCAATCTTATCGCCCCAGCCGAAGCTGATGGGATTGGGAATCTTCACGCCATTGACTTCGGGCGTGAACGGCGGCAGGAATTCATTCTCGATGCGCACGCCGGCGTTGATCGTCACGCGCGGGTGAATCTGCCAGGCATCCTGAAGATAGAAGCCGTGATTGCGGCTGCTCGCCTGCGAGTTGTGCTTGACGCCATCTTCCCAGACGTAGTAGCCGTAAGCGCCGCGCGCATTGGCAATGCTGCCGCGCGTGAAGCCTGTGCCCCAGAAGAAATCGAAGCGGCCATTCGGATAGTCATCCGACACATCATTGGCGATGCGGTTCAGCGAATAGCCGAACTTGAAGGTATGCTGCTGGCCGAATATGCGCGAAATGTAGGAGGAGTCAACGTAGACATTGTGGCGGGTCGTGACGTCGTGCAGCACCTGGAACGGATTGCTGACGTTCTGTTTGCCAGCCGCGCCAGCGAACTGCGCCGGAACTGCCGGCCCTGAATAACCTGACCCGGAAGTCGCCGACTGGTAGAGATACAGCGGCGCGGTCGGCAGACCATAGGTGTTGCCTTTATCGTTGAGATACTTGTAACCATAGCGGGCGCTGAGCACCAGCTTGCTAAACGGCGTCCACGTCCAGGCTGCCGTGTAAGCATTGGCCGGCGTGTAGCCGCCACCGATTGACAGATCGTTGCTCGGCGGCGCAACGCGCGGGTCAACACCGGTCAGCAGGCCCTGCAGGCGAATCGGCGTCCACAGGTAAGAGGTGTTGAACTGCATGTTCTTGGTGATCGCATAATCGAGTCTGCCGATGCCGTAGTGGCGAACGACTCTCTGCGTCGTCTGCTTCGATCCACCCGAAAGGAAATTGATATTGCGTTCGGTGCGCCCGATCTCCGGCGCGTAGCTGGTGAAGAAATGCAGGCGGTCTTTGAGAATCGGCCCGCCGAGCGCGAAAACCGGATAGAAGACGCGGTATTGGTCTTCTTTCTGGCGGAAGAATTCCGCCACCGATGCCTGGCCGGGATTTCTCTGCCAGAAGCCGCGCGGTGCTGAGTTCAAACCGGCGTTGGTAAACATCAGCGCGCCTTCGCCGTGGAAATCATTGGTGCCGCTCTTGGTGATGACGTTGATCACGCCGCCGGTCGCGCCACCGTATTCGGCTTCGTAGCCGCCGCTCTTCACCTGAATTTCGCGGACGAATTCAAACGGAATGGCGCTCTCGCGACCAAGCGCCGCGTTGCGCACGTTGGAGACTTCAACGCCGTCAATGACGAAGGAGTTCTCCGAACCGCTGGCACCATTGACCGAGTAGCCGCCGACGCCGCCGCCCGGATTGTTACCCGCAGTGCCCGTCACGCCAGCGCCAGAGCTGCCGGCGCGGGTGTCATAAATCACGCCCGGCGCATAAGGCAGAAGGGTGTTGAAGCCACGGCCCTTGGGCGTGTTGTTGATAATCGTCTCGGTGATGTTGGTGGCCGCCTTGCTCGACGTCACGTCAATCGATTCGCCGCTGGCAGTAACCGTCACAGTCTCGGAGACGTTGCCAGCCGGCAGGTCGAAATCAATCGTTGAGGTTTTGTTGAGCTGAACCTCGACTTCCTGCTTGGCGACTGACTTGAAGCCGGATTGCGTCGCGGTGACGGTGTACTTGCCGACCGGAACGCTCTGAAAACGATAATTGCCACCGCTGTCGCTGGTCGCGTCCATCGGACGGGCTAGCGCAGGGCTCGTGGCAGTGACTTTCGCTCCGGGAACGACGGCACCGGACTGATCTTTGACTTGTCCCTGAATGGCGCCATTATTTTCTTGTAGACCTGCAGCCAGCGCCGACAAGGCGCTACCGGGACCACAAACGAGAACCAGCAATAGGAGAACGCTGCTAATCAAGCGGATACGTTCCCTTCTGGGTTTAGATGACTTTGGGGTCATGTGCTTCCTCCTAAGTAACAATTTTATTTTTGTTTTCGCTTCGACTACGACCAGACGAAGCGAGTGTACAGCGCGCCTTTTGAGCAACGCGCCGTTTGTCTAACTCAACTGATTGTGTGTGCTAAGCTACAACAGCCTCTGTGTAGTGCGAGGCTGCATGGCGGGAAAACTTTGACGCTGGAAGCAATTCTCGATACATAAGAACCGCCCAGGTGTGATGATTGCCGAATCGTCTTATTCATTCCTTCCGCCCAAGGAACTGCTGCCGTTTTCGTTATTCTCTGCTGACTTTTGAGATTGAACCAATTGTGGTAGATGGTGGATTGTGCAAACGCTATACCGTCTTGGACGAGGCGGTCGGTTTCGGGCTAAAGCGTTACAACTATTACGATTATTTTTCGAGATTCACCGCGCAACCGGGCCGCGGCGGGCGCGCGGATATGAAATTCTGGATTTTCTTCCGAAAATTTGAACGCTACTGAATCACATCCGAGGAAGTGTCCGGGACGATCATGGGGATCGGCGAAGCGTGGTGATGCACCATGAACCAGCGGTCATCGCGGCGCAGAAAGAGATTGGTCGCCGCCGCCTGCGCCGAATCGAAGCTCGATTCGCCAAACACAGTGATGTTCTCCAGGCAGGTCACCCAGGCCATATCGCCAAGGATGTTGACCCAGACGTCCGAAGGCGAGGCGCGCATCCGTTGGCCGCCCTCAAAGATCATCTCCCAACTTTCGCGCACGCGCGGCCAGCCGGCAATCATCTCCCATCCCGGATGCACGCAACGCACACAGTCCTCATGCGCCCAAATCTCTTCCATGCGCTCAAGCACGCCCGATTCCAGGGCGCGATAAAAGGCCGCGTTCGCCTGTTCGACCAGCATTTTGTCATCGCCGCTCATACGCCGCGCAAGACTATATCAAAATGTCACAGGTGACAAGAGACCAGCGACCCGTTGACGGCTTACAGCAAAGCGCGCGAATTGATAGCTGCCGAGCGCCAGTGTAGAATCGAAGATTGGAATAAATCGCTGATCACAGACTGATTCAGTCTGCCGAGTCTAAATAAAACCGCATGAGAAAGGGAGGGGCGGCAGCATATGGAGTGCTTTGACTTGTCGCCGCTTTTAGTCTTTGCGAGGCGGCCAAGCGGTGACAACTCACCGCACTCCATATAAGCGAGTCTGCCATTCCCTTGCCCTCTGCTTTAGCGAGTCGGAAGATGCAGGCTTCATGGACTCGCTAGACTTGGTAGACTTGATTGACTTGATTGACTGCCAGTCTCAAGATTTTGAATTTTCAGGGGATGAACATGAAGGCGAAGAGAAATGACTGACGAACAAATCACCGTCATCGGCGGCGGACTTGCGGGCAGCGAAGCCGCGTGGCAGGCCGCCGAGCGCGGCGCGCAAGTCCGCCTTTACGAGATGCGCCCGACACGCCCGACGCCGGCGCATCGCACCTCCCACCTGGGCGAAATTGTATGCTCGAATTCGCTCAAATCCGATGAGCCGGGAACCGCGCCCTTCATGCTCAAAGAAGAATTGCGGCGCGGCGGCTCGCTGCTGATCGATGTCGCTCACAGCGTCTCTGTGCCAGCGGGCGCGGCGCTCGCCGTTGACCGCGAACGCTTCAGCCAGGAAGTGACCCGCCGCCTCAGCGCGCACCCGGCAATTGAAATCGTCCGCGAAGAAGCGCAAGCCATCCCGCCTGCGGGCATTGTAATCATCGCTACAGGGCCGCTGACCTCGCCGGCGCTTTCCGAGTCGATCACGCAATTGACCGGCGCGACGCATCTCTACTTTTATGACGCCATCTCGCCGGTCGTTGACGCCGAGACGATCAACACCGAGATCGCCTTTCGCGCGGCGCGTTATGACAAAGGCGGCGCGGATTACTTAAACTGCCCGATGAGTGAAGAAGATTACAATCGCTTTTACGAGGCGCTGATTACGGCAGAGTCCGTGGCGCTGCACGAGTTCGAGCAGACCATGTACTTCGAGGGCTGTCTGCCCATTGAAGAGATTGGCCGGCGCGGGCGCGACACCTTGCGTTACGGCCCGATGAAGCCCGTCGGCCTGCGCGACCCGCGCACGGGTCAGATGCCCTATGCCGTCGTGCAGCTTCGGCAGGAGAATCTGTTGGCCGACAGCTACAACCTCGTTGGTTTTCAAAACCATCTCAAGTTCGGCGAGCAGAAGCGTGTACTGCGGTTAATACCGGGACTTGAGCAGGCCGAGTTCGTTCGCTTCGGCCAGATACATCGCAACACCTTCATCTGCGCCCCTGCGGTGCTCGGCGAGACATTGCAAATGCGCGAGGTGCCGCGCGTTCTGTTTGCGGGACAAATATCGGGCGTCGAAGGCTACATCGAAGCGATGGCAACCGGCTTTATGGCGGGCGTCCACGCGGCCAAGCTGGCCTGCGGACAGACGCCCGAAGCGCCGCCGCGACGCACGGCGATGGGCGGCCTGGTCAATTACATCGCCAACGCCGAGACGAAGAATTTTCAGCCGATGAACATCACCTTTGCGCTGCTGCCGCCGCTGGAAGCCGAAGCCCGGCGACAGACGAAACGCAAAGTTGACCGGCGTCGTTTACAGGTAGAGTTGGGCTTGAAAGATTTTGATGCCTGGCGCGCGCGCTACCTCGCCGCCGTCACGCAACACGCACGAGGATGAGCATGGAAAATCAAAAGGCAAAAGGCAAAAGGCAAAAGGCAAAAGTTGAGTCGCCGACAACGCATTCGATCTGGTCGTCAGCAACTCGGCTGAGTCTTATCCTGCCACCAACGCTGAATCGTCGTGTCATCAAATGGCTGCTCGGCGCCATCGAGCCGGCAGGAACCGGCCTGTCACCAAACCTCAGTTCAACACCTCAAGCCAAAACGCGATGGCCTGTGCGGGTTCTGCTCGCGGCATTTTTGCCTTTTACCTTTTGCCTTTTGCCTTTTGCCTTCGCGCGCAGCGCGCAGTCCGGGCGGCAGCCGCAGCAAGCGCCGCAGCACCAGCCGCCGGCACCAAAGCCTGCGCCGAAAACCGCTGAATCACCAACCCAGGACAGCCGCCCGCGCCGCATCGCCGACGATCCGCAGGACGAAGGCCCGGCTCTCAAGTTGAGCGCTGATCTGGTAACCGTGATTACATCGGTTACGGATGCGGCGGGCAGTCAGGTCAATGATCTCGCGCAGAACGATTTCCAGATTTTTGAAGACAACCAGCCGCAGGACGTCGCCGGATTTTACCGCGAAGGCCAGTTGCCGCTGCGCCTGATCTTTCTGTTCGACACGTCAAGCTCGATTCGCCATCGCTTCGATTTCGAGCAGCGCGCCGCCGCACAGTTTTTCCGCCAGGTGCTCAGGCCCGGCGATCAAGCGGCGATCATGAGCGTCTCGACCGATCCCAGAATTGAGATGCAATTCACTTCAAACATTGACCGGCTGGTATCGACGCTGGCCGGTCTGAAAGCCGAAGGCGCGACGGCGCTTTACAACGCGCTCATCGAAGCGGCGCGCTATATACGCCCTGCCCAGGGCCGCCACGTCCTGGTGGTGCTGTCGGACGGCACCGATACGGCGTCAGCCTCGACGCTGGCGCAGGCGCTCACTGAAGTGCAGAAAGCCGACGCCATCGTTTACGGCGTACACTCGACAGGCATTGCGCCCTCGGCTAACGTGCAGGACCTGGCCGGCGAGTTCGCCTTGAAAGCCATGTGCGAAGACACCGGCGGCAAGGCATTCTTTCCGCCCATCTACGAAGAGCAAAAGAAAGAGGCGCGTGACCTCGATGAAATCTATAAACGGGTTGCCGCCGAAGTGCGCGCCCAGTACGTGCTGACTTACTACTCGAAGAGCGCCGCGCGCGCCAACACGTTTCGCACGATTCGCGTCGAGGCCAAACGGCCTGGCCTGCTGGTGCGCGCCCGGCGCGGCTATTACACATCGAAATAGTTATACGTGATGCGTGATACGTGATGCGTGATAGGTGATAGGTGAATGAATCTGCATCGGTCAGTTGATGGCCAGTGTTATGGTCACGTATCACGCATCACGCATCACGCATCATTTCTAAGAGGAGACGCTCAACTATGTTTGCACCTTTCGCCTTGAAGGTTTCGGCTCTGCTCTGCTTTGCCTCGCTGCTTGCCGGGCCGGCAGTTTCGCGCGACGGCAAGAACAAAATAGAATCTACATCACAAAAGCAGACTGCCGCGTCCAGCCCAACCAAACCGGATGATGCGGCGTTGCGCGCGCGCGCAGACAAGCTGCACCGCGAAGCCATCGTCATCGACACGCACAACGACATCACCTCGCCGATGGTTGACGACAATTTCGATCTGGCCACGAGCGGCATCAATGCCGACGGCACGATGAAGACCCACACAGACATAGGGCGCATGAAAGAAGGCGGCCTCGACGCCGAGTTCTTCGCCATCTATGTCGGCAAAGAGTTCGTCGGCAAGAAGCACGCGGAAGGCGGCGGCGCGGCCCGCCGCGCGCTCGACATGATAGACGCGGTGCGCGAGCAGGTGCGCCGCCATCCCGAAACCTTCGAGATGGCCTCGACCGCCGCTGACATCCGCCGCATTGCCAAACGCGGCAAGATCGCCGCGCTGATGGGCATTGAAGGCGGCCACGCTATCGAAGACAGCCTGCGCGCCTTGCGCTCGTTTTATGCGCTCGGCATCCGCTACATGACCCTGACGCACACGAATACCAATGACTGGGCCGATTCGTCGGGCGACATCAATAACGCAGAGGTCAAGCATCACAACGGCCTCACAGACTTTGGCCACGAAGTCGTGCGCGAAATGAATCGCATTGGCATGATGGTTGACATCTCGCATGTGGCCGACAAAACGTTTTATGACGTCATCGAAACGTCGCGCGCTCCCATCATCGCTTCGCATTCGTCGGCGCGGGCGCTCGCCAGTCATGCGCGCAACATGGACGATGATATGTTGCGCGCCATTGGCAAGCAGGGCGGCGTCGTGATGGTCAACTTCTACGACGGCTTTCTTGATCCGCGCAAAGTCGAGTTCAACAAGACCGCCAACGCTAAAGCTGAAGAATTGCGCAAGCAATACCCGGACGACGCGAAGCGCGGCGAAGAAGAATTCAATAAATGGTTGGCGGCCAACGCGCCCGCGCGCACGCCGCTGTCGCTGTTGATCGATCACATTGATCACATCGCCAAAGTCGCCGGCATGGATCACGTCGGCATCGGCTCGGACTTCGACGGCATTCCGCTGACGGGTGCGCCCGCCGGCATGGAAGACATTTCAAAATTGCCGAACATCACGATTGAGTTGATGAAGCGCGGCTATACGGATGCAGACATCAAGAAAGTGCTCGGCGAGAACTTCTTGCGCGTGATGGCTGAAGTCGAGCGCGTCGCCGGCCAGATGCAGGCCAAAGAGCCAAACGCCGCGACGCAAAAGTTTCGGCCCTAACCATTCCGGCGGATTCAGTGTGCGCGATCACTCACAGCCATCATATTGAAAGTCGGCGACAGCGGCCTACAACCCGTCGACTTCGCTGGCTTTTCCTTCATCCTTACGCAACATCGGTGATTCATTCTGATTACAATTAACAGGAGGCATCTGATGAAAGCCGGATTGTTTCTCTTGCTCAGTTTTTTCTTCTGCTCAACCCTGCACGTCTTCGCCCAGACTGGCTCTTACGACGGTCTGGACAGCGGCCTGAGTAATCTCTACAGGGTATCGGACGCCAAGACGCGCTCGATCAGTCCGGAGAACCTGACGGGCGAGAAGGGCAAAGGCGGCATGGCCAAAGTAGGAAATGCTGCGGATGCCGCACGCGATCTCGGACAGGGCTGGAAAGTCAATCCATTCGTCATCATCGAACCGGGAAAGACTTTCACCTTGGGAGAAATTGACGGCTCCGGCGCGATCCAGCACATCTGGATGACGCCAACGGGCAATTGGCGATTCTCCATCCTGCGTATGTATTGGGACGGCGAGACCGAGCCTTCGGTCGAATCGCCGGTCGGCGACTTTTTCGCCATGGGCTGGGGCAGATACGCGCACATTGCTTCACTGCCGGTCTGCGTCAACCCCGGCAGCGCCTTCAATGCTTACTGGGTCATGCCATTTCGCAAGAAGGCGAAGTTCACTATAGAGAATCTCGATGACAAACCTGTGCGGTTCTACTATCAGATTGATTACACGCTGACGCGCGTCGCGGCGGACGCCGCTTACTTCCATGCGCAATTCCGCCGTGTGAATCCGCTGCCCTACAAACAGGTCTATACGCTTGTGGACGGCATCAAAGGCAAGGGGCAATACGTCGGCACTTACATGGCGTGGGGCGTCAACAGCAACGGCTGGTGGGGCGAAGGCGAGATCAAGTTCTATCTGGATGGCGATCAGGAGTTTCCGACGATCAACGGCACGGGGACAGAGGATTATTTTTGCGGCTCATATAACTTCGAGAATCAGGAGAAGCACCAGTATCAGGAATTCACCACGCCGTATGCGGGACTCATTCAAGTGCTCAAGCCGGATGGTCTATACCAGTCACAGCAACGGTTCGGCCTGTATCGCTGGCACATCCCTGATCCGGTGCGCTTCGACAGTGACCTGCGTGTGACGATACAGGCGCTGGGGTGGCGCAGCGGCGGGCGCTACTTGCCGTTGATGGACGACATCGCCTCGGTGGCTTACTGGTATCAGATGGAGCCGCACGTGCGATTCCCACGGCTGCCGAGCAAGGATCAGTTGGAAGTGAATTGATCGCCGGTTAAAGTGAGCCGGCTTACAAAACTCGCGCGGCTAGCAATTCTTTTCAAGATCGAGATAACGGCTGAACCAGTCGCCGGCGCGTTGCGCGACCTGATCGAGCGCGCCCGGTTCTTCAAACTGATGCGTCGCGCCGTCGATGATCAGCAGTTCTTTCTGGCAGCGCAGCTCTTCATAAGCCTTGCGGTTCATATCGCGCGTTTCTTCATCCTTGCTGCCGACGATCAAGAGGGTCGGCGCTTTGACGTAGGGCAGGTAAGGGCCGGCCAGATCCGTGCGGCCCGCGCGGCAAACGACGGCGCATGGCCCCGGCTCGCCGGTGATCGGAATGCCGTCCTGAATCCCTGCACGCGCCGCTGCCACCAGAACCGCTGCCGCGCCGCTATCCGCACCAAAATAACCGACGCGCAGATCATCCAGACCAGCGTTCTCTTCAATCCAGTCCGTCGCCAGCAACACGCGCTCGGCCAGCAAGTCTGTATCTTGACGTTTACGGTGATCTTCGGCTTCGTCAATCATCAGCAAATCCATCAGTAGCGTGCCGAAGCCGCGTTCGCGCAGGGCGCGCGCCAGATAGATGTTGCGCGGACTGAGCCGCCCGCTGGCGCTGCCGTGCGCAAACAGGATGACGCCTTTGGCCGTTTCAGGCACCGCGAGGATGGCTTCGAGATTCGCCGTGCCCGCAGGTATTTCAATCATCTTTTCGTTATCGTGTATTTCCAAATTATGTACCCTTTTGCATCAACTCTCTTCTTCGCGATGAGCCAGAGCAAGCGAAGTGCCGGGACGCAAACCACGGAAATTGACCAACGGATTATCTCTACTGACGCTGGAATGCCGTGCCCTGTGACCAACAGGAGCTACGGAGAGAGGAAGACGCGGAGACGCGGTGACACCGAAACGCAGCGACGGTCGGCTTCAGGAAACGAGCATATTCTGTCTACGCGTTACACCG
>JBBWZK010000296.1:0-14345 GCA_039648975.1 Blastocatellia bacterium
ATCAGCGAATGAAAGCTGAAGGAATGGCCGTGTCGCCATTGACTCCCCAACCCTGCGTCTGCACAGCAGTGTTGCTGCTCTTGATGATCCACCAGACGCCGCTTGCGGGCCGCCAGATCGCCACATCGGCTTTGCCGTCGCCATCATAATCTGCCGGCACTGGCACGTCGCTGCTCGTCCCCCATCCCACACTGCTGACCGCCCCGTTCGAGCTATTGATGATGTACCAACTGCCATTCGACCCTCGATACACCGCGATGTCGGCTTTGCCGTCGCCGTCATAGTCTGCCGCCACCGGCTTATCGCCAATCACTCCCCAGCCTTGCATCTGCACAGCGCCGTTGCTGCTCTTGATGATCCACCAGACGCCGCTACCGGGTCGCCAGATAGCGATGTCGGTCTTGCCGTCGCCGTCATAGTCTGCCGGCACGGGCAGGTCGCTGCTCGTCCCCCAGCCGATGCTGCTGATCGAGCCGTTGGCGCTGTTGATGATGTGCCAGGTGCCGGTTGAGGGGCGATAGATGGCGATGTCGGCTTTGCCGTCGCCGTCGAAGTCTGCCGGCACAGGCAAGTCGCCCGTCATGCCCCAACTGGCGCTGCTGATCGAGCCGTTGGAGCTGTTGACGATCAACCATTGGCCGGTCGATGGTCGCCAGACGGCCAGGTCGGTCTTGCCGTCGTTATCGTAATCTGCCGGCACTGGCACGTCGCTGCTCAGGCCCCAGCCCTGTGCGCTGTTGCTGCCGTTAGAACTGTTGATGATCAACCAGAAGCCATTCGATGGTCGCCATACGCCGATGTCGGCTT
This sequence comes from Blastocatellia bacterium, assembly GCA_039648975.1. Lineage (GTDB taxonomy): Bacteria > Acidobacteriota > Blastocatellia > UBA7656 > UBA7656 > DATENM01. The sequence continues at coordinate 808 of JBBWZK010000296.1, forward strand.
TGCTATCGCCATCAAAATCAAACAATTTCTTAGCCCCGGCGGCCTGCGATACAGTGAACGTCTGACCAGCGATAGTCATCGTCCCAAGACGAGCGCCACCGCTGTTTGTGTTGACGGAGAAGTTGACCGTGCCATTGCCTGTCCCGCCAGGCCCAGATGTAACCGTTATCCAATTGGCGTTGCTATTGGCTGTCCAGACGCAGCTACTGCCGGTCGTTACCGAGACATTTCCTGAGCCGCCGCCAGCGTTGAAGTTCTGACTGGTTCCACCGAGATTGAACCCACAGCTAAGGCCAGCTTGATCGATGGTGATCAACTGGTCAGCCGCCCTCAATGTGCCGGTTCGCGCGCTGGTGCTGCCATTTGGAGTGGTGTTCGCCGCAACAGAGAAGTTGACTGTGCCGTTGCCTGTCCCACTGCTGCCTGCGGTAATCGTAATCCAGCTATTATCGCTCGTCGCCGTCCAGGGACAAGCGTCATTCGGCGTGGTCACATTGACGCTGCCGGTTCCTGCATCGCCAGTGAAATTCTGGTTAGCCGGACCGGCGCTGTATGTGCAGCCCGAAAGCTGACCGACCGTGTATGTCAGGTCGGCGATGGTCATTGTGCCTGTTCGATCCGGGCCCGTATTGGCGGCGACCGTGTAGTTCACAATACCATTACAGCAATTGGTGCTGTAGTTGATGGTAATCCAGCTTGTATTGCTCACCGCCGTCCAGGGACAGTTGGTTCCTCGATTGACGCTCACAGTATTCAGCCCCCCCGCCGCAGGGAAAGTGACATTGGGGGGCGATAGCGTCGTCGGCGGGTTGGTGGCGCTGAACGTCGCGGTTGCCGAGTTGCTCGATGGGTCTGCTTCAATGGATGCGGAGTCTACCGTGACCGTATTGTCGATGGTTGTGCTGGCAGGGATCGAGCATCCCACAATCGCTGAAATGCTAAAGGTGGCGGATTGGCCGACGCCAAGCGAGTTCAATAAAAACGTCGCGCCGTTGCCTGCGCGATTACAGTTCGAGGGGTACGCATTGCAACTGTTATAGGATAATGACGAGGGCATGTCGTCCGTCACGATGATCGCTGACGCCGGATCAGGGCCGTCATTGCTCACGGTAATCGAATAAGTCACATAATCGCCTGCCTGCATCGGGTTTGGCGGGCCGCTCAGAGTGATCTTGAGGTCTGAAACCAGGCTTGGCGTGGCGAGCAGCTTGGTAATGAAAGCGTCGGCAGAATAGCCTCCGCCATTGCCCAGCACCGACTGATAGGCATTGTCTGTCAACGGGAAATTATTGGACGAGGTGTAGCCGACCACATACACATTAGCGGACGAGTCCACGGCAATGCCGTAACCTGTTTCACTGCTGGAGCCGCCCAGATAAGTCGAATAGATGAGCGCCGCGCCTGTGGGGTTCAGCTTGCTCACAAACGCATCCCCATCGTAATAGCCGCCCGATATATTCCGGTACAACCCACGGGTTGTAGGGAAGTTAAACGAGGTGGTGTTGCCCGTTACATAGACATTGCCGGGGCCATCCAGAGTGATCGCATAGCCTGTGTCCGTATTACTGCCTCCTAAGAACGTCGAGAAACCCAGCCCGCTGCCTGCGGCATTTAACCTGGTGACGAACGCATCTATGCCGCCGGTCGCCGTTCCAGAATAGATAGTCTGTGGGTTGTTCGGATCGATGAGCAGCGCGTTGACGACCGCGCCGGCCTGTCCTGTGCCGGTCACACCCCAGACCATTCCGCCATCGGTAGATTTGAAAACATCGCTGGCCGTCCCTGCATAGATCATCAGGGGGTTAGTCGGCGAAATGGCCACCGCATTCACAGACCTGTTGGCCAGCCCTGTATTGGCTCCGTGCCAGCTACCGCCTGCGTCTGTGCTCTTAAACAAGCCATTACCCGTACCCGCGTAAATCGTCGAAGGGTTTGAGGGATCAATGGTCAAGGCGGTGATCGCCGTGCCCGTCAGCGTGGTCGGACTCCAATTCGTTCCGCCATTCGTACTCTTATAAAGGCCATTGTAGGAATGCCCTGCGTATATTGTCGACGTACTGATCGGGTCTATCGCCAGAACGTTGATAGACGCGCCCTGATTAAATCCCGTATTGGCGGCCATCCAGTTGGCCCCGCCATTCGTCGTCTTATAGATGCCCTGGTCTGTGCCCGCGTAAATTTTCGAGTGATTGGCAGGATCGATCTTCACGGAGCTTACGTTCATGCCATTCTGCCCCGTGTTGATGGCCTTCCATGTGCTGCCGCCATTGGTGCTCCTGAAGACGCCACGATTTGACGTGCCGAGATAGACGGTCGAGGTGGCCGCCGTATCAATAGTCAGGGTTTTGATATTGAGGTCGGTGAGGCCACTGTTGATCTGGCTCCAGTTGCTGCCGCCATTGGTGCTCTTGAACACGCCGCCGCCGGAGGTTCCTGCGAAAAGCGTGGTCGGCGTCACAGGGTCAATGGCCAGAGCAAGAATCGTCGAGTTCGTAATTCCGGCATTCTTCGCCGCCCAGGTTAGGCCATTGTCGGTCGCTTTCGCCACCCCACCGTCGCTGACGCGGACGACTCCTGCGGTGACAGGGAAATTGTTCGACGCGGTAGAACCCGTGATGTAGGTTTCGCCGGAGGCCGTCAGCGCAATGCCATAGCCGCTATCCTCGCCGCTGCCGCCGAGATAAGTCGAGTAGACGAGCGCCGTCCCCAGGCTATTCAGCTTGGTGACGAACGCATCTCCGACGTAGGAGTACATCGGCGTTCCGCCGTAGGTGGTCTGGTATGCGCCGGCGGTGGTCGGGAAGTCATTCGACTGGGTGTTGCCTGTGACGTAGGCATTGCCCGACGTGTCGACTTGAATGCCATTCGCCTGATCCGAGTTTGATCCACCCAGGAAAGTTGAATAAGTCAACGCACTGCCGGCGCTGTTGAGCCGGGTGACGAAGGCGTCAAAGGGGTCATAAGGGTTGATGGCCGTCTTATAGGCTCCGGGGGTTATAGGGAAATTGACCGAGCGGGTCGTTCCGGCAACATAAGCGCTGCCATCCGTGCCTAACGCAATACCATACCCCTGATCGTCATCGTTGCCTCCGAGGTAAGTGGAATAGGCGAGCGCATCGCCGGCGGCGTTCAGCTTGGTGACGAACGCGTCGTTGGAATAGGTCGCCCCGAAAACCGTCTGGTAGGCCCCAGCCGTCGTCGGATAATTCATTGAAGCCGTGTAGCCGGTCACGTAAGCATTACCCGAAGAATCTAGAGCAATGGCATTCGCGCTATCATAGTTGTCTCCGCCTATATAAGTCGAATAGACGATGCCGGAGCCGCTCGGATTCAACTTCGTCACAAAGACATCAGAATAGTTTCTGTAGGTCGTGCTATAAGCATCTATGGTGACCGGAAAGTTGAATGAAGTCGTGTAGCCGGTCAGGTAGGCATTGCCATCCGCATCAATGGCAAGCGCTCGCGCACGGTCTTCATTGCTGCCGCCCAGATAAGTCGAGTAGTTGAAAACCGGATCAATCACCAGCGTCGCACGGTTGTCGTACTTGCCGACGGCAAAGCCAACCTGATTCTTGCCCTTGAACACATAGCGGCAAGCCACTGTCTGCCGGACGCCATCTATGTCTTGATAGACGGCAGGCTTGCGCATCTGTATATCGCCGGCGCGTGTGTGCAACAGTAAATTTCCTTCGCTGTCTAAACGAAGTTTCTGCGCGCCTGAAAAAGCGAGCTTGATCAGATTGGGATCGCTGCCGGAAGCGACTTCGAAGTCGTACTCAAGTTGGCGGCGATTGCCATAATAGATTAGATCGATGCCGGAATATAAATTTCTATACCGCACCTTTCCATACAGAGGAATGTTGGTGTGCCAGTTTTTCGAGTCTTTGCCGATGAGGTAATTGCTGGAGCCTGAGAGTTGATCGAGTCCTTCCACCGCGACGGCGGCATGGCTGCCGGGCGTGGTGATATGAACCGCCGCCACCTGCATCTTTGCCGGTCGCGCGGCAGATTTCAGGGAAGGATTTTTACTGCGGGCTGCGCGGCGTTTGGCCAGCGTCAAGACGGCTCCATCCGAGGTCAATAAAAGCGCCGAGTCGCCGCTATGAGCCATAAACTTAACTTCGGCGCTGGCCTGCCCGTGATTCGCTTCAAAACTCAGCGGCAGCTTGCCGTAGGCCTCGGCGGCGCGCGCCTCCGCCTTCGACCGGGATTCTATCGCCGCAGATGGCTGGCGGCTGGCGGATAAAGCGTTCTTTATCGCTTCGTCAGTCGAGTCTGCATTGGCGCTGCTAAAATCCGGCAGCGTCGCTTTCCAGGAATAGCCCAGAGATAGGATTGCGGAATGTGCTATCACCAGCAACATCGCCAGCAGAAGGGTGAGGCTTTTTCTATATTGGCTAAAACGCTTCATGGTCTGTTGATCCTCCCAGGTATCTGATGCAGCGGCCTGGAGCGATTTTTGATGGTGCGCAAGGCGGTTAGCTTGCCCTACATCAAAAGTCAGATGAGCGCGGTCATCTTAGCATTTCTATCCGGCAACCATCTGTGGCCGGCATCACGCGCATCCGTGGCGCGGTCATGCTCATAGGAGAATTCATTGTCTGAGCAGCCAGGCCGCACGCAGGGACGTTTATGACGGAAGGCGATAAACCGAGCCTGCGAGAGCAAACGGAGGATTGTAAAACCTATGAGCGTTGGTTGAAGCTCGCATTGCTTCTTGTCAATCCGTTTATTTCATTAGCATTGGGCCAAGAAAACTGCGTTGTGACTATAGAATCTTTTTTATCTTTTATCAAGCAATATTTAATGCGATCTCTTGATCATTGAACACGCGGTTGCGGAAATTGCCTCCCCATACAGGCAGTGCTATGATTGATGGTTAGCCTGATCAGGCAATCGCTGACATGCGTGGGGAGCAAGCAGGGAATAATGGCTGAAGAAATCATCCGCGTGCGTGGCGCTCGCGTACACAATCTGAAAAGCATCAACGTTGAGATTCCGATCAACCAACTCACGGTGATTACCGGCGTGAGCGGGTCGGGCAAATCCTCGCTCGCCTTCGACACCATCTATGCCGAAGGCCAGCGGCGTTACGTCGAATCGTTGTCGGCCTACGCGCGGCAGTTCCTCGAACGCATGGACAAACCCGATGTCGATGAAGTCGTCGGCATCTGCCCGGCTATCTCGATTCGCCAGAAAAACTCGACGCGCAATCCGCGCTCGACCGTTGCCACGCAGACCGAAATCTACGATTACTTGCGCTTGCTCTACGCGCGCATCGGCATAACCTATTGCGCCAACTGCGGCCAGGAAGTGCAGCGCGACACGCCCGAATCCATCGCCACCGAAGTGCTTGGCTTACCGGAAGGCACGCGCTTTTATGTGCTCTTCCCTGCCGCCGCCGGCATGGAAGAGCCGGAAGCCAATACCAACGGCGATGGCAAAAAGAAGAAGCGCGGCGCGCGCACGAGCGTCGCCAGCCAGCAGACGCGCATCAAGGCGCACCTGATGAGCTTGATGCAGCGCGGTTTCACACGCCTTTACAAAGACGGGCGTATCATCGAACTGGCGACGCCCGACAGCTACACCGATACGGACTTCGCAGACACCTTCGTGCTCGTAGACCGGCTGGCCGTGCGCCCGGACACGCGGACGCGGCTCGTCGATTCGCTCGAAGTCTGTTATCAGGAAGGTCACGGGCAGGCGGTCATCGAGTTGGCCGACGAAGCGCGCACGCAGATGGCTTATTCCGAAGCCTTCGCCTGCAAAAATTGCAGCATACGTTATGCTGCGCCGGAGCCGCGTCTGTTCAGCTTCAATAACCCGTTCGGCGCTTGCCCGACCTGCCAGGGATTCGGCAACACCATCGGCCTTGATCTCGATCTGGTCATTCCCAACCAGGAATTGAGTCTCGCTAAAGGCGCTATCGAGCCGTTCACGAAACCACAATACGAATGGGCGCAGAAGGAGATGTTGAAGTTTGCGCGCGCCGCAGGGATTTCCACAGACGTGCCGTATCGCCAGTTGACGCGCGAGCAGCAGCGCGCCATTGTGCGCGGACGCAACGGCTTCGACGGTATACAGGGCTTTTTCGATTTTCTCGAAACCAAGACATCCAAGCTGCATGTGCGCGTCTTTCTGTCGAAGTATCGCGGCTACACGCTCTGCCCCGAATGCCACGGCGCGCGCCTGCGGCTCGAAGCGCGCATCGTCAAAGTCGCAGGCCGCACGCTGCCGGAAATCTCTGCGATGACGGCTGCCGAGGCCGGCGTCTTCTTCAATGAGATTAACCTCACAGAAGCCGAGCACGACATCGCTGACCGTCTGCTGCTGGAGATTCGCAATCGCCTGAAGTTCCTGATCGATGTCGGGCTTGAATATCTGACGCTGAACCGGCTGGCGTCGACGCTGTCGGGCGGCGAAGCACAGCGCATACAGTTGGCGACCAATCTCGGTGCGGCGCTGGTCGGCGCATTATATGTTCTGGACGAGCCGTCCATCGGCCTGCACCCGCGCGACAATCAGCGATTGATTCACATCCTCGAAAACCTGCGCGACATCGGCAACACGGTGCTGGTGGTCGAGCACGAGCCGGAGATGATGACGGCGGCAGACAAGGTGATTGACATAGGGCCGGGCGCGGGCGAACTCGGCGGCGAAGTCGTCTTCTCAGGCACACCGAAAGAACTCATCAGCAAGAGCACGTCGCTGACCGGCAAATACCTGCGCGGCGAACTGGAGATCAAACAGCCGAAGACGCGGCGGCAGCCTGGAGCGAAACGGATTCAAATACGCGGCGCCAGCGAGCACAATCTGAAAAGCATAGACCTGGACATCCCGCTTGGCATGATGGTCTGCATCACGGGGGTTTCGGGGTCGGGCAAATCGACGCTCGTGCATGACATTCTCTACGCCGGCATCAAGAAGCAGAGGCACGAATGGACGGGCCATGTCGGTTCTTTTGCCAAGCTCGACGGCGCGCAGCAGATAGACGATGTGGTGCTCGTCGATCAATCGCCGATAGGCCGGACGCCGCGTTCGAATCCGGTAACCTACATCAAAGTCTATGACGCCATCCGCGACCTCTTCGCCTCGACGCGCGAGGCCCAGGCGCATGGGTATGATTCATCACATTTCAGTTTCAACGTGCCGGGCGGGCGCTGCGAACGCTGCGAAGGCAACGGCGTCGAGATCAAGGAGATGCAATTTCTCGCCGACGTTGAACTGACCTGCGAAGAGTGCAAGGGGATGCGCTTCAAGTCGGCGATTCTCGATGTGCGCTACAAAGGCCGCTCGATTCACGATGTATTGAACATGACCGTGCGCGAGGCGCTGTTATTCTTCGGCACAGTCAACCGCATTGCTTCAAAGCTGCGCGTGCTGGACGACGTGGGCCTCGGCTACTTGCGGCTCGGCCAGTCGGCGACGACGCTATCGGGCGGCGAAGCGCAGCGCGTCAAGCTGGCGGCCTATCTGGCCAGGAAGACGAGCGAGCGCACGCTCTATATTTTCGATGAGCCGACGACCGGTCTACACTTCGACGACATCAACCGCTTGCTTGCGGCCTTCCGCCATCTGCTCGAAGCGGGCGGCTCCATCGTCATCATCGAGCACAATCTCGATGTCATCAAGAGCGCCGATTGGGTCATTGATCTAGGCCCTGAAGGCGGCGACGGCGGCGGTCATGTCGTCGCCATTGGCCCGCCGCAAGCGATTGCTGAAAACAAGTCTTCGTATACGGGTCGCTTCCTGCGCGGCGTTCTTAAAAACGGCTGAAAAGCGGTTGTTAAAGCCTAGCTCCGTAGGAGCGAAATGTTTATAGTCACCATTGCCAATAAAATTCCAAGCTCCGTTAGGAGCGTAATGTCGACATTTCGCCCCGACGGGGCTTCGTCTCGATAACGTCTGCCTACTATAAACATTTCGTCCCTAACGGGACTAAAAAGAGTTGCGTATTGACCTCGATAGCCTTTATTGAACGCGCCTCTATCTAGCCTCTCTTATGTTATTCTTCATCACTAGGATGGCTCGACTATGAAACCAAGACTTGTAGCGGCTTTACTGATTGCTTATCTGGCGCTGTGCGCGATCAACGTCGCGGCGCAGCAGATTCCCTTTCTTACCGATCTGCTGGCGCGCAGCGAAGCGTTTTACAAGCTCTATAACGAGAAGCGGCGAGCGGGCGCGAAGCTCGATGCCTTCGAGCCGTTGCGCAAGCGCGGCGAGGTGCAGTTCCGCAGCGGCAATCTCCCCGGCATCATCGAAACGCTCGCCGAAGGCACCGCCATGATGCAGGGCAAGCCTTGGGATGAGCGGCAGCGGTTCATCGCCTCGCTCACTGTCGAGGCCGACCGCCTGGTGCTCGAACCGCATCAGGAATTACACCTGTCGCTCGTGCGCATCTTTCCGACCGATACCGACAAAGCCTTCACGGCGCAGCCGACCGTGACCTTCCTGATCGCGCCCGCCGGCAATCAAAAGAGCGACGGCGCTAAAGCCAAAGGCCCGATGGAGCCGATCACGCTCACCGAGCGCATTCCCATAGGCGAAACGCAGGCCGGCGCGGCGCGCAAACTAACCCTCACGGACGGCGCTTATACGATCATCGCGCGCATCGAATCCGGCGGCCAGCAGGTGGCAGACATTACACAACCGCTCTACGCCATCAGCGATTTCAGCGATGGTCTGGCGCAGTTGACTAAGCAGGTCGTCGAAATCAAAGCGGCGAGCGACGCCAAAGTGAAGGCGGTTGCGCCGTTCGTTACAACGCCGGAGTTTCAGATTCAACGCCTTCAACCGCTCAACAAGAACCGCAGCGAAGTCCCTCTCAACCCGATGGACGAGTTTGATCTGATCGAAGCGCGGCTGGCGGCGCTCGCCAGAGGCGAGAACCCCTTTGCCGTCGAGCGCGGCGAAGTCGAGCGCGCTTATCAAGCCGCTGACGGCAAGCTGATTCCCTATCGCCTCTACGTGCCGCAAGGCTACGATGGCAAGACCGCGCGTCCGCTCGCCGTCCTGCTGCATGGGGCGCTTGGTGATGAGCGTTACTTTTTCAGCGATCTCTTCGATCCGGCGACGGTGAAGAGCGAAGCCGAGCGGCGCGGTTACCTTCTCGCATCGGTGAATGGGCGCGGCAGGTTTACCAATTATCAAGGCGCAGCGGCGGACGATCCCCTCGAAGTGGCGGGGGCCGTGATGCGCAATTATCAGGTTGACCCATTGCGTGTGTATCTGGCGGGTCATTCGATGGGCGGGTTTGGCACCTGGCTGGTGGCGGCGCGCAAGCCGGAACTCTTCGCGGCCATTGCGCCGATGTCGGCAGGGCCGCCGGCGCAGGGCGATGCCTTGAATGCGTTGCTGGAGAAGGTGAAACCGTTGCCGGCGCTCGTCGTTCACGGCGCAAAAGATGGCATCGTGCCGCCGGAGTTTTCCAAGGCGATGGTTGAAGCGGCGCAGAAAGCCGGCTTAAAGGTGACTTACCTTGAAGTGCCCGACGCCGATCACCTGTCGATCATCGGCGCATCCTTCAGCGCGATTCTCGATTTCTTCGACAAGCATGCGAAAGCGGCGAAATGAGGGGCCGGGGGTCGGGGACCAGGGGCCGGTTGCTGCTCGGATAAGTGCAACTAGCCTGAATATCAAATGGAGATTCCCACTATCCACCAATTCCTGGCCCCCGACCCCGACCCTTAACTATGTACATCACGGCTGAGATCATCGGCGAACTTGAACAGCGTTACGGCGTGCCGGATGAAGTGACGTGGCAATTTGAAATGTTGCCGCGCGAGTTCGACATAGTACGCCGCAGCCAGAAGCACGACCGCGCCCACGACGTCACGTTATTCATCATCGAAGGCGAACAGATCGTCGTTATCAAGAAACCCTTCTATCCACCTGCGGTTTATCGCGCCCCATCGGGTGGTGTGGCTCCCGGCGAAGCGTTCGAGGCCGGCGCATTGCGTGAAGGTTACGAAGAGACCGGCCTTGAAGTCGCGCTTGAACGTTATATCGTTCGCGCGCGCGTGCAGTTCACTTGTGCGGGCGATCAGATCGATTGGGTTTCACACATCTTCAGCGCCCACCCGACGGGCGGCAAGCTTGAACCGATTGATACGCATGAGATCGTCGAAGCGCGCTTTGCGACGATTGATGAGATACTCGGCCCGATGCGCGAAGCGATGTTAGCAAGCGGCTCGACCGGCCTGCGCTATCGCGCCCAGCTTCAGGATGTTATCATCGCCAGACTGATCGCAATGGGCCGGCTGCGCACAGCGTGATTGGGTTAGAAATTGTTAGGCTACCGTGTTGCGAATGGTATGGAGAGGCGCAGAGAGATGGTACTGCAAGCAGGCCCAAGTCTACTTGTTTACCCGCCTTTTACTTGCCGAAAGTTCTTTGGCCAAATCAAAAACTAATATCCTGATGCCTTCCATTAACGGGTTTCGGGATTTAACCTTTTCGCACCAAAGTCGATTATAGAAAGCATCGCACGTTTCATCTTGTGGATTCTTCCACCACTCCCCTTTGAACCATAAAACACAATAGGCCCCATACCGAGCATTCTTATTTTGCATATAGAGTGGCAACTGTGTTTCTAAGCCGTGCAAGAGATCGTCTGAATGCGCAGGTTTGAACTCTGCGCACATTCGACAGATACCTGAATTTTTTATGTGCCCAAGGAACATAAAATCCAAACTGCCAACACCACTTCGGTATTCCGGGACCACCTCTATAGAAGCCATTAACATTTGATCAGATAGCATACGATGAACGTACTCGTGAATGTCTGTTTCCTTTTTCGGCGTCCTAGCCTCTATAGTGTTTCCAGAGTAAGAAATATCCCAAAACGAGTTAACCCCTATACCTTCATCAATCTTATCCTGCACCGACTCTAAGCAGGAGTAGACCTTTGCTCTAAACTCTTCTTCGGATGAATATTCGATTACCTTCAACAAATTCTGCTCTCTTGCCCACTTTATAAGCTCAGAACTAGGAATTGTCGCCGGTGTAGAGACTCTTTCTTCAAACTCTTTATTGCCTTGCTGCCTTCTCAGAATCAACTCGTGATAATTCCAATACACATTTATCCGATATTTATGATCTTTTGGAATCGTGGATACGTTTTCCAAATCAATCAGCGGCAAGGCCACAATATATTCATTGCGCATGAGTACCAAATAGCAATTTTGAATATGTAGTGAGAAATAAAAATCACCACTTGATGCTAAAAACAGGAGTGTGGGCATCTTTATATCTTTAGCTGTGAGGTAGCATTGAAACCCAGCTTCTGGGATAAGCAAATCAGAAGGAATCAGGTTACCTTCTATCGATGGGTGAATATAAATAGGTTTGCCAAGTAGTTTATGAGCGATGTTGAAATCTTCTAATGCTTGCTCGTATGGCTTCTGGAGCGGCGCATTCCAACCGAAAAATGACATCTTTTGAAACCGTGGACTGAAAAATTGTTGATCGTTTTTATTAAACTCTAGCTCCATAATATGTAGAATGTGTTCTTCTGCATCATCAAAATTCAGTATAGGCCTTACTGAAGATTGTTCCCCTGATTCATCGAAATATGCGCAAGCCGCTCCTGTTTGCTGAAATTCTTTAGCTGTTTTAGTAAGTGGATTCTTAATATTAACTTCAATGCTTTCTGACTCATTACGATAATACAGGACAACAGCGGCATCCTCACAAGGCCAGATGTCGCACCGACCGACCGTAACAACAGAAGACCTTACAGATTTATCTGCCTGGGTTGGGAGCGTAGCAAGGAGAGCCTTTAAAGCGGACTGGTAGCTCAGAATATATTCTTTGATTGGCTGGATTTTCTTTTTGAAACCCTTAATACGATTCTTTCTTTCTCCCATATACTTTACAGCTTTCAGGAAAATTATCTGGATATATGACCCTTTTAGAATTATACAGACACTCCGTGTAAAAACCCACACGCTACACTACGATAGATGAACAGATAGTAATCGCACAAACAATCAACCAAACTGGCAATCCTCTGTACACGACAGTAAACTTGAGCAGGAGAGAATCATGCGATCAGGCAGAGTCGAAGATAGACTCCATATCGGTAACATCGTTCGCAATGGTGTTGTATTCAATTTCAGGAATTGGCGAGGAGAGGATGTGAGCACCAACAATCTTTTGGAAACTGTCGCTCGTCTTTTTGCTCTCTTAAAAGAGCGGCAAATTGACTATGTGCTGGTCGGCGGCATTGCCTTGCTCCAGTATGTCGAGGGCCGCAACACCGAAGATATTGACCTCATCATGGCGTTGTCTTCTCTCGATAGCTTGCCCGAAATTCAAATCGCCGATCAAAACGCCGACTTTATGCGCGGCAAGTTCGATGAGCTAAAAATTGATATTCTGCTGACTCGCAATCCGCTGTTCGACAAGATACGACAGCAGTACACTACGATTCAGCCGTTTATCGAGCAGGAAATTCCCACCGCTACCGTAGAAGGGTTGTTGCTTCTGAAGATGTACGCGCTTCCCTCGCTATATCGTCAAGGCAACTTCGCACGCGTCGCGCTGTACGAGAATGACCTGGCGATGCTCATCCACGATTACCAGCCTGAACTCGATCCTTTGCTGGCTGAACTATCGCAGTATGTCAGTGATACTGATCTCGACGCGGTACGAGACATATTGGCTGAGATTCAACAGCGCATCGAACGCTTTAATAAAACCTCACGCGAGAGCTAAGTCGCCTAATGATTCAGCTACGGCGTCTGCTTAAACCAGAAGCCCAGCCAGAGCATTCGCTCCGACCAGGCTTTGCGGTTTCGAGTAGTCCAGGATGACTAGCGCGATGAGGCGACGCGGCTGCGGCGATAGTCTTCCGCCTGCGTCTTGGCCTTTGGCACTTCGGTTACAGCGCGGAGCCATTGGGCATCGCCTTCGTTCAATACCTGGCGCGCAATCTCTTCGCCATAAGCCGCCGTTACCGCTTCGTAACGTATCCGGCGTTTCAGCCAGTCAGCATCTTTGTCAACGCGCGCCTGGTCGGCTTTCAGTTCCGGGTGCTCACCGAGGTATTTCTTGAACGCCGCGAGGACTTTATCGTTGGCCTGATATTCACTGGCCGCCAGACGATGGTGGTGATCGTTCGGGCGATCAATCTTGAAATCGCTCAACCCGGCAAGCTGGCCGCCGACCAGTTCGCGCGTGAATTGAAAGACCGGCTCGATCCAGACGCGAAGCATTTCTACTTCGTGTGCAGGAATCTTCACCTTGATGTCTGGATCAATGCCGCCGCCGCCATAGACGGTGCGCCCTGTATCGGTCTTCATCTCTTCGGTGCGCTTCACGGCATCCTTGTCGCCGCGCTTCAGGTAATAATCGTAGAACGAGCGCCCGCTGTAATCGCGCTGAATCAAGCGCCCGCTCGGCGTATAGAAGTGGCCCGTCGTCAACGTCAGCCCTGAGCCATCACGCAACGGAAAGACGCTCTGCACGAGCCCTTTGCCGAAGCTGGTTTCGCCGACGATGACGGCGCGATCATGATCTTGCAGCGCGCCCGC
>JBBWZK010000320.1:0-3230 GCA_039648975.1 Blastocatellia bacterium
GTCCTTGCGCGAATCACCGAAGCCGTGACCAATCCCGCTGAACCATCACTGCGTTTCGTGATCGCGCAAGGGCAGACGACACGCGCACAGGCCGTCAATCGCCTTCAGCGCGCACGACCGAGCTTGCCGCCGTAGCGCTCGCTTCATCTACTTCAATGACGCGATTGTTCAACAAGCTGTGATGCCGGCCATAGGCGAAGTAGATTACAAAGCCAATCAGCAACCATACGCCCAGCCGCAGCCAGTTCTCTGCCGGCAGCGAGAACATCAGCAACAGACAAGTCGCAATGCCGAGGATCGGCACAAGCGGCACAAGCGGCGCGCGAAACGGGCGCTCGGCATCCGGGTGCGTGCGGCGCATCACCAGCACGGCGGCGCAGACGATCACAAAAGCCGACAGCGTGCCGATGCTCACCAGGTCGGCGAGAATTCGCAGCGGCAGAAAGGCCGTCGCCGTGCCGACAAACATGCCTGTGACGATGGTTGATTTCCACGGCGTGCGGAACTTTTCATGCACCGCGCCGAAGAACTTTCTTGGCAACAAGCCGTCGCGTGCCATCGCCAGCAGGATGCGCGCCTGGCTCGAAATCGACACCAGCACGACCGATGTGATACCGGCGAGCGCGCCGAACGAAATCAGGAACTGGGCCCATATCAACCCTTTTTGCTTGAAGGCATTCGACACAGGCGCATTCGTATCGAGCTGGTCGTAATGAATCATGCCGGTCAGCACCGCCGTCACGGCAATGTAAAGTACCGTACAAATCACCAGAGAAGCGATAATGCTCAATGGCACATCGCGGCGCGGGTTGCGCGCTTCTTCCGAATTGGTCGACACCGAATCGAAGCCGATGTAGGCGAAGAAGATGATGGCTGCGCCCGCAAGCATTCCGATAGGCTGGCCGCCGGCATCCGCGCCGCCGAGCAACGGTTTGCCGAAGAAGCTGACGCCGGCAAATCCGAACGGCGCGAACGGCTGCCAGTTCTTCGGATCAACATAGAATGCGCCGACGCCGATGACGAGCAGCACAATAGAGACTTTGACGATGACCATCGCCGTATTGAACCGCGCGCTCTCTTTCATGCCGATGACGAGAATCGTTGTGACGAGCACGGCAATGAGAATAGCGGGCAGATCGAGCACCGTTCCCGTGGCGACGAGCTTGCCGAGTTTCGGATCGTAATCCATCGGCGCGCGGCTGATGGCGTCCGGCAGCTTGAGGCCGAAAATGCTGATGAAGTCCTGGAAATACTTCGATGCGCCGACGGCAACGGTTGATGCGCTGACGGCGTATTCAAGCACCAGATCCCAGCCGATGATCCACGCGAACAATTCGCCGAGCGTCGCAAACGCATAGGTGTAAGCCGAGCCGGCAACCGGAACCATCGAGGCGAACTCGGCATAGCAGAGCGCCGCGAAGACGCAGGCAATGCCGGCGGCGACGAACGACAGCATCAACGCCGGGCCTGCTTTGCTGTTGGCGGCAACGCCTGTGAGTACGAAGATGCCCGTGCCGATGGTCGCGCCAACGCCGAGGCTGGTGAGTTGCAGCGGACCGAGCACGCGGCGCAAGCGGCCTTCGCCCGCCATCTCTTTGAGAAGCAGTTCGAGCGGTTTTTTTCTGAACAGGCTATTAGCCATCGGCACACCTCCAGGTTAGGTGATATGAGTGAGCCTCTGCGGAGCAGGTCGCCACGTTGAGGCGCTCACCGATGGCAAGCTTTAGAGCGGTTTGCGGTTGCATGTAGCGGCGGGCGTCCCTGCCCGCCCCAGACTGCGTGTTCGTACACTGGGGCGACCACCGCAGGGTCGCCCCTACATGCTATCGCAGGTTCATCTAATCAACGCGGTGACTTGTTCGAGAGACCCTGATAAAGCGTCTGGAGCCACACAGGTGTTTTGATGAAGCCCTGTCCCCAGCTATTCCACTTTTCCGGCAGCCCTTCGGCTTTGATCTGGTCGAGCGTCTTGCCGGCCTTCAAACGCTCGCGCACGATGCCCGTCGTCTCGACAAGCATCTGGTGAAACTTCTTCAAGTCATCGACATTCGCCAGCGGCCCGTGACCGGGAATGATCCTGGCGCCCGCAGGCGTCTTGGCGAGCACGGCTTCGACGTTGCGCGCATAGCCTTCGACATCGCCGCCGCTTTGGAGATCGATGAATGGGAACATGCCGTTGAAGAACTGGTCGCCCATGTGGACGACATTCGCCTTCGTAAAGTAGATCACACTGTCGCCGTCTGTGTGGCCATGCGGCACATGCATAACGCGAATCTCTTCGCCGTTGAAGAAGACCTACAGCGAGTTATCGAACGTGATGACCGGCAGCGCTTCCGGCGGTTCGGGCTTTGTGCTGCTGCCTGCCGCTTTCATCTCGCCTGATAGTCGTTTGCGCACGTTATCATGAGCGACGATAGTGGCTTCCGTGCCGAAGACTTTGTTGCTGCCGGTATGATCGCCGTGATAGTGCGTGTTCAAAACGTAGCGAAGCTTGCCTTCGCCAAGCGCCTTGAGCGCGGCACGAATCTTATCGGCAAGCGGCGCGAACTGGTCGTCAACGATCAAGATGCCGTCAGCGCCTACCGACACGCCGATGTTGCCGCCCGACCCTTCAAGCATGTAGATGTTGCCTGCGACCTGTGTGGATTTGATTTCGACTTTCGACAAGTCCTGCGCCGGCGCAATCGATGCGCACAGGCAAAGGACGAGCGAAAGCGCGAAGAGCAAATAACGCTTCATAAACTGGCCTCCTGTACTGAGCGTGATGGTTTCGAGCTAGATGCTGCCGCAGACACTATACCTCAGCCAGCGGCGCATCACGAAAGACATCGCGCCTACCGAACAGGTCGCAAAACCCTCACGGATTAACGCTAACGGTGCGACTACTGTAAGCGCGATCACAGCGGCGGAACAATGATTATGGCACGAAGACGTTGATTGGCGGCGCGAAGTGTTGGTGAAGGGAACCAATGGACGGCGGCTTAAGAGCCTTTCTGAGAAGTCCCGCTAGGGACGCAATGTTTATAGTAGGCAAACGCTATAAGGCCCAAGCCCGGTCGGGGCGAAATGTCAACATTGCGTTCCTAACGGAGCTTGAGATTTTATCTGAAGCGTGCGCGTAATTCAGATGGCTACACGCCAACGCGCCAAATCTACCGTTTCTTTGACTTCCGCAATCGGTTTGCCTTGCTGATAGTTGTTCCAAGCGATGACTTGATATAACCAGACCG
>JBBWZK010000332.1:0-8573 GCA_039648975.1 Blastocatellia bacterium
GTCACAGACTTGCCGCACAGCCAAGCGGCAAAGCCGCCTGCAAGGGATCTGTAGTAGCTAACGGCCCGCGCTTACATCTTTGACTTCATATCTTTGGCTTATGGCTGGGCTATTTTTTCTGGCCGCTTTCGCTCTGCGCGTGTTTGATGTCGCGTGTGAGTTTTGCCGCGACGGGTTTGCCTTCGCCGTCAACCATCTTGTAAAACGGATCGCCCAGCGCCTCATCAAGCGCAATGAAGTGCGCCCCCATCGTTTTGTACCAGGCAATAATTTCGCCCAGGAAATCACAGGTGAACTGATCGGCTTTGACGACGAGAATGTGCTTGACGTCATGGCCGGCCAATTGTCTGGCGGACTGACGCGCCTTCAAGGTGGTATCGAGCAACAGGCTCTTGAAATAAACCTTCAGGAGATTCACACAGGATTCGTCCTTGCGCGACATCGCCGAGCAATAAATCCAGTTGAAGGTTTCGTCGTGCGCATCAATCGTTGCCGGCGCGACCGTGTAGCCGTTGTCGCGCAGGTATCTATCGATCTTGGCGCGGGCTTCGGCGTCGGGGCTGACTTTCATTCGCGGAAAGCGAAAATATTTCGGCTGACCCGGGGCGCTTTGTTTGAACGGGCTGACGGTCTGTTCGTTGCGCGCGATGTCGTCGATGAATTCGTCGGCGGTCGACTTGGTCGGCTTCTTATGGCTGTAGGTGAGAACGCCGAGCCGGTTGCCGCTGGCGACCCACGCCTGAGCGAGTTGCAGGTCAAGCCCCTGGCCGATGGCGAAGTCGACGGTCGGCGGCATCTCGTGTTGTTTGAGCGCCGCGACCAACCGGTCAAAGTTCTCGCGGCTGTCTTCGTGCTCGCACCAGTTATCGACATCCTTGGGATCGCCTGTGCTGTGAACCTGATCGTTGAGCGTCAGAGCAATGGCCAGGCCGTCGAGCGGACGGCCCGATGATCCTTCTTCAGGCTTATCCTTTTCGCGCGCTTTGAGCGCCGCCAGTTCGGGGATGTTGTTGAGGTCTTCCATGCAGCGCGAAACCGGCGGCTTGCCGTTGCTGCCCTTCACGGTCTGCTTGCACGCCGCCGCGTTGATTGTCAAAAGCAGGATGACTGCTAACAGATAAATTTTCGTTGTTCTGCTCAAACTGGTTTCAGGCCTCCATCGCTCCTGAACCGCACGAGCGCGACATGGCGCGGGCGAGCGATCATGCTTGCCTGAAAATTTATAGGCAATGCCACAAAGCAAGCGCGGGTTGCTTTCCCCGCAGTTCGCCGCATGAGCGCATTCGATCAGGAATCTTGCACGGTGTTTGTTCCCCAGCGGGAAGGTTATTCTACTTGGCGGTCAGCGGTTCTATCAAGAAAGCGGCGTTAAGGCAGGTTCTCGATCAGCAGGCGCAGCGTGTTGCGGCCCGTGATCTTGCCGATCTCTTCGTCTGTGAAACCGTCCTCTAAGAGCGCATCGGTGATCTCGACGACGCCGCTGATATCGAACGGCGCAACGACCGCGCCATCGTTATCCGAGCCCAGGGCGACGTGATCGACGCCGACGAGGTTCGCCGTGTAACGAATCGCACGCGCGATGGCTTTGGCATCCGTGCCGCACACGGCGGTGTCCCAGAAGCCGATGCCGATCACGCCGCCGGTTTTAGCAATGGCTTTCAGTTGCTCGTCGCTGAGGTTGCGCGTGTTGTCGCAGGTGCCTTTGACGCCGGTATGCGAAACGACGACGGGTCGCGTGGCGATGGCGAGCACGTCCTCAATCGTCGCAGGCGAGGCGTGCGCCAGATCAACGATCATCTTTTTCGCTTCCATGCGGCGAATCATCTCGCGGCCCTTGTCGGTCAGGCCGCCTTTCGCGACGCCGTGCGCCGAGCCGCCGATGTCGTTATCGAAAAAGTGCGTCGGCGCCATCATGCGCACGCCTGCCGCATACAGGCGATCCAGGTTATCAAGATTGCCGTCGAGCGCGTGCGCGCCTTCGATGCCCAAAAAGCCTGCGGTGATCTGCGGTTCCTTGATGCGCCGGTCGAGATAAGCCGATAACTCTGACGACGTGCGAATGAGCGTGAACTTGCCAACCGAGCGCTCGGCGGTGTCCTGAAGTTTATGAGCTTGATAGATGGCGCGCTCGGTCAGGCTGCTCCAGGCTTTTATAGGCCAGCGTTCGGCGACGGCCAGCAGCGTGATGTTGTCTGTGTCGCCGGTATTGTTTTCGATATTCTGATTGCGCGGCGTCTTGGTGACGATGGTGAAGGCTTGCAGCGCGACGTTGCCTTCGATCAGACGCGGGATATCGACGTGGCCGCGCGTGCCGCGTTCGAGCAGGTCGCGCGCCCAGAGCAGCGAATCGGCGTGCAGGTCGGCGACCAGCAACTTGTTGTGCAACTCGACGGCGCGCTCGCTGGCCGGATAGGGCGGCGAGTTGAGCGTGCGGTTCATGCGTTTTTCGATCTGCGCAGGTACGACGAAAAAGAAAATGCCGAGCGCCAAGAGGATGAGGATGGCGAGGACAAAGAGAACGCGCTTCAGAAATTTTTTCATTTACTTTTCCCTGAAAGGTCGTGTTGTTGGAATCTGTACGCAGAGACGATTCTTCAAGAACCTCAATCGATTCATCCCCACGAAGGTCTGCTGCGCGGCTCCACTTGCCGATGCGTTTGAACATCGTAGCCGCTTGGCGCGCGAGTTGCCGTTATGGCCGCAGGCGCAAGCCTAGCATCAAGGCGTCCTCACAGCAAATCGAAGCGGCAGCATCGCTATTTGTTAATTGTCTGTAACTCCGCAGCCCAATTCATCGGGCTGCGGAGTTAGAATTGCCCATAAATTGACGATCCAATAGCCATCATGTTACTTTGCTTGCTCAATGAACGGTGGCCACGACAAAGGATTGATGAGACAAGGCGCTTTACATGGCTGGTGCGCGATTCTCCTGCTCATCTTTGCGTCCGTGGATCTCTCCGCCGACCTGGTTTCTCCGCAATCCTGCTGTGAGTGGATAGACAATCTGGCCACTGCAAGCGCCCCGCAACAGGGCTCGTCGGCTCAAGTACGCGGTGATGAGACGGCGCTCGTGGCAACGACGGATGCTCAACCTGAGCAATCCTCAAATCCGGCGGATGTGGATGAAGATTGCTTCTGCTGCTGCGCGCATATTCTGCCGGGCGCGCATTTCGACATCACCCTCTTGCATGCCAAACCGCCGGCATCCTTTTTAACCAATACGCCTTTGCCTGTCCCGCCATTGCAAAGCCGGTTCCGCCCACCGCGCCTTTCTTAATCCCTTTCGTTCGCGCATAGGTTCAAGCTGTTGTGGAGTGTATGGCCGCGTGTGCCATTGCCCTCGGCGATCCCTGCCTGTCCCGTGCAAGGGCAGGGGCCGATCTGTCATTGGCCCTCGGTGCGTCGGTCACTGCCGGCGTGAGGAATTAAGACGATGCCGGAAAATTCGATTATAAAAACTGAAGAGCAACCGACTATAAAAACTGAAGGGCAAACTGTGACTCCCCGCAGTCGTGGGCTTATCGAACGCCTCGCCGCGCGCTATCGCATAGCGCCGGCCCTATTGACCATCGCGGGAATTCTCCTGCTGTTTGTGTCAGTCGCTTATTGGTTCTGGCCTCGGCCTGCGAAGCGAACCATCGCTGTCGACACGCCGCCGATGCTCGAAGCTCGAGACGCAGACGAAGCGCACGACGAGCATAGCCAGGAGGGCGCGATTGAAGTCAGCGACGAGACCGCCGAACTGGTCGGCATCAAGACCGCGAAGGTCGCCGGCGGCGAGATCGAAGACAGCCTCGCAACCGTCGGCAAGGCGCTGGTCGCACCGAACGGACTGGCCGTCGTCGGAGCCAAAGTCGATGGCCGCGCCGTGCGCGTGCTCGCCGAACCGGGCCAGAGTGTGCGGGCCGGGCAGGTGCTTGTCGTTATCGATAGCCCGCAGGTGGCGGACTTGCGCGGCCAGTTGAGCGAAGCGCAAGCCAAACTGCGACTCGCCGAACAGAACCTCGCGCGAATCGGCAGGAGCGAAAATCGCGCCGCCGTCATTCAAGCAAAAAACAAGCTCGACTTTGCGCAAAACAAGCTGGAGCGCAAACGCAAACTTGCGGCGCTCGGCGGCGTGGCAGGGCGCGAAGTGGCTGAAGCAGAATTGGAGGCCAAGAACGCGCAGGCGGAATACGATTACCTGTCGAACATTCAGGTGACACGCGAGCAACAGCAGGCCGCAAGCGAGCTTGAACAATTCCGCGCGGTCGCCGCAAGGCTCGTGCAATCACTCGCGGCGCTCGGCGCTGGCGCGAGCGGACAAGGCGGCATGCTCAACATCACGTCGCCAATCGCCGGCACAGTCGTCGACCGTCGCCTCTCCGTCGGACAAGCCGTGTCACAGGGCGGCGAGTTGATGACCGTAATGAACCTTACAAACATCATCATCGAAGCGCAGTTGCCGGAATCGCAGTCTACACACGTCAAGGCAGGGCAGCGGTTGGTCGCGCGGCTGCCCGGTTTACACGACCGCGCCTTTGAAGGACGAATCGAATCAGTAGGCCCTACGGTCGATCCGCAAAAACGAACGGTTGCCGTGCGCGCACGCATAACCAATGCAGGCGCGCTACTGAAACATGAGATGGCAGTCGAGGTGCGCATCAGCACAGGCGCGCGCAAAGACAGTCTGCTCGTACCTGTGTCAGCGCTGGTTGACGACGACGGCGTGCAGGTCGTCTACGTCAAGCAAGGCGACCGCTACGAGCGCCGGCCCGTTCGAGTCGGCACGATCAACTATCAATCGGCGGAAATCTTGAGCGGCGTTGAAGCGGGCGAGGAAGTCGTTATCGCCGGCGCATACCAACTCAAGAATATGCAGAAAGGCAGCGGCGAAGAAGGAGGCCACCATGACGAGCATTGATAAAGAAGATCGAGCGCGCAGCGGCCTGCTGAACCGCATGATCGAGTTTTCTCTGCGCAATCGGTTGCTGGTGGTCTTCGCCATCGCGCTGGCGTTGTTCCTTGGGCTGGTGGCGTTTCGCGCGATGGAGACAGACCTGTTTCCAGACCTCTCGTCGCCGGTGATCACGGTGTTTGTCGAAAATCCCGGGCTTGCGGCTCAGGAAGGCGAGACGCTGATCGCCCGTCCTCTGGAAGCGGCTTTCCGCAGCCTGCCTAACGTCGTGAAGGTGCGCTCGGAATCTGAAACCGGCGTGGTGTCTGTGCGGACGGAGTTTCGTTTCGGGATCGATTATTATCTGGCAAGGCAACTGCTCGCCGAACGACTCGCCGCCTCGGCGCGTGATTTTCCTGTTGGCACTGCGCCGCCTGTGCTGTCGTCCGCCGCCTCGCGGCTCGGCGAAGTCCTGTTGTTTTACGTCGCCGGCGACAGCGGCAAGTCCGACACCAAAGAGTTGAAAGAGACGGCGGATTACCTCATTCGCTACAAGCTCCAGACCGTACCCGGCGTGATCCGCATCACCTCGCACGGCGGCCAGCGCCGCCAGTACGAAATCGCCCTCGACCCTGAGCGCATGCGGTCTTATAACCTCTCGCACCATGAAATCGTCGCGGCGGTTAATGAGTCGAATCTGAACTTTTCGGGCGGCTTCATTACCGGCACGGCGACCGAGATGGAGGTGCGCGGTCTGGGGCGCATCAACTCGCTTGATGACATCGCCAACATCGTCGTCGCCGTCCGCGACGGCGTTCCCGTCCGCATACGTGAGGTCGCCGAAGTGCGCGATGGCGCGGCGGTGCGGCGCGGCATCGCCCGCGTCAACCAGCAGGAGGCCGTCGTGATGACGGTTACAAAACAGTTTGGCAGCGACACGCTGGCGGTGGTTGAACAGTCCCGCCAGGCGCTCGACGAGTTGAAGCCTTTTCTGCCCGAAGGCGTTTCGACCGTGTCGTTCTTCGATCAGTCGGAGTTGATTCGCGTGGCGACACGGACGCTGGAAGAAGCCTTGCTGGTCGGCGGCGTCGCCGTCGTGCTGATCATCTTTCTGTTCCTCGGCAATCTGCGTTCGACGCTCATCGCCGCGATCACGATTCCTGTCGCCGTGGTGATTAGCTTCACCTTTCTGCATCTTTTTCAGGTGACACTCAATATCATGTCGCTGGGCGGGCTGGCGGTCGGGCTTGGCATCATGATCGATGCGGCGATTGTTGATACAGAGAACATCTTTCGCCATCTGCAAAAGAACCCCGGTGATTCACTGCGCGCGACGCTCAGAGGCGCGAGCGAGGTGCGCAGGCCAGCGGCTTACTCGACCGCCATTATCATCGTCGTCTTCCTGCCGCTACTGTTTCTTTCCGGCCTTGAAGGCAAGATCCTCAGCCCGTTTGCGCTCACGGTGATTGTCTTGATGGCCGTCGGGCTGATCTTGTCGCTGACCTTGACGCCGGCGCTCTGTTACACGCTGCTTAGAAAAGTTGCGCCGCGGCTCAAGCAAGAAAGCTGGCTGGCAAGACAAGCGGAGCGCGTCTATGAACCTGTCTTGCGCGGCGCGTTGCGGCGGCCCGTCCGCGCCGTCGTTGTCGCCATAGCGATATTCGCCGGCTCGTTGATCACGCTGCCGTTTCTGGGCACGGAACTGTTGCCGAAGATGGACGAGGGCAGCTTGCTTGTCGAAGTCAGCACGCCATCGGGGACGAGCCTTGGCGAAACCGACCGCATCGCTTCACAGGTGACCTCTGTACTCGAAGGCGGCCCAGACGTTGCCGCCGTCATCCAGCCCGTAGGCCGCGCCGAACGCTCGGAAGACCCTATGCCGGTCAACACCGCTGAGATTTATCTGCAACTGGTGCCGCGCTCGCAGCGCCAGCATCGCACGGCTGAGATCGAAAGCTGGGTGCGCGAGCAGTTGAAGAAAGTGCCCGGCGCGGCTACGTCAATCACCACGCCGCTGAATATGCGCATAGACGAATCGATCTCCGGCACGTCGGCGGCGCTCACCGTCAAAGTCTTTGGCAGCAATCTCGACACGCTGGCGCAGAAAGGCGCTGAAGTCAAACGGTTGGTCGAGCGAGTGCCGGGCATCGTCGACGTACGGCTTGAGCCATTGGAAGGCGTGCCGCAGGTCGTCATCAAAGTCGACCGCGAGCGCGCCTCGCGCTTCGGTTTGAATCCCGGCGAGATCGGCCACACGGTCGAATCCCTGCTCGGAGGCCGCGAAGTGACGACCGTCCTCAAAGATCACCTTAAAGAATACCCTGTGGTGATGCGCCTGCATGAGCAGTATCGCGATGCGCCTGAAAAACTCGCCCAACTGATGATCGATACGCCGAGCGGACAGAAGGTGGCGCTCGGCGACATCGCCGACGTGCGACAAGAGCGCGGCCCGGCGACCATCAAGCGCGAAGACCAGTTGCGCCGCATACAGGTGTCGATGAATGTGCAGGGGCGCGACATGGGCTCTGTGGTTCAAGAGATTGAGAAAGGCTTGCGCGGCGTCAAGCTGCCGGATGGTTACTTCGTCAGCTTCGGCGGCAGCTACGCACGCCAGCAGGAACTGACGAGCGAACTGGCGAGAGCGTTTATGATTTCCGCGCTGCTGGTTTTCTTTCTGCTCTACCTGGCTTTCCGGTCGATCTGGCAAGTGCTGCTGGTCAGCGCGACCATCCCGCTGGCCTTGGCGGGCGGCTTCATCGCTTTATGGATAACCGGCACGACGCTCAACGTCTCATCGATCATCGGCTTGCTGGCGCACTTCGGCCTGTCCGTGCAAAAAGGCTTGATTCTGGTTGAGTACATCAACCAGTTGCGGAGTGAAGGTTACAGTTTGTACGAGGCGCTCGATCTCGGCGCGCGCACGCGATTGCGGCCTGTGCTGATGACCGCCGCATCGGCGGGGCTCGGCGTACTGCCGATAGCCATCGGCTGGGGCGCGGGCGCGGAGCTACAACAACCGATGGCCATCGCGCTCATCGGCGGGCTGGTCACTTCAACGATTTTAACTTTGGTTGCTTTGCCCGCCCTTTATGAACTGGCCGAAGGGGCTCGCGTGAAAGTTACTGAAGCGTGGCGGCAGTTGCGCAACGCCGGCGCGGAATCGCCCGCACCGGCATCCATAGGAGAGTAATCGTTCGGAACTCGTGCCTTCGGCAATCACCGTGTTGACGTGCGACGCGCGGGCGGCGCGCAGATGGTCGTATTGCCCCGCGATCAGTGAAGCAGCGGCTTTACATTCTGCTCAAATTCATCCGGTTCCAGGATGCCGAGAATGCGAGCGCGAATCCGTCCCTGCCGGTCAATGACGATGGTCGTCGGCATGACTTCGCCCACCCCGTACTGACCTGCGAGTTTACGAGTGCCTAACAGAATGGGGTAGTTCAGCTTCAGCCGCCGCGCGATGTGGCCGACAGCGGCGCGGCTGTAATCGGGGTACGTCATTCCTACAACCTGCAACCCCTTAGACCGATATTCATTTTGCAGCTTGACCAGATCAGGCATCTCGGCTCGACACGGCGCACACCATGTTGCCCAAAAGTTCAGCAGCACAACTTTGCCTTTGAAGTCACTGAGCCGAACGGTTCGCCCATTCAGGTCTTTTAGCGCGAATGCGGGCGAATGCCTTGCTGACTCCTGG
>JBBWZK010000342.1:0-7253 GCA_039648975.1 Blastocatellia bacterium
CAGCCGCGTGTTTGGGTGTTGTATCATCGTGCGCGGGCGCTTCGCCGGTGTCGCGCGCCTCCTGCTGTTGGTTGATGGACGAAGAGGAGTATGAGCGTGGGGGAGTGGGGGAGTGGGAGAGCGGGGGAAAAGGAAAGTAAAGGAGAAGGGGAGAAAGGGAAAAGGGATGAAGCGGAGCAGCGAGGATTTTCTCCCACTCTCCCACTCTCCCACTCCCCCACTCCCCCACTCTCTTTCTCCTCTTCGTCCTTCATCCTACAGCAGGTGGCGCGCGTCAGCGGCGAAGCGCCCGCGCACGTTGATACAACAGCCAATCTCGCGGCTGATTTGAAGCTCGATTCGCTTGGCCGCGTCGAGTTGTTGAGCGCGCTCGAAGATCACTATCAAGTTGATCTCGATGAAGCGGCATTCACTTCGGCGACGACGGTCGGTGACATCGAACGCATGATCCGCGAAGGTGCGCGGGATGAAGTGGCCGAGTATCCTTATCCGAAATGGCCAGGGCGATTTCCTGTGACGTGGCTTCGCGCAATGATCTTTTATCTGGTCATGCTGCCGCTCATCTGGCTGATGAGCCGCGCTCGCATCATCGGCAAAGCGCGACTGCAAGATGCACAGGGGCCACTGCTGTTGGTGGCGAATCACGTCTCGATGGTTGACCAGTCGTTGATTCAATACGCTCTGCCGGCGCGTTACCGGCTGCGGCTGGCGATTGCGATGGAAGGCGAAAAGCTGCGCAACTGGCGACGCCCGCCGCCGGGCACGCCGATGTGGCGGCGGCTGCTTGGTTATGTGCAATACATTTCAGTCGTGTCGCTGTTCAACGTCTTTCCGCTGCCGCAGAAGAGCGGTTTCCGGCGCAGCTTCGCATTCGCGGGCGAAGCGATGGATCGCGGCCTGAGCGTGCTGGTCTTTCCCGAAGGCCGCCGCACGCCGGACGGCGAGATGAAAGCGTTTCTGGAAGGGATTGGCATGTTGGCTACAAATCTAGGCGTGCCGGTGGTGCCGGTCAGACTGGACGGCCTGTATGAAATGAAAGTCGCGCGCCGCTATTTCGCGCGTCCGGGCGAAGTGCAGGTGACCATCGGCGAGCCGGTCGAGTTTGCCCGCGACGACAAGCCGGCGATGATTGCCCGCGAACTCCACAAGCGCGTCGCCTCGCTTTGAGAAAGCCGCTCTCCAGGATTCATGGCGAATGCCGGTTGGCGTTCTTCTGGCCGTACTTGTCGCGGTGTTGGTAACAATAGCCGCCGCCCTTCACCTTGCGCTGACAGGGCTTGCCCGATTTCGTCGGCGCACCGCAGATCGTCACCGTGTCATCGGCAGAGTTGATTGCCTGTGTATCGTGTGCGGTGGATGAAGGATTAGCGGCTTCGACGGCGCTCGGCTCGGCAGTCGCAATCGGCTCAATCGGCGTGCCGATCAGATAAACCGTGCGCGGCGGCGTGCCGTAGCGACCGATGGCAAAAGCGACGAGAAGGAGCAGCGCGAGGCTTATCACTTTCAAGAATCGCGGCGCGCGAAATCGCGGCGCGCATCGGTCGCAAGTCGCGCGCCCTCGGATAAGGCGGGCGCGCGTCGCTTTCAATATCTCTCCGCATTCACTGCAAAACTTCGCTGGTTGCATCAAGGGCTGCTCCACGGGCGTGGTGTACCGAAACAGCATAAACGCGAAACGAAATCCGAACAAGCCATCTCGTTGTGCGCCGCCACACGTCTTGCCTATGCTGACTTATGTTTGCCCGCGCCTGAACCTTGATGCTACTATGGCCCTTCTGTCGGAACAGAGCTTGCACATTCATGTATTGGACAACGCTCCCGCGAGATAGAGCCTTGCACCATAATCTGGACGCGCATCAATCATCATTTCTAAAATCATGAGGACTTCTAATGGCACAAGAAAAACAGCAGGGCGGGCGAGTGCTTCACGTTTTTACAAACATCTTCTCGCCATCATCAAAGGAATTTGACCTGCCGCCCGAAGTGCCGTCGCGCCGCTGGATGTACGGACAGATGTTCCGCGCCGTTGCCAAGAAAGTCATACGCGCACCGTTTTCGATTCATACCTGGGCGGCGTTGCGACGCACGATTCTTTCCAACATCCTGCCTGATAATCTGGCTTATCGTTATAAAGCTTACCAGCGCGGCGAGTGCAATCGTTGCGGCCTATGCTGCAAGATTCAATTCCAATGCCCGTTTTTCGTTGACGAAGGGCCTTTCAACACGCGCTGCGCGATCTACACGACACCCGCCGCGCCACAGGCTTGCTTGAAGTTCCCGCTCGACCCGACGGATTTGAAGCTGCTGCAACGCGAAGTCGGCAACGCCTGCACCTTTTATTACGAAGGCGCGCCGCAAAGACTCTCCATCCTCGAATTCGCCAAGCTCTACACACAGGGCGTGCGCCAGCAACTCGCCAAGCGCAAGCTGAAAGAAGCCGCCGACAGCGGCGACTGAAAGACGACGCGGGGACGCGGAGACACGGCGACGCGGGGACAGGAATCAAGGCTGAACTTATCGCTGCGTTACTGTATCTCTGCTTCGTCCCTTCACCGCGTCGCCGTGTCTCCGCGTCGCCGTGTCTCCCCTCTCCTAACGTCTCGGCAACTCGTACCAGGCGCTGTTCAGTTGCTGCATCTCTTCGTCATCGAGATGCGTGTCGACGGCTTTCAGGGAGTCGCTGAGTTGCGCCGCGCTGGTCGCACCGAGGATGGCCGAGGTGATGGCGGGCTGTTGCAATATCCAGGCAACCGAAACCTGGGTCAGCGATTTACCGCGTGCCGCAAAAAATGCCAGCAGGCGTTCGACGGCTGCAAAGTTGGCGTCGTTCCAGTAACGCTCGCGGTAGAGTTTGCCGGCAACCGCAAAGCGCGTGTTTTCGGCTGGCGGTTCGTCGCGGTGATGCTTGCCGGTCAGCAAACCACCAGCCAGCGGATTGTAAGCCATCACACCAACACCTTGATCCAGACACAGCGGCAACATTTCGGCCTCGATGTCGCGCGCTAACAGGTTGTAGCGCGGTTGCGTTGAATCGAAACGCGCCAGCCCCAGCTTGTCGCTTGTCCACAGCGCCTTCGCCAGTTCCCACGCCTTGAAGTTCGAACAGCCGACATAACGCGCTTTGCCGCTTTGCACGATCACGTCGAGCGCCCGCAAGGTTTCGTCAATCGGCGTGTCGGGATCGGGCGCATGCACTTGATACAGGTCAAGGTAATCGGTCTGCAATCGCCGCAAGCTCGCTTCGATGGCGTAGAGGATATGCTTGCGCGATAACCCTGCATCGTTCGGGCGGCGGCCCATCGGATGACGGCACTTGCTGGCGACAATGAAGTCGTCGCGCTTGCCCTTGAGCCAGCGCCCGACGATCTCTTCGGTGCGCCCGACGGTTTCAAGAGCGACCGGCACCGGATAAACATCCGCCGTGTCAATAAAGTTGATGCCGCGCTCGGCGGCTTCGTCCATGATGGCAAACGAGGTCGGCTCATCGCATTGATGGCCAAAGGTCATCGTGCCGAGACAGACTTCGGTGACTTTCAGCCCACTTCGTCCCAATCGCTTGATCTTCATCCGCTTGGCCTCCGTTCAGGATACAGGATACAGGATACAGGATTCAGTTTGTACTCGAAGGGCCGGCGCTCGACCATCAATCATCCAGTTGGTTGCGCTTGCGAAGCGGCCCTGAATCCTGAATCCTGTATCCTGTATCCTGAATAGTGCTTGTGGAATCCGCGCGCCGGTCGGTATAATTTAGAATTGCTACCAGACCTCTCAAGGCGCACTGATGAACCAATGTGATTCAAATTTTGCCTGCCGGTCTTTGCAGGTTTTCAGTTGCAAGATTTCGCTTGCCGCGACTTCTATCTTAGAGCGAACTATCAATCGAGCAAGAGGGTAAAGGGATTATAAGCGCAGCCTGTGTCTCTACCGAATCCGTCAGCCGTCTAGCATTTCGGTGATTCGGTCGGCTTGCGCCAACTAAGGAGATTGGAGAATGAGAAAAGCAGTTATCTATTCGCTGGCAATCATCATGATGTTGTCGCTGATGTTATTGCCTGAACTCAGCCGCCGCGCTGTCGTGCATGCCGCCGACGCGCCGGAATTAAACAAGATCGGCCCGACGACGATTACCACCGGCGCGCCGACTTTTACGGTGCGCGCTGAAGGGCGCGCGTTCGTCGAGGGCGCAGTCATTCTCTTTGATGGCCAGCCGCTCGCCACACGCTTCGTGAGCAAGCGTGTCCTGGTGGCGGACGTTGACGCCTCGGTGGTTGCCGCGCCCGGCACGCACAGCGTCGCCGTGCAAAACCCCGACGGCCAGACCAGCGCGACAGAGACGCTGACGGTGGTTGATCCGACCGCAGATTTTTTCATCCGCCTGCCGCAGAACGCCGTGCAGCAAGGCGAAACCAATATTCTCGCGCCGTTTGTCACCGGTGAAGGACTCAGTAAGGTTTCTAAAGTCTTCGTCGGCGGCAAGTCGGTCAACTTCCAAATCCTCAACGACCGCAAAATTCAGATTCTCATCCCGACGAAATTCAATGACGTGCCGGCGGCCATCCCGGTCACCGCAGCGGATAATCAGGGCAATTTTTCCAACACCGAAATCTTCTACATCGTGGCGCGTGCGCCAAAGATCACTGGAACCGATCCGGGCCGTTTGAACGTTGGCGCCGAAGACGTGCTGCTGAAAGTATTCGGCAACTTCAATGATGATGCGCAAATCGTCGTCAATGACACGCCGCTGCCGACCACCGTCAAGAAAGGCCACCTGGAAGCGACGATCCCGGCCAGTCTGCTGGCGCAACCCGGAGAGTTGATCGTGCGCATACAGCAGAACGGCGTTCAATCCGAAGACCAGATTCGGACGGTCAGCCCGACTGAGGATCCGTTTATCTTCACCATTGCGCCGCTGCGCGTTCGCGTCGGCGAGGATCGCGCGACGATTGACGTCGTCGGCGACAACTTCGGCGAGGGCACGACGGCGCTGATCGATGGGCAGCCCGCGAAGATCAAAGGCCTGACGAAACGCCGGCTGACCCTCGTCATCACCGGCGACCTTCTCAGCGCTCCCGGCACACATACCGTGCAGGTCAAGAAAGGCGACATCGTGACCAGCACCTTCAGCTTCGAAGTGGTGCCGGATGTGACGGTGACTACATTTGCCGGACTGTCGCGCGAAGGCTTTAGCGATACCTGCGTGACCACGGCGACGGCGACCTTCCGCCGCCCGCGCCGCATTTCGCTTGGCCCGGACGGCTTGCTTTACATCACCGATCAACAGAATCACGCGATTCGCACGCTGAACCCGGCGACCGGCGAGGTCTGCACCGTCGCCGGCACCGGCCAGGAAGGCTACAAAGATTCGGCTGACACGACCGACCCGCCGGTCTTCTCCTACCCGAACGGCGTCGTCGTTGACGGCGACGGCACGATCTATGTCAGCGAGAACGGCAACAACGTCATACGCCGCATTCGCCGTTCTGGAAGCACAGTCACCGTCGACACCTTTGCCGGCGACTTCCGACCGATAGAGGGTGCAGAGAAACAGATAACCTTCAATAGCACGAAGCTCGGCATGGATGGCTTCCACAACGGCCCGCTGCTCGGCGGCGCGGCGTTCCGCCTGCCTGACGATATGGTGATTGCGGCGGATGGTTCGATATACGTCGCGGACGCGGGCAATCACGCGATTCGCCGTATTCGCAACGGTCAGGTCGACACGCTGGCTGGCAACGGCGTGCCGGGCTTTGCCGATGGCATTGGGCCGAACGTCCGCTTCAACACGCCCACAGGTTTGGCGCTGTCGCTCGACGGCCAGTTCCTCTATGTCGCCGACACCAACAATGATCGCGTCCGCCGCATTGACCTGGCCAGCAACCGGGTTAGCACGCTTGCCGGCAGCGGCGCGACCGGCATGGATGACGGCCCGCCGGGCGAGGCGACCTTCAATCAACCCATCGCTCTGGCGGTTGACTCAGACGGCACACTGTATGTCTCAGAAGTGAGCAACAACGACGTTCGCCGTGTCGACCTGCTGGGCAACGTGACGACGCTCGCCGGCACAGGATCGAGTAGATTCCGCGATGGCGCGGGGGCGCTCGCGCGCTTCAGCCAGCCGCGCGGTCTGGCCATAGACCGCCAGCGCGGCATTCTCTATGTCGTGGATACGGAGAATCAACGCATTCGCCAGATCGCTTTGCGTTGA
This sequence comes from Blastocatellia bacterium, assembly GCA_039648975.1. GTDB lineage: Bacteria > Acidobacteriota > Blastocatellia > UBA7656 > UBA7656 > DATENM01. The sequence continues at coordinate 6,206 of JBBWZK010000342.1, forward strand.
AGAGCAGACAAAAAGATTAACTGGATGGGCTGACTCAAGCGGTCGGCCCATTTTTTTTGCGGCAAACCGTGCGCGTCAATAGTGTTCTGTAATCAAGGTTTTTTGAGAATCCTTTTATAGCGCGTAATCTAAACAGGTCGGTATACCTTATAAGCTGCATCGCAAATCCTTCAGCGAAGCCCGGTACAAAATAATATATTTTAGTTGACATTGTAAATTCAGGGTGATAGAAAGCACACCATCCGGTCTTTGATTAGGCCAATCTTGTTCCACTTCCATTCGGAAAGGAGTCTAGCATGAGAAAATATCCTGCACTTGGTGTACCCGCAGTGTTTTTGGGTCTAGCTTGTCTTGTCTTGCTTTATCCAGACCTGTCTCCATTAACTGCGGTCTCGGTTGCTCAACAAGAAAGCGTCATACAAGAAAGAGCAATAAAAATGAATGTTCCTCTTCATTTCCCTCTGACCGTTATGGAGGTTAGGAATCTTCAAAGCGATAATTTCCTTCGCGATATGGAAATTGTAATAAAAAACACCTCAACGAAACCAATTTGCTATATCCACACCTCAATGAGGTTACCGGATTTGATCATTCCTGAAAACGGACTTACGTATGCATTCCCTGTGATCTTTGGCGCGCATAGGCTGCTAATCGACGAAGAAATCCCAAGTCCCGAAGACCCCCGGATCAATCCTGGAGAAACCTATGTTTTGAAGATTGAGAAGGGCATCTGGAAAGGGTTTGAGACATATAGAAGTACGCATACTGTCGATCCGTCAGCAACGTACAGGATTCAGCTTATAATCCAGATTTTTAGGTTTGCTGATGGTACTGGGTATAACTTCAGTAATTACATTGCGCCTGGCAAAACCTCGAAAAACCATTCCCCGCCTAAAAAGAGGATTGATGGTAAAGCTCTTAAGAAGCTGTTTGAAAAATCATCAAGGTCTTAGCCTCCGCAGCATCAGGCGTGTCATCGCAATGTAGATAAAGGCCTCGCTGCTTTCGGGTAATCCCTCATAGTCTTTGCTCAAACGACGGTGCAAAT
>JBBWZK010000344.1:0-5488 GCA_039648975.1 Blastocatellia bacterium
CACCTTGCCCGGATAGAGGCTGAGTTCGGCGATGAAGTTGTCTTCTTTGGTGCCGAGGAAATCTTCGCCGAATTCGGCGGGGCCGATGACCGACGGAAAGATCAAGGTCTTGCGCGAGCCTTTGACTTCCGTATAGATTTTCGTGGCCGAATAGCCAGTGTCAACCGCAAGCACATTCATACGCGATGCTTTTCAAGGCCGTTTGCAGCAGCCTCGACGGACGCCTCCAACGCCCAGTGAGTGTGATGGTCTCGGACGTAGATTATCAGCCGACGCGCGGAAAACAGCAAACCGCCATCCGCGAATAAAAACGTTTGCGGCATCGGCTGCCGGTGTGTGCCGTTGAGCTATCGGGGGTTCGCCTTGATTATAGGGCAAAGGCGTGGAAGATGATAAGTCGCTTCGGAAAAACTCACTGCTCATTCAGGTTCTTGTCGTAATCGAGATGCTTGACGCGCAGTTGATCAGCCGGCACACGGGCAAGCAATTGCGCCGCTTCGCCTACGAGATAGAGCTTGATGTAATCGGCAATCTGCGGACTGGCGAGGCCGCGCTTGGCGCGCAAATAATTCAGGAAGTCGCCTTCATACCAATCAAAAATCTTCGACAGATAAAGCGTCCGCGTCTTGGCCTCGAAGCGCACGTTGGCCGGGTCGTTGATAAAAGCGCGCGCGCCGTCTTCAAGCTCGGACTCGGTGGCATTCTCGGCAATGGCTCTGGCCTTGAGCGGCGGGCAGCTCACCGCGCCGCAGTTCAGGTAGAAGTGTATGCGCGGATCGAGAAAGCGTTTGCGAATGATGTTGTGCTCCAGATCGTTGAGCGTCAGTTGTCGCCCGCCGAGCACAATCTCTTTATTCTTGAACCAGCCGAGCTTGGCCCACAGCGCGTTCTTGTCAGGATAAGCTTTCGCCGCATAAAACAGCACATACGCATTGTAGGCCGTCAGGTAATATCGCTTACTTTCATCGTCGTTGGCAAAAAGCTCCGGCTTGCTTTCGGGACTCACCGCCGCGAGTTGATCAAGGAACGCTTGCAGCGCCGCAAGCTCTTTCTTCAGTCCGGCGTAATTGACCCGCCCGCGCCCGTCAACGTACTTTGCAACCAGCCGATCATACTCGACATAAGAGAACGCCTCGGCGGGCGCTTGTTCAGTCGAAGCAGGGAGAATAGTTTCGCTCATCGCCATCACCATAGTTGCAAAAAACAAAAGATGCGTCGCGAAATGCTTTGCTCGAATCATTACATCCTCTGTCATTTGCCGGATGTTGTGTGAGTTCATCGACACAAGCTTGACGAATCATACACTGCCGTAGCTCCTCAGCCCGATGAATCGCATCGTCTGTAACCAGCCGTAAACGGCTGGCCCATGTGCCCTTCGGGAAAGCCGCGTCAACCCGGCTGAGTGGTTTACCTATGGCTTGTTGCTTATTCCCGCTCGTCGCCACTCATCAATAAAGCGTTTGCAACCGCGCGCCGGGAAAATAGTGCGACAGAATTTCGCTGTGCCCGTAGCCGCGCTCCGCCATCACCGCCGCGCCGATCTGGCAAAGCCCGACGCCGTGCCCCCAGCCTGCGCCGATTAAGGTGAACGACTGCGGATAATCCGCATCGCCTTTCTCAACATCAACCACGAAGGCCGAGCTATAAAGATGCGACCGCGACAGCGCCCGGCGTATCTCAAGCTCTTTGCCGATGACCAGGGTGCGCCGCTCGCCGGTGATACGCAATTGAATGATTCGCCCGGACTGGCCGCGCTCCAGCGGTTCAAGCGATTTGAGGCGTCCGACATCAATGCCAAGCCGCGACTCGATGATGGCGCGCAACTCGTCTGCCGCATAGCTCACGCGCCAGCGATAGAAATCCAGCGTCTCTTGATCGAAACCCGGCAGGACGCGCGCCAGCAGTTCCTTCGCCGGCGTGTTGCAAAAAGCCTGCGGCGCGGCGCGAATCCATGCTTCTGCATTTCCTTCATCGGTGAGCGGCATCCGGTACGCTGTGATGTCGCCCGCGCCGTCGTAGAGCGACGCGAGATATGGCACATCGCGGTCTTCCCACGCCGCTCTGTAAACTTCGGTCATGCCGCCGCAGCTTTTCGAGTAGCGCGTATCACAAATCGCCTCGCCCCATGCCATCGTCTGGCCGCGCGTATCGCGCACGGCATTGAAGGCTTCCGGCGAAAAGGCTTTCGAGATGCCCTGATAGCGTTGACAGTGATCGTCGGCGCAGACATCGAAGTCGCGATGGTTCTCGCGGCCATACCAGCGGATGATTTCAAGCGGCGCGTCCGCTTCGCTTCCCGCATCTTTATGGCTGTCGCTTGCGCCTGTCTTATCGTCAACGCTGCCGTTGCTCATTGCCTTGCTGGCCTGCGCCAACTGCGCCAGCAACCAGCTACGCGACACCACCGCATGAGCGCGCAACAACTCCGGCGGGCAGGCGGCGCTCATCTCGGATGAGATGACGCTGACCAGATAAGCTTCCAGCGGCAGTTCGTTGATGATCGTCAGGCCGCCGTCTGCTGCCTTAATCAACAGCGCACCCTGAAACTGCTGCGCTTCTTTGCGCTGCCAGTGAAAGTCTATGCCGATGGTCACATCGTGAACCGTGATGCGGCTGGAATCGAAATCCACAGGCGACAGGCGCAACGGTTCAGCGGCTTGCGCCTGAATGCCGGAGGCTTCGCTGGTCAGCGAAACGTTGCCGCCATCCAGTCGCGCAATGTATTCACCCGCGCCGAACGGCTCGCCTGCATCTGTAATGTATCTTCCGTTGAGCGTCACACGCGCCTGTTTCGCATTCGTCATCAAGCCGACGCGAAGCAGCGGTTCCCGTTTATAGCCAATCACCAGCTTCCCTCCCCTCCCGTCACTCGTTCGAGAATCCGATTGATCTCATCATCACTGGGACTTACCTCTGCGAAGATCGCTTCAACGCGCGCACCGTCGAGGCGCGCGAAATCCTCCTGGCGCGGCGTGACGATCACGCCGGCCATGTCAATCGCGCCGGGGCTGACAATCAATCGCTCATCGCCTTCGGCAAAGAAACTCGCGGGCCTGTGCTTCGTGCGTGGAAAAAGAAAGGTCGTGAACGCGCCGCTCTCATAGGTGCAGACGATGTTCATCATCGGCTCCGTGTCGCCGTCAGCCCGCGGCAGTTCATCGATGATGCGATAGAACCAACGGGCCATCTCTTCAGGATGGTTGCCGCGCAAGACGATGACGCTGCGGCCACAACCTGCCATCGTGAACAATTCGAACTGGTCGCGCGGCATCGCTTCACAGATTTCGCAATGTGCCGGGTCAGCCGCAATCTCGGCCAGCAAATCTCGCTCGATGGGCAACACCGCGCGTGAGCACGCTTGAAAATGCAAATGATCGGGAGCCGACGCGCCGCAACGCGGGCCGTTGTAAAGCGCGAAGTAATCGGGCGCAAGATCAGCGGCCAGTCCCATCAACACTTCAAAGTTGCCGACTATGGTCTGCTCGACGTGACGGCGATGCACAATGGTCAGGTGTTGGTTCAAAACCGGAAACGGATTGCAGAAGATGCCCATCGCTTCGCCATACGCCAGCCCTTTCTCTTCCGGCGGCAGGTTCTCTGCGCATAGGAAACACGGGCGTTTTTCAATCGACCCCTTATCCACCGCCGCCCCTGTCGAACGTATGCGGCGGGGGTTGTGCTGAATCACCACTTCGGATTCGGCAACCGGCACGCGCTTCGTTTCGATGTCGGCGAGCGCATTGATGCCTTCGGCAAGCAGCGGCCACGTTGCCCGCTGCTGCTCGATCAACGCACCGACGCGCGCTGCCCAGCGCCGGTCGTGCGGGTCTCGCAGATAAGGCAGCAACTCTGCGTTGCTGATCATGCGGTCGTTCCAGCTCACCTTTGATTCATCCTCTGGCGCGCGGCGATCTCCATCGTGCGCAAATAGTCTTTGTAATAATCATAACGATTCGCCGTCTGAAGCGGCAGCGCCGCATCGGAGTTGCCTTCCCAACGGCGCGCAAAATAGATCGACTCGTAGATGCGCCCGATTTCATATTCGCGACTGACGCGCAATGCGGCGGCGTAGTCTTCGCCATAGCTCACGTTCGGCAAACCGATCTCGCGCAGCAGAGGCACGTAGAAAGCGCGCGGCGCACCAAGCCCGTTGATGCGCAGGGCGTTGTTGCGCCCGTTGTCGCGCGTCCATTCGCGGTGATCAATCAAGCCGGGCGGCACCTCCTGCAAATCGAAATTGACGATGGTGTACGAACCGATGACCATCGCGCAGTTGCCTTCATCGAAGGCGGCGACGATCTTCGCCAGCGTCTTCGCATCGGCGTAGAGATCATCGGAATCCAACTGCACGGCATATTCGCCGCAATGATCGGAATAGACGGCTTCGTTCCAGCAGCCGCCGATGCCCAGGTCAGAGCGCCTTGGCAGGTGATGAATCAGGCGGTCGTCTTGGCTCGCAAGCTCGGTGAGTATCGCCGTCGTCCGATCTGTCGAATGATTATCGACGACGATGACGTTGAAGGCGAAGTCGGTCTGTTGCGCAAGCGCGCTGCGCACGGCTTCGGCAATCGTGCGCTCGCGGTTGCGCACAGGAATGATCACCGAAGCGCGCACCGGAAAGCTCGATGCGCTCGGCGGTCGCGGCTTGAACTTCGGCGCAAGGTAAGCGCCCGTGCGTTGCAGATGACTGGTGGCGATGGCTTCCATCTCAACCTGAACATCGCGCCGGCGCGGATCAACGTAATCGAATTGCTTATCGCCGGTCTTGCGCAGATCGCGCGGGATGCGTGTGTAAAGCGGCTCTGGAATACGCAGCGGCGTTGAATCAAGCGATAGCTTCAGGCGCAGGTCGTAGAGGCCGCCCCATTGCAAGCGTCCGTCAATCGTGCCGTGCCGGCGCAGGGCTTCCTGCGCCGCACGTTTGGCGATAAAGATGACCGAGCCAAAATCGAAGCCGTCGCGGATGCTGCCGGTTTGATAATCGATCAAAGGATGATCGCTCAAATTGTCGCCCGTATCATCGCGGAAGTCTGAATAGATCAATGCAGCGCCGCTGTCTGCGGCGACCCGCAAGACTCGCTCAATGGCGCGCTGGCCGAATTCAACCTGCTCGCCCGGCAGAATGACGAGCAGGCAATCGCCGACTGCCGACGCCAGCAGTTCATTGATGCCGCGACCGCTGGTTAAATCGCCGACGAGGGTACGCGATTTCGCGGCGGCTGGCGCAGAAAGCTGGGCTTGCGTTTCGCGTGCGAGCAAGACGATCTCTGTGACGGCGGCGTGCGCGGCGAGCGATTCAATCATCGCCCGTGTATCGCCGTCTGCGTTCAGGACTGCGGTTATCGTTGACATAATGGTCTCAGAAGCTGTTTGAAAAATCATCAAGGTCTTAGCCTCCGCAGCATCAGGCGTGTCATCGCAATGTAGATAAAGGCCTCGCTGCTTTCGGGTAATCCCTCATAGTCTTTGCTCAAACGACGGTGCAAAT
>JBBWZK010000155.1:0-21820 GCA_039648975.1 Blastocatellia bacterium
GTAACGGCTACCAATACTCAGGAAGAGCCAATGAGAATCAATGCTGGGGCGCATTATAGCGCAGATTAAGTTCGTTGTCGTACATTAATGGGACTGAGTTGCGCGTCCGCGCAGGCCGGAATGGTGATTGGCACCGAGCTTGACCGTATTGCGCCTTACAACACGACGCCGAATTGTTGGCGCAAGACAGCGGCTATCTCTGATTCGCTTGCCAACTCGTGCTCGTGCCGCGCATCGCCCATCGTCGTAATTAATCGCTCGTTCGTTAGCGTCACGCGCCCTTCGACAGTCGCCAGCGAGCAGACGCGCTTTTGCGTGAAATGCGATTCGGGCGAGGTCTGATGATAGCGGCACATCTCCGTATAATCGCCGTACTCGTAAGGCTGCAAGGTGAAGCGATACTGCGGCTGCCATTCATCGCCGCTGCGCCGTTCCATGATCCGCTGCTCGCCATCGTGACGTATGCGATATGCGCCGAACGTCTGCACCTGCTCGCCTTCATCATCAAGGCGTAACGGCTCGCGGAAGCTGTCGCCGAAGCCGACGTCGGCAAGCCATTGCTCTTCGAGTTCGACGAGCAGCGCCATGTGATCGAACAGCGGGCCGAAGCCGCCAGCGGCTCGCGCCACGCCCGCCGCCAGCATCTTCATGTTGAATCCTAATTCTCTGAGCAGCCCGGCGAACGCGCCGTTCAATTCATAACAGAAGCCACCGCGCCGCCGCTCAACGATCTTGGCATAGACGCGCCCGTCATCGAGAACGATCTCGCGTCTGAGATGAATATCGAGGTTCTCAAACGGCACCGCCAGCATGTGCGCGCGATGCAACTCGCCGAGCGTTTCCGCCGTCGGCTCCGTCGAGCCTTGATAATTGATGCGCTGGAGATAAGTGGCAACATTCATAAGAACACGCTCCATCTTATTTGGCCGATCATCACACGGACGTTCATCCGCACAGCAAAGCATTTCACGGCGGTCACGGCTTTTGCAACCGCAGGCTTGTCACCCTGATGAGCGGCGAGTAAACTAGGGCGCAACTTTGGAGGCTTGCGAATGGCTGTCGGGCAAAATGTTTTGCGCAAAGAAGGTGTCGAGAAGTTGACGGGCGCGGCGCGCTACGTCGACGACATCGCGCTCGACCACATGCTTTACGGCAAGACGATTCGCAGTCGTATCGCGCGCGGGCGCATCAAAGCCATCACCTTTGATTCCAGTTTCGACTGGTCGCGCGTCGTCGTCGCTGACTGGCGCGATATTCCCGGCGCGAATTTCGTCGCCCTGATTGAAAACGATCAGCCGCTGCTGGCTGAATCTCTCATCCGGCATCACGACGAAGCCGTCCTGCTCATCGCCGCTGAAAGCAAATCGGCAGTCGAAGCCGCCGCGCGCCACGATCACATAGACTACGATGAATGGCTGCCGGTCTTGACCATCGACGAGGCGCTTGCCGCAAACGAGGTGCTTTACCCGCCCGACAACGTCTTCAAGCGATTTCTGATCGGGCGCGGCGATGTGGACGAAGGATTCGCGCACGCCGATCTCATCATTGAAGGCGAATACCGCGTGCCGCATCAGGAACAACTCTACATCGAGCCGCAGGGCATGATCGCCATTCCCGGCGATCAAACTCTGACCGTCATGGGTTCGATGCAATGCCCGTACTACATTCACAAGGCGCTCAAGCAGTTGTTCAATCTCAGCGACGAGCAGGCGATTGAGATCCAGACAACAACCGGCGGCGGCTTCGGCGGCAAGGAAGAATATCCGTCGATGATCGCGGCGCACGCCGCACTGTTGGCGCGCAAGGCGCAGCGGCCCGTGAAGCTCATCTATGATCGCGCCGAAGACATCGCCGCAACCACCAAGCGGCATCCCGGCATCATTCGCCATCGCACGGGCGTGACGCGCGATGGCAGGCTCACGGCAAGCGAGATTGACATCGTGATGGACGGCGGCGCTTATGTGACGCTCACGCCTGTGGTATTGTCGCGCGGCGCGATTCACGCGCTCGGCCCGTACCGCTGCGACCACGTCCGCATCACGGCGCGCGCCGTCGCGACCAACACGCCGCCCAATGGCGCGTTTCGCGGCTTCGGCGCGCCGCAGGTCACTTTCGCTTACGAGATGCAGATGGAGAAGATTGCTGCGGCGCTTGGCATCGAACCGCTCGAACTGCGCCGCATCAATATGCTGCGTGAAGGCGACGTGACCGCTACAGGCCAGCGGCTTGAGTGGAGCGTCGGCGCAAGCGACGTGCTAGAGGCCGCCGTCGAAGCCTCGCGTTATACGGAAAAGTGCGCAGCCGTTCATGCCTTCAATCAGCGGATGAAAGATTCATTACAATCGGCTCATTCGCCGGTTGACAACAAACGGCGCGGCGTCGGGCTATCGTTCTTCTTTCACGGCGCAGGTTTCACAGGCAGCGGCGAAGCCAGGATGAAAGCGAAGGCCGGAGTCGAAATCACTGCGGCTGGCGGCGCGCGCATTCTCACAGGCTCAACCGAAATCGGCCAGGGCACGCAGACGATCTTTTGCCAGATCGTCGCCGACGAGTTGAGCCTGGCTGTCGATCAGGTTGAGATCGAAGAGGCCGATACGTCGAAAGTGCCGGACAGCGGCCCGACGGTCGCTTCACGCACGACCATGGTCGTCGGTCGCGTCGTGCAACTGGCGGCGCGCGCCGCCCAAGAGAAGCTCACACAGTTTGTCGCCGAACGCTTCGGCGCAGCGGAAGCCGCATTAATCAAAGGGCGTTTTATGGCGGGCGACATCTGGCTGGCGAACTTCGACGAGATGGCGCGCGAATACATTGCGCAGCATGGCGCGCTCGTCGCCTATGCACAGTATGCCAGCCCGCCGGGCATTGCCTGGGATGACGAAACCTATTCGGGCGACGCTTACCCGGTTTATTCGTGGGGCGCGGAAGTCGCCGAAGTCGAAGTCGATATGGACACCTGCGAAGTCATTGTAACCCACATCACTACCGCACAAGACATCGGACGAGCCATCAATCCATTGCTCGCCGCAGGGCAGATCGAAGGCGGCACGCTACAAGCGGTCGGTTACGGCTTGCTCGAAGAACTGGTGTGGGATAAAGGCCGCGTGGTGAACAATCGTCTGACGAATTACATCATCCCGACCGCACTCGATGCGCCGGAGATGCAGACGATCATCGTTGAGAAAGCCTATCCGCACGGCCCGTATGGCGCGAAGGGCGTCGGCGAACTGCCGATGGACGGCGGCGCTCCGGCCATCGCCGCGGCGGTCTTCAACGCCACCGGCGCATTCGCCAGCGAAATCCCCATCACGCCCGAACGCTTGCAGGCGGCGTTGGAAGAAAAATGAGAATCGCTTTTAAGATCAACGGCAGCGAGCGCGAAGTCGACGCGCCGCCGATGCAGCGCGCGCTCGACGTATTGCGCGAAGCCTTGCGGCTGACGGGCACCAAAGAAGGCTGCGGCGAAGGCGAGTGCGGCGCGTGTTCGATCATCGTTGATGGCGAAGTCGTCAACGCGTGCCTGATTCCCATCTGCCAGTTGCAAAATGTAAGCATCATCACTGTCGAAGGTTTGGCGCGCGATGGCCGCTTCGATCCGCTTCAGCAGGCGTTTCTCGAAACCGGCGGCGCGCAGTGCGGCATCTGCACGCCCGGCATGCTGATTGCCGCGCGCGCTTTGCTCGACGTCAACTCCAGGCCGACGCGTGACGAAATTAAAGAAGCCATCGCCGGCAATCTCTGCCGCTGCACCGGCTATGTGAAAATCATTGACGCCATCGAACAGGCCGCAAAACTAAAGGGGTGAGCCAATGGACGACGAACTGCGTGAACTGCGTGAACGCATTGCCGAGATGAGCGATGCCGAGTTGCAGCGACTGGTCGGCAAAGACCGGAAAGAATACCGCGCCGAAGCCGTTGCGTTCGCCAGAGAAGAACTCAACGCTCGCCAGGTGGCGGCTGACGAGCAAAACGATGAAGCCGACGACGAGGCAGACGATGAAGAGGATGCGGACGGCGCAAACCTTCCGGCAATTGATCGGCAGCCGTGCGACATCTGCGGCGGCGCGATGCGACGTGGGGCGCTATTTGCCGACCGCGAGATGACCATCTACTTCGACGACACGGACGAAGAGCGCTTCGTCGAAGCGCTGGTGTGCAGCGCTTGCGGCAATCTGCGGCTCGTCGTCGACCTGGACACAGATGTTCAGGAATAAATATTACATTGCCGCTTGATCGCCCATGACCGACACGCCGACAGTTTATTCGCCTGAGACGCTCGCGGACGCTTACAGGATATTGGCCGAGCGCGGCAGGAGTGTGCGGGTGATCGCCGGCGGCACGGACTTGATGGTCTTGATGAACGCGCATCAACTCGACGCGGCCCTGTTCCTGGATATCTGGCGCATCAATGAACTGCGCGGCATCAGCGACGAAGGCGAGCATCTGCGCATGGGGGCGCTAACGACTTACACGCAGTTGATTCGCTCGCCGCTCGTCGAGCGTTACGCGCCGGCGCTGGTCGCCGCATCGCGCACCATCGGCGCGGTGCAGATTCAAAATCGCGGCACGCTTGGCGGCAACGTCGTCAACGCGTCGCCCGCCGGCGACTCGCTGCCGGTGCTTGCGGCTTACGATGCGGAATTGGAAATCGGCAGCGCGCGCGGCACTCGGCGTGTAGCCTTCAATACGTTTTATACGGGCTATCGGCAGACGGTGCTCGCAGCGGATGAACTGCTCGTCGCTGTGCGCTTGCCGAAGCTCAAAGCGGGCGAGCGCGATTTCTTCTGCAAAGTCGGCACGCGCCGCGCGCAAGCCATCTCGAAAATCGTCATGGCCACACGTGCCAACGCGTCCGGGCGCGTCGTCGAAGCCATACACATTGCCGTCGGCAGCGTTGCGCCGACCGTCATTCGCGCGCCGCAGACCGAAGCCTTGCTCGCGGGCCAGGCCATCACGCCCGACCTCATCAGGCAAGCGCAAGACGTGATTGCGCGTGAAGTCTCGCCCATCACCGACCTCCGTTCGACTGAACATTATCGCCGCACAGTGACCGGCAACGTGCTGGCGAAATGCCTGCGCCAGCTTGCTGGCCGTGGAGACTCACTTTATCATTAATTTGGCCTCTGCTTCTGAACTCCATCGCATTGTCTTGCAAGCGATGCTCGCCGCATTGTTTTCATGAGCAGTTTCATTACAGCGCGTGATCGCCTGAGTTCCGGTTACAAACGGGCGAATAGATCATCTTGTCGATGAGGTAATTTATATGAAGACGGTTATCCGTTTGCGCCTTCAACTGATGCTGACAGCCCTGTTGATGTTGGTTCTCTGCGGTTCTTATTCCGTTTATTCTCAAACCCGTCGCGATGCAAAGCTCGAATCAGCCATCGCCAAACTGCGATTCATCAACGCAAGCAAACTCAACGATGCACAAAAAGAAGCTAAAGCCGCAGAGATTGACGCCGCCTGGTTGGTGATCCGCACGGCAGGCAAGCAGGGCATTGAACGCTTGAAACAAGAGCTTCAACAGATCAAACGCAAAGGCGAAAAGGACGATTTTTTCAAGCTCAACGCCGCCGCGCTGCTCTGGCAAATTGGCCGCTTCGATGAAGTGGCAGCGATCACAGAGATATGGCAGACCACGCCGCTCGATGCGCAATACAACTATGTCTTCTTGACCGCGCTGGATGCCGCACAGACGCACGATGCCAGAGTCTTGCCCATGCTCGAAGCGTGCTTGCGTGATAGCAAAGGACATTTCACTATTGCGCTGCACTCATTGCAGCTTTATGCGCCAATGACGCATGAATTTATCTGGGGGACATTTGGGCCGAAGGGCTTGCCGGCGCTCACGCAGCTTTTGCAAACCTCCAAAGATACGCTCACCAAACAAGCGGCGGTCTATCTGCTCGACAAGGCGCAATACAGCGCCGCGCTCCCGACGATCAGAAAGCTGGCAGCCGATAACCATGACCCGGCGCACGACACGGCCATCCGGGCGCTCGGTATTTTCGGTCATCCGCAGGATTTTGATCTGCTGCTCGCGGGCCTGCGCAATAGCGAAACGACCAGAGACCTTGAGAGTTATGCATATGCGCTTTACGAATTCGAAGACTTGCGTGCGGTTGCCGCGCTGACGCCGTTCCTCGGCATCGACGAAGAGTATGCCGGACGCGAAGTGGTTGCCGCTTTGATGCATCTTCTGTCGGTCGCTTCCCTTGATGCGCTACAGCAGCACTGCGTATCGACAAGCATCCCGCAAAGGGCCGGAGAATGTAATCGGGCTTTGTCCGAGACGGTCGGAAAAACAGGTCGCGGTTGGGAGCAATACGCCAAGCTGCCAGCGGCACAGAAGGCCGCGCTGGTTGCCGGGCTTCGCCAACAGGCGGAGGAAGATGCCGCGTCAACGAGCGGTAAAAAACCGGCGTCCCATGAAGAGTTCGTTCGCGCCGCCAATGAGTGGAAAGAAAAACACCGCCTCGCCTGCGATGATTGTGATGAAGAAGCGCTGTTGCTGGCCGCCGTGCCTGAAGATATTGATCTGCTGCTTGAAGTCAAGGCAGCGGTATTAATGCGGCTGTCGGACGAATGCCTCTACGAAGTTGAAAGGCTAGACCGCACCGTGCGCCGGCTGGGACGAAGCCGCTACCGCAAAGTCACCGGCCTGACAGAGAAGGCAGAGACTAGATGATGGGCCTGCGCCCCTGGCTCACAAAATATAAGCCAAGGGAGAGCGGCGCGTATTCGTGTCACCGCCTTCAATTATCCAGTCCTTTGACGCGGTCAATCTTCCACGCGCCGGCTTCCTGCTTGAGCGTCAGTTGCAGATGGCGGTTCATCTCGCCGGTCAGCGCCACGGTTGCCGTCGCAATCGTATTCTTCACTACCAGGTTCGATACGGCAATATTCTTCTCCCAGTCTTTGTCCCAGTCCTGCGCGTCGAGGAAGTAATCGCCGTCCAATCCATCAGGCCCTTTCGCCATGCGGTCTATCTCGCGAATCAAGCGCAGGGTGACGTACTTGCGCAGAGTCGTGCGCGCGCCGGTCAGCGGTTCTTTGTTTTGTTTGAGCGCGTGTACGTACCAGTGGTAAAACTCGCGGATGACCGCCTCAGGCTCGCTCACCTTTGCCGCAAGTCCGATGGCTTGCGCAAATGATGGCGCGACCGTCAGGCCAAACATTAACAGCATCAACAACCCGGTTCGTAGTTTCACAAACATCAAAGCTCGCATCTTTCTAGCTCTCCTATTCTTCTTTCAGACTGGCAACCTTCAGCAGCCATTCGTCGGGATCAAGGGTAACGCGCTGCGGCTTGCGGTCGAGCTTGAGGGTGAACGTCTGCTCGCGCTCTTTGACTGCGACCGTCTCGCGCCACGTCTGGTTGACTACAGTGAATGCGACATCCAGCGCCATTTGAAAAAGCGCCGATAGTTTCTGCTCAATTCGCAATCGCAACTCGCTTGCGCGGGCGTCCCAGTGCCACGCCGCATCATAAACCGGATAGCCCGCGCCGTAAAACCATTCGTTGAAAAACCAATCCAGCTTGCGAGCCGTGTGGCGTTCCATCACGCTTTGAAAATCTCTGGTCAGCGACGTGCGATCTCGATACGTGCGATAGTAATCGCGTATGCCGGCGAAGAATTTTTCATCGCCCATCAAGTGCCGCAGCATGTGCAGCAGCCAGCCGCCTTTCTGGTAATTATTCGCATTCAACAAAGCAAACAGGTCGGTGATCTGCGGATCATAAATCGGGCGTGGGTTGCCGCTCGCAGCTTGCAGGTACGCGGCTTTGTCTTCGAGCATCATCTGCATGAAGCGCTCGCGTCCGTCTGCACGCTCGAAGAAGAGGTGCCCGAAGTATGTCGCAAAGCCTTCGCTCAACCACAGGTGGTGCCAGTCGCTTTCGGTTACGGAATCGCCGAACCATTGATGAGCGATTTCGTGGGCGACGGTGGTTTCAAGCTTGCCGCTGCCGTTGAAGGCTTTCTCATCGAAGAAGATGGCGCTCGAATTTTCCATGCCGCCGAAGCGTGTCGAGGACTCAACCAACGCCAGCTTTTCGTAAGGATACGGGCCGATCAGGTTGGTATAAAACTCAAGCATCTGCAAAGCGCGGCCAAAGTCTTTCACGCCGTTAGCGCGGTCTTTCGGATAAAAGTAATAAGACAGTTCGATGCCGTTCGACGCGCCGGCGTTGATGATCGAGAACTCGGTTGCGCCGATGACCATGCAGTAAGTCGCTATGGGAACGGCTTCGCGCCAGTGCGTCAGCCGTGTGCCGTTCGGATTGCTGGTCGTCTCAATGAGCGCACCGTTGGCTATACAATCGTAACGAGCGGGCGCGGTGATGAAGAACTCGACGGTGGCTTTGTCGTAAGGGTGATCTATCCCAGGGAACCAGTGGTGTGCGCGGTTCGGCCAGTTGTCGGCAAACGCCGCGCGGTCGCCGAATTTGTTGGCTTTGATGAACAGGCCGTCTTTCGGCGAGCCGTGATAGCGTATGCGAATGCGGCACGGCTCGCCGCGATGATAGTTGCCTGCGAGTTGCACGGTGAGGCGGTCGCCTGCCTGAGTAAATAGCGCGGCGCGGTCGTTTTCGCTCGCCGCGTCAACCGCGAGGCCGGCAAAATCCAGTGTGATGCTCTTTACATTCTCTTCATTGAAAGCGAAAAGGATTGCCGTATCGCCGATGATCTGATCGCCGGCGTCTTTGAGTTCGAGTTGAATGCGGTAATCAATGGCATCGATCCCTGAAGTGCGCGGATAGGTATCGCGCGCCGGTGCCGGCGCGAGCGTCAGCGACAGCAGCGCGATTGCTAAACAGGCGAGGCGTTTCATTGCCAATCCATCCTCCGAGCCATCCAGGCGTTTGCGCATCATAGAGGCAATTGCTGCCATGCGCAACCGGCTAGGCAGTCTCGGCCCTTCTCTGCTAGAGTAGCGCCGAAAGATGCTCCCAAGGGAAACACCGCAATCCACACGGAAAGGAACTCGCAAGCGAACGGCTTATGCTCAAATGGGATCGCAATCGCAAATCTGCCAAATCGATTCTCGACCGTATCGGCTACACACCGATGGTGCGGCTCAATCGCGTCGCTACCGACGTTAAGACGGAAATCTGCGTCAAGCTCGAATATTTCAGCCCTTCGGGGTCGCTCAAAGATCGCATCTACCTGAACATGATCGAACGGGCCGAGCGGCGCGGCGACCTCAAACCGGGCATGACGATATTGGAATGCTCGACCGGCACTGCCGGCATCGCCTGCTCGTTCGTCGCCGCGGTCAAAGGCTACCCGTGCATCATCGTCATGCCCGACGGCATGAGCGAAGAGCGCAAGAAGATGGACGTGGCTTACGGCACCGAGATGGTCTACACGCCGGGCGGCGAATCCGACGTTGACCTCGCCTTGCAAAAGCTCGAAGAGATTCGCCAACAAGACACGGCCCGCTACTGGGTGCCGTCGCAGTTCGACAATCCCGACAACATCAAGGCGCATTACAAGACCACCGGCCCGGAAATCTGGGAGCAGACACGCGGCAAGATCGATGCCTATGTCGCCACGCAAGGCACCGGCGGGCAACTCACAGGCATTGGCCGCTACCTGCGCAAGCATAATAAAAAAGTGAAGCTCTATGCCGGCGAGCCTGCCGAATGTCCGC
This sequence comes from Blastocatellia bacterium, assembly GCA_039648975.1. Lineage (GTDB taxonomy): Bacteria > Acidobacteriota > Blastocatellia > UBA7656 > UBA7656 > DATENM01. The sequence continues at coordinate 9,655 of JBBWZK010000155.1, forward strand.
TGCTCTCAAAGCGCGCGTGGGGTGAGCACAAGATCGAAGGCATCGGCGACGGCTTCGTGCCGCGTGATCTCGACTTGAGCCTGCTCAGTGGAGTCATCACGATTACATCCGACGAAGCCATCGAGATGGCGCGGCGGTTGAGCCGCGAAGAAGGCATCTTCTGCGGCATCTCGTCGGGCGCAAACGTCGTCGCGGCAATCAAGCTGGCGAAGCGGCATCCGAAGATGAAACGCATCGTGACGATGATCTGCGACACAGGCCAGCGTTACTTTTCGACAGAACTCTGCGGGTCGCCCAAACACGTCCAGTCGCCCGAACGCGACCATCCGATGGACGACTACACCCGCGAGCAGTTGGACAAGTATCAAAGCACGTGGGAAATCATTGATTAGGATTTAGGATTCAGGATTCAGTTTGGGCGCGGTATGCGAACCGCTAATACTGGCTTATGCGCTTATTCCTGGATTGCGACTCAACCTGAATCCTGAATCCTAAATCCTGAATCCTCGCATGAGCAATGTCATCGGCTTCAAATGTTTTGATTGCGCGCGGCAATTTCGCAGCGCTGAAATCAACTATGTCTGTCCGGCGTGCGGCGGCAATCTCGATGTGCTCTATGATTATACGGCGGTCGGCGCGCAACTGACGAAAGCCCGGCTCGCGGCGGATCGTGATCTTTCGATGTGGCGTTATCGCCCGCTGCTGCCGATTGCCGATTCATCAGCCGTGCCGCCGCTCGCCGTCGGCTGGACACCGGTTTATGATTGCCCACAGCTAGCCGCGCAGTTGATTCTCAAACAACTCCTCATCAAAGATGACGGGCGCAACCCGACCGCTTCATTCAAAGATCGGCCAAGTGCGCTCGCCGTAGTCAAAGCTACAGAGGCACAAGCGCCGATCATTACCACCGCATCGTCGGGCAACGCCGGCAGCGCGCTCGCAGGGATGTGCGCTAGCCTTGCGATGCGCTCGGTGATCTTCGTGCCGTCGTCCGCGCCGGCGGCCAAAGTGGCGCAGTTGGTGATCTACGGCGCGACGGTCGTGCTGGTCGAAGGCAGCTATGACGAGGCTTACGATCTGTGCCTTGCCGCCGCCGCACGCTTCGGCTGGTATCAGCGCAGCACAGGCTTCAATCCCTACACGCGCGAGGGCAAAAAGACCGCCGCGCTGGAAATCTGCGAGCAACTCGATTGGCAGGCGCCCGATAAAGTCATCGTCAGCGTCGGCGACGGCAACATCATCAGCGGCTTGTGGAAAGGGTTTTGTGATTTTCACCATATCGGCTTCATTGATCGCTTGCCGCAATTAATCGGCGTGCAGGCCGCCAATGCTTCAGCCATCGTTGACGCTGCAAACTCGGACGGCACGGTGCGACACGGCGCGGCGCACACCATCGCCGACAGCATCAACGTCGGCCAGCCGCGCGATGCGCGCGCCGCCGTGCGCGCTATTCAGGATTCAGGCGGCTGCGGAGTCAAAGTTACAGACGACGAAATTCTTGCCGGCCTCGCGCGGCTGGCGCGCGCCACGGGAGTGTTCGCGGAACCGGCTGCCGCAGCCAGTTTCGCAGGCCTGGTGAAGCTCTGCGACGCCGGCGCGATTGCTTCACGCGAGCGCGTGCTGTTGATGATCACCGGCAACGGCTTGAAGGATATTGAATCCGCGCGCCGCGCGGTCGGCGAACCGCTGCGCGTGCGGCCCGACCTCGATGAATTCGTTGAGTTGTTCAAACGCGGCTATGACTAATCATCTGTCGAGCAGTTATCTCCTTAAATCCGCAACGCTGGTCCGGCTTGCGCCGGCTACGGTCGAGCGCAGTGACCTGCGCATACAGGATGGCCGCATCGTTAAACGCGGCGCGCGGCTGCGCCGCAAGCCCGATGACGAAGTGATTGACCTGAGCGGCAAGCTCGTCCTGCCGGGGATGGTCTGCGCGCACACACACCTGTATTCTGCGCTGGCGCGCGGTATGCCTGCGCCGCCGCGTGTGCCTATGAACTTCCGTGAGATTCTCGAACTCGTCTGGTGGCGGCTGGATCGCGCGCTTGATGACGAGACGATCTACTGGAGCGCCATTGCCGGCGCGATGGATGCGGCGCGCGCCGGCACAACCTGCCTTTTCGATCATCATGCCTCGCCGTCACGCATCAAGGGATCGCTCGGCATCGTCCAGGAAGCCATGACGGCTATCGGTCTGCGCGGCGCGCTTTGTTACGAGGTCAGCGACCGCGACGGCACAAGAAAACGCCTTGCCGGACTGGCCGAGACGCGCGACTTCGCACGCTGGACGAACGTTGAAAAAGAGATGGCGTCAACTGCCAACTATCCAGACGACCACGACGCCGCTCAATCCATCCGCACGGCTTCATGGCTCGCCGCCAAACCTGAACGGCAGTTTCGCGCACTGATCGGCGCGCACGCTTCGTTCACGCTTTCCGATGAAGCGCTCGCTGCCTGTGCGGCGATGATGAAAGAGACCGGCGCGGGCTTGCACATACACGCGGCGGAAGATCGTTGTGATGTGGATCACACTCGCGCGACGTACCGGATGGGCGTCATCGAACGGCTGGCCAAGCTCGGCGCATTGAACGAGCAGACGATCCTCGCGCACGGCGTACACTTGAGCAAGCGCGACATACGGATTGCCCGCGAAGCCGGCGTCTGGTTCGCGCACAACCCGCGCTCGAACATGAACAATCAAGTCGGTTACGCGCCGGTCGCCGAGTTTGGCAATCGCGTCGTGATGGGTACAGACGGCATCGGCGCGGATATGTTCGATGAAGCGCGCTTTGCCTTCTTCAAAGGCCGCGATGCGCATTTGGATTTTGGCGCGGACGAATGGCTACGGGTGCTGGCGAACAATCAGCGGCTGGCTTCCCTTACGTTCGGCATCGAAATGGGCACGTTCAACGAAGGCGCGGCGGCTGATCTGGTCGTGATGGATTATCAGTCGCCAACACCGCTCGCGAGCGACAACCTGGCGTGGCATGTCATCTTCGGGTTGAGTTCAGCGGCGATTGAGAGTGTGATGGTCGCAGGCCGTTTCATCATTCGCAATCGCCAGGCGGCCTATCCGGAAGCGGCGCTGTACGAAGAGGCGCGCAAGGCGGCGGCAAAGCTATGGCAAAAGCTGAAACGCATGCGGTAGAGCATTGACACGCTGCAAGTCGTCGCGGCGCTCTCAAGATTGAAACGTCCACAAGGCGGTGCGGTCGTCATTGAATTGCAAGACGGATTTGCCGAAGCGATAAGTCTTCTGTCCCTGCTTCGCGTGACGCAACGAGAACTTGACGGCAATGATGCCGCGCACATAGCTGTTCGGCGCGATGAGAGTCAAAGTGATGCCCGGCCCTGCGCATCGCGTTTTGCCGGCGCTGTTCGTCGCGCGATAGCCGAACGCTTCGCAGGCTTTGAGCAATCGCGCGCCTTCCGCATCCGGCAAAGCCAGCGTGATCTCTATTACATCCTCTAAAAGCTTCTGCCGGCGCTTGTCGTTTTCGCCGAGCCTGGCCGTGTAGCGTTCGAGAATCTCTGCGCGCGTGATGCCGCGCGTCGCCGGCTTGAGTTCCCCGTACCAGTCATTCAGGAAGCTATCGCGATACTCCATCACCCAGGTTTGCAGCAGTGACGGTTGCGTGCCGTCAGCCGTGGTCATGTAAAACCAGTCCAGGTCGCGGTCGCCGACGCGCCGTGTGATCGGGCGCACGGCAACGGGCATTTTGAATGCGGCTTCGAGGCGCGGTTTTAACCGCAGGCTCGCGCCCGGCGCTTCGACGCCGAAGGCGATGCCGCTCGCGCCAAGCACACGGCCCGATGCGCGACCTGCCTCGAAGAATTCAAAGTAGGTGTGCGCGCCATAAAAATAACTGCCGGTGTAGGTGAGGTCCTGCCGCACGGTCGTGCGTTGCTCGAACGGCGCGAACTCGTCGCGCAGGAAAGCCGACGATTGAATGGCGTTGTAACTCTCCGCATCAACCGTCAGAAAAAAATGGTTGAGATAAACTGTGTCCATCGTTTCACCGGAAAGCGGGCGCGGCGATGAAGGCTTGTTTCCCGTGGTTTGCGCCAGCGCCATGCAGCCTGTCGCCATAATCAGCAGCAGCCGCGCCGCGAGTTTGACGAGTCGTCGATTAACCAGCATCTGGCGTTCGCTTTCTTCAGCACAGAATTGAAACCGATTCGCCCATAGCATAACGAAGGGGAAACGATGAATGCAAAATGATGAAGGATGAATAGGGAAAACCGCCGGCTGTTTTCATTCATCATTTTGCATTTCTCTTTACCTGGAGTGGCTTTTTCCTCTCGGAGAATTGAATGGCTAACCGGCCAGGGCCGCTGGCCTTTCGCGCTATATGTTGCCGCGTCGCAGGGCGTTTGTTACTATTCTTGGCTCCTGGAACAACTCCAAAAAATATAAGGTGATGATTTGCCTCAAGGCGAGGCAGCGGATGAGCCAATCTCCATGCGAATGAACCAGAGACTTCATTGCACTCAAGGCGCGCGGCGGGCGCTTTCGCCGGTTTCGCGCAAGGTTATTTTCATTACGTTTGCAGGGCTGCTGGTGTTGGTTGCCGCCTGTGATTCAAAGCCGAATAACAACGCCGCGTCAAAGAACGCTGCGCCCGCGTCACCGACGCCTGCGCCTGCCGCTCAACCGGCTCAGGGCGGCGCGCCGGAGATGACGACGATGGAAGTCAACAAAGCCGTGATGGTCACGGAAGAGTTGGATCTCGGCAGGCCCGTGCCGACTATTGCGCAGGGCTTGCAGCAGATCGAACGGCGCTACAAGCCGGACGACGGGGTGGGCCGCACTTTTGCCGTGCTCGACGCTTACGGCGAGCCGACCGCCGATGGCAAGCTGCACATCTCCATGCACGTCAGCAGCGAGAAGTCCGGCACCGGTGAACTGGTCTTCAAGCCGACAGGCCGTGTGCTATGGCGCGCTCGCATCATGCCGAGCAGCGAAGGCGGCAAGCAGAAGAATCTGACGGTCATGATCGATGACGGCACGGGCAAGACCTTCCTGGTCGACGGCTCGAACAATCCGCCGTCGGTGCTTGAAGCCAGGATCAATGGACGCCCGCAACTCGTCAAAGATGCCTGGCCCGATGGCGCGGAGCGCGAAGTGACCTTCGTCTACAGCGCCTGCGGCTGCCCCGTCAAAGCCATGGTCCGCCGCGTCGGCGACCGCACTGTGCGCAGCAAAGATTTGCCTGTGCTGTTCCCCGACGACCCGGCGGCGGTGACGGTGATCTCGCAACTCATGCGCTGGCAATAACGCAACTGAAGCCGTTGCCATGTCCACTCATTTAACCACCGCGAGTCGAAGCAGCGCGCGCACCTGCCGAAGCTCTTAATCCAGTTCAAGGAGAACCGATCATGCCGCGAATCGTGAGATGCGGACTCATTCAGGCCGCCAACTGCGAGCCTGCCGAAAGCCCTATTGAAAAGATCAAGCAGGCCATGATCGATAAGCACGTCGCCATGATTGAAGACGCCGCCAGCCAGGGCGTGCAGATCATCTGCCTGCAAGAGCTTTTCTACGGGCCTTACTTCCCCGCCGAGCAGAACCCGCACTGGTATGATCTGGTCGAGCGCATTCCCGACGGCCCGACCGTCCGGCTCATGCAGGAGATCGCTCGCACACATCGCATGGCGATGGTCGTGCCGATTTATGAAGAAGAGATGACCGGCGTCTACTACAACACAGCGGCGGTAATCGATGCCGACGGCACATACCTGGGCAAGTACCGCAAGACGCATATCCCGCATTGTCTGCCGGGTTTTTGGGAGAAGTTCTACTTCACGCCGGGCAATCTCGGCTTTCCGACTTTTGAAACGAAGGTCGCACGCATCGGTGTCTACATTTGTTATGATCGTCACTTTCCAGAAGGGGCGCGAGCCCTGGGGCTGAATGGCGCGGAGATCGTCTTCATCCCGTCAGCGACAACCAAAGGTCATGCAGATTACTTATGGGAACTGGAGCAACGCGCCCACGCGGTGGCCAACGGCTATTTCGTCGGCACGATCAACCGCGTCGGGCGGGAAGCGCCCTGGAACATCGGCGAGTTTTTCGGCTCGTCGTATTTCGCTAATCCCGATGGGCGCATTCTGGCCAAAGGCGGCGAAGACCGAGACGAGTTGATCGTCGCTGATCTCGATTTAGACGAAATCAAAGCCGTGCGCACGCACTGGCAGTTCTACCGCGACCGCAGGCCGGATATGTACGGCTCGCTCTGCGGCAACAAAGCATGAATCCATTGACTCAGCGGCGCAGCCTTGCTGAATCCGCAGCGACTGAAAGAAAGGAAAAACAGATGAAGCAGAATCGTCGCCGATTGACCCTCAGCCTGTTGTTTGGCTTGATGTGTGTCGCCAATTTCGCGCCGCTGGTGGTGGCTCAATCGCCGCAGGCGAAAGAACCACTCTTCGTCGTCGAGTATTACTACAAAGCGAAGTGGGGTTATGCAGACGAGTTCATCCGTTTGTTCAAGAAGAATCATTACCCTGTATTGAAGAAGCAAATCGAAAGCGGGCGCATTCTCGAAGTGCGCGCCGAGCGGCCCCGCTATCACACGACCGAAGAGGGTCGCTGGGATTATCGTGTGACGATTGTCTTCAAGAACACCGCAGTCGCCAGTGATTCGAGCGGCGAAGAGGCCATCGTCAAGCAGCTTTATCCCGATCAGGAAACCTTCAAGCGCGAAGAACAGCGGCGCTTTGAAATCCTCATCGCTCACTGGGACACGCCGATTCTGCCGGTGAATCTCGACCAGTAAATCCGCCAACTCACGATTCATAAAGCGAACGCGGTAAAACGCAATGCGTGCTCAGGGCTTCTGTGTGCGAGACAGCAGCCCAGGTGAAAAGAAGGGATCATTGATGGCTCAGGAAACTGTGACGCCTCTGGAATCGGCAACCAGCGACGCGAAGTCTGCCTCTGGCGGCGATTATAAAATCTGGCAGGTGATTGCCGCATCGGCTGTCGGGACCATGATTGAGTGGTACGATTTTTACATCTTCGGCAGCCTTGCCACTGTCATTTCGCCGCTCTTTTATCCCAAAGACTACGGCACGCTCGCACTCATCGCCTACCTCTCGACCTTCGCGGTAGGCTTCGTCGTCAGACCCTTCGGCGCACTCTTCTTCGGGCGCATAGGCGATCTGATCGGGCGCAAGTACGCCTTTCTGGTCACGCTACTCATCATGGGCGGCGCGACGGCGCTCATCGGCGTGCTGCCGACTTACGCAACCATCGGTCTGGCTGCGCCTGGCATTCTCCTGTTGATACGCATCCTACAAGGGCTGGCGCTCGGCGGCGAGTACGGTGGCGCTGCGGTCTATGTCGCCGAGCACGTGCCCGATGGCAAGCGCGGTTTCTATACAAGCTTCATTCAGATCACCGCGACGCTCGGCTTGTTTGTTTCATTGGCCGTCATTCTCATCGTGCAGAACCGCATGAGCGTCGAAGCTTTTCGCGTCTGGGGCTGGCGCATCCCTTTCCTCATCTCGATCTTCCTGGTCGGCATTTCACTATACATACGGCTGCGCATGAAAGAATCGCCGATCTTCCGGCACATCAAGAGCAAGGGGATGACCTCGGCCAGGCCGCTCAAAGAGGCGTTCACGCACTGGAAGAATCTGAAGCTCGTTTTAATTTCGCTCTTCGGCGCGACCGCCGGTCAGGGGGTGGTGTGGTACACGGGGCAGTTCTATGCGTTGTTTTACTTACAGACCATCCTTAACGTCAATGGCACGTCAGCCAACTACATTATCGCCATCGCGCTCTTGCTTGGCATGCCGCTGTTCGTCCTGTTCGGCGCGCTCTCGGATCGCCTCGGGCGTAAAAAAATCATGATGCTTGGCTGTTTGCTTGCCGCCATTGCTTATCTGCCCATCTATAAGGCGATGCAGGCGGCGGCTGGCTCTCAGGTAGTGACCGCCGCGTCACAGAAAAACCCTGTGACAGGCGCGGTCAGCCTGACGCCGCAAGCTCTCGTCGACGGCGCGCTGCAACCTGCCAGAGAAGTTCTCCCATACACTGATTTCGGCAGCTTCATCAGCAATTCTATTACCTGGAAGTTAATCCTACTGGTCTTCATCCAGTTGATTTTCGTGACGATGGTCTACGGCCCCATCGCTGCCTATCTGGTCGAAGCGTTCCCTGCAAAGATCAGATACACGGCCCTGTCGCTGCCCTATCACATCGGCAATGGCATCTTCGGCGGACTGCTGCCGCTCATCGGGCTGTCCGTCATAGCGCAGACAGGGAATATTTATGCCGGCCTCTACTATCCGATAGCCGTCGCCGCCATCACCTTCATTGTCGGGTCGCTGCTGCTCAAAGAGACGCATCGCGTGCTGATCTGGGATGAGCTTGAGACGAAGCAAGCGGAACGACCGGTCAGCGACAAGAACTAAAAATGAAAGCGCATCGAGGCGGAGACGAAGCGCGGCGGCGAAAACTGTATCGGCGTGAACTCGCTCTCTTTGGCAATCTCAAAAATGCGATTCGTGGCGTTCTCAATGTTGATCTGAAAGCTGACGTTGCGCCGCTCTTTGCGCAAGAGATCGATGCCGAAATAGAAATTCGCCGTGAGATGTTCGGGCAAGCGCACGCGGGTTTCTTCGTCGGCCTCGTTGTGCAGCGAAGCCGGCGTGCCGCTGCCGTACTCTAGTGCCGTGCTCGCCCAGAAACCGCTGCGGCGCTCGCGCCACGTCAGTCCCGCAACGCCCGTATGAATCTGATCGAAGGCCGGCGTGCCGCGCTCGCCCGGCTCAACCGCTTCATCCGTAAAGCCGCCCGATACCGGCCCGATCTGAAACACCCGCTGCGCTGTGTAACTCAAATAACCGGATAATCCCAGCCGCTTGATCTCTGCGAGTTGCGCCGAAAATTCCAAACCATACGCCTTGCCGCGCGCGAACGTCGTCGGCGCGTAGATTCTGACATTCCCAAGCTCTGTTGTCTCAAACGAGTTTTTGTCCGTGCGCCAGTAGCCGGTCAAGCGCACCACCAGATGATCGGCAACGGCACGGCTGACGCCTGCCTCGACGTGATGACTGCGCGATATGCGCGGCGGCTGACCTTCCAGTCCAAGCGCTGCCGACAACAGCAGGTCTTCAATCGGCGGCGGCGCGAAGAAGCGGTTGTAGGCGAAATGCAAAACCGTGTGGCCGCCGTCGAGCGCATAGGCGAGGTTGAGGCGCGGGCTGAAGGCGTGGCCGCTGCTGACAAGGCTGTATTGATCGTAACGGACGCCGAGATTAGCGGTGAAATTTCTGAACGGCCTGAACTGGTCTTGAACATACAGGCTGGCCTGCCCGCCGGTCTTGCGTCCACGAAAAGCAAACGGCGCGATGTCGATCTCACCGGTGCGCGGGTCGAATGAAAAGTCTTCGCGCAGCCGTAGCAGCATCAAATCAACGCCCGCTTTGATGGCGTGATGCGCGCCAACATAGAGTGAGTAATCGCTTTTCACACCGGCAGTCAAATCATTGCGCAAGCCACCGGCTTGAATGGAAAGCGGGTCGGTGGTCGGCAGCAGCCGTGCGCTTGCCAGCCGCTCGTACAGCGACGTATTGATGGCGGCAGAGCCGGAGAAAGCATGCTCCCACGAGAGCACCGCCGTCTGCTCGCGATTGCGCTGGAAGAAGTCGCGCCCGCGTTCCTCATCTTCCGTCGCGTTCGGCAACTCGAAGTTAGCGCCGCTGCCAGTAAGGAGCAACTTGAAAAAATCATGCGGGCCGGGTCGATAATCCAATTGCCCTGAAAAACGCGAACCTTTGCCGCGATCATGAAAGTGACGCGCTTCCGGCGTGTTCAGATAACGGTCGCTCTGGAAGCCTTCGGCGAAAAGAAAATAGCCGAACTGTTCGCTGTGGCCGCCGTAATCGAGGGCCAGGTTATCGCGCAGGTAATTGCCCGCGCCCAGCGTGAAGCTGCCGTGATTGTCTGCGTCAAAGCCCGTGCGCGTCACGATGTCGAGGATGCCGCCGAAGCGATTGCCGAACTCCGCCGGGAAGCCGCCTGTAATGATGTTTACAGATTGGATGATCTCCGGCGGCAGGCCGGGCGTGAAGAGTTGATGCGGGTTGTCGAAGAAGGAGACGCCGTTGACGAAGGTGTTGAGCGAAAGCTCATTGCCGCGCAGGTGGACGAAGTTGTCGTGACTGGCGACGGCGCTGGCGACGAACGGCGTAATGATGTCAGTCAACTGTGTGCGCCGCGCGGCGGGGAGCAGGTTGATTTGTTCGCGGTGCAGCGTAGTCGCCGTCGCCGCCTCCGTTTCATTCAACAAACGGGTTTCCGCTTGCACGACGATTTGTTCTTTCAGGGAAGCGAGCGGCGAAAGCTCGAAGTTGATCTGTTCAGCGGCGCGTGGCGCAAGCGTCACGACGATTTCTTCCGTGTAGAATTTTTCCGCCGAGGCGCTGACGCGGTAGCTGCCCGGACTGAGTCCGGCAAGCGCGAATCTCCCTTCCGCATCGGCAGCCAGCACGCGCGCTGTAGCAGGCGGCAGGCTGGCTATCTTGATCGTCGCGTTTGCCAGCGGTTGTTGCGTCTGCTTATCCAGAACCAGGCCATTGATTCGCTGCTGCGCCGAAGCTATCGCGCTGACCAGCGCGAGCCAGAGAAACATCATCGTGGCGCGCCGCAGCCTGATATGTAATGCCTGCCTCACTCGCAAACAGTTTGCTTTGATCGTGTCGCTCATTGCTTAGTTCCTTATCTGCATTTGCTGGTCGCGCCGCCAATGGTTCGTTCCTGCGTGCGCAGGCATGGCGGTGCGACCGACGCGCTTGCCGATTGCGGCAAGTTAGCCATGGCGAGCCGGTATAGCACGCGCGGAAAGATTCATCGCGGCGCGAGCGTCAACGACTGCGGCGCGAGCTTTTCCAGATCAATTGGCGAGATGAGCGAGACGTACAGGAGGAGCGCGCGGCGCGGTGGCGTCGTTTGCAACCGCAAGCGACGGCCCGGCGATCAGCGGCAAATGCATCAAGGATAAAGCAATCCCAACTAGTCGATGGTCAGCCGGACGAAGCGCCTGGCGCGGGAATGAAGGTGAAGAAGTTGACGGCGCGGCGCAGTCTTCAGGGCAAGGGACGGCGATCTCGTTTGCGGCGATGCGCGGCTTGCCGTCGGGCGTTTGCCCTTCAACAAAGGCGCGGCGCGGCTTGCAGCAGCAATGGCCTTCTTCGACGCAGCAGGCCATCGTGCAGACATCATCTGATGAGCGGCTGGCAAGCGCAACCGGCGCACTGATAGCGCCAAACAGCAAGACAAGCGCGGCGCACAGCGCCCGCCAGCTTGCGAATCGGCCTTGCCGGTTTGTCCTCATGACTGGCCATGTTATCTCAAACACAATGAAAGTGCCATGAGCATCTGGCCGCATTAGATTCTTTTGAGCGGATGGCTTATAATTCCATCCATCTCGTTCACTGAGGGTTAATCGCATGAAGTTAAAATGGGTCGTCTTATGCATCGCCTTTTTCCTGGTCAGCGCCGCCGCGCCGCCAGCCGGCGCGCAGAGCGAGCGCACGCTCGCCGGCGAGTGGATCATCACGTCGTCGCCGATCAACGGCGAACTTGCCTCGCGCCTGGGCAACTCGCTCGGCTTTCCCGACCGCGATATGTTTTTTGAACAACAGGGTGAATTGCGCAGCGGCTTTGTATTGCGCGAAGACGTTGGCGTGAACGTCCGCCCGCTAGGCTCTTGGCGCGTCATGGGCAATCGCTTCAGCACCGCCTTTCAGTTGTGGTGCCCGAATACGGACGGGCCTTGCGGCTCAGTCATCATGCGCGGCCAGTTTTTATCCGATGATAGCGTCAAGGGCACGATGACGGTCTTCTTCGATCAAGCAGATGCCGGGCGTCCGACCGGCTATGATACGTGGGTCTTTTCTTTCAGAGGCAGCCGCAAAGCAGGAGGAAGCAATTGATGTCTGGCAAACTTCATTCATTATCGAAAGGCGTAGCGGCAGTTGCGCTGGTGCTTCTGCTTGCGGGCGTGCCGGCCAGCGCGGCGGGGAAAAGCTTTCAAGGCCGCTGGGTATTTACGATTACAATTCCTGAATCACCGACGAGCAAGGTCAAACGAACGCTCACCGTCACCTTCGATGTCAATCCGCGCGGCGACAGCCTGAACGGTCGCCTGACGGC
>JBBWZK010000372.1:0-13137 GCA_039648975.1 Blastocatellia bacterium
CGGAGTCGCCGGTCTCATCTTTATCAATGCGCCTTCTCTGGATGCTGTTTTATCTTTTGAGAAAGCCTGGTTAAAGCTACAGTGGTAGATTCAAAACTTGCCATCCAATCGCCAGTCGTCCAACAAGTTAAACGCTTCGTCAAGCAAGCCAGTCCGCGAGCGCGGCTGCTTACAGGCGTCTGGTTGCTTTTCTTCCTGCTGGTCGCCTTTGGCATACACGGCTCGTCAACCGCTCTCAGCGCCGGCGGCTGGATGCCTGAGAAGCCTTATACAGGCTACCTCTTCGGGCTGTCGCCGGAACACGAGCACGAACTATCAAAGGTCAGCGCAAACGGTTTGCAAACCTTGTTGCTGGCCAACGCTCGCTACTTTCGCTGGGACGAAGCCTTCATCGCCACCCCTTACGCGCTCAGCCAGTTCTCGCAGCAGCCGCGTTTTCCGGTCATCAATCAAAGCTTCGGCAACGGCCAGAACATGCTGATCGAACGGCATACGCCGGTCTGGCATGTAGCGACATTGGCAAGGCCTGCCACATGGGGATATTTCCTGTTGGGCGCGCAGCGCGGCCTCGCCTGGTACTGGTGGTTTCAACCGCTGGCTTGTTTTACCGTGCTCTTCCTCTTACTGGAAATCGTCTTCCATGGCGATTGGAAGCTGGCCGCTCTGGGCGCAGTCTTGTTTGGTAGTTCAGCTTACGTCATCCTCTGGTCACAGTGGCCTGCCTACGCGACCTTCTTTGCGGCCTCGGCTTGCCTGGCGACGTATCATCTATGCCGCTCAACGCGCCGCCGGACACTGATGGGCTGCGCCCTCCTGCTGGGGTTGAGCCTGCCCGGTTTCGTGATGTGCATGTATCCGCCGTGGCAAGTGCCGCTGGCCTATTTCTTTCTCATTTTATTCGCGGCGCTGTTCATCCGCGACCGCTTGCATCAAACGCTGAAACCTCTGTTGGGCTTTCGGCTTCTGGTCTTCGGGCTGGCCGTGGCGCTGGCGGCAGGTCTGACGCTGGCCTGGCTCGTCACCTGTCTTCCGGCGATCAAACTGACGGCGAGCACGGTTTATCCCGGCCAGCGATTGTCTATGGGCGGCGATGAGTCTTTTGCGCTGCTGTTGCGCGGCATCTATAACGTCATGACCTGCAACACGGCGGTTGCCGGGCTGAAGAACGAAAGCGAATCGGCATCTTTTTATTACTTCTTTCCGGCGGTTTTTTTGGCGTTGCCGCTGTCGAAAAAACTGCGGCGCGGCCTCGGCGTCGTCGGCTGGTCGCTGGTGATTTTCATCGCCGCAATGATCGTCTTTCTGCTGGTCGGCGTGCCGGCATTTGTCGCCAAGGTTACACTCCTGCGCTTCGTTCCAGGCAACCGCGCCGACCTGACCATCGGCCTGGCATCGATCATCCTGAGCCTTTACGCGCTGGCCATCTTGCGCAAAACGGATCAAGTTCCGGCGAGTCGCCTGCACGGCTGGATGCCTGGGCTTGTCAGCGCCGGCGTCGTCTTCCTGTGCATCGTCCATAGCCTCTATCTGCTGCGCCTGACAGGCGATTTTCCGACGCCGCCGTTCGGCCTGCTGATGGCGTTTTTTATGGGCATGATCGCTTATCTTCTGCTGGCCGGCAGACTGCGTCACTTCGCGATCATCATACTGGCGCTGCAACTCGCCACGACATGGCTGATCAATCCGCTGGCCACCAATCTCGATCACATTTACAACTCTGAACTGTCGAAAGAGATCACACGGATCAACCAGCATTCAAGCGAGCGGCCCTTCTGGATTGCTTATGGCAGTATTCATGTAGGTCAGCTAATCGCCATCCTCGGCGGCAGAGCGATGACCGGCGTCCAATGGCCGCCGCAACTCAACATCTGGCGGACGTTCGACCCCGATGGAAAATATGAATACGCTTATAACCGCTATGCAGAAATCTCTTTCGACTATACGGATGATGATCAGGAGGTGAAATTCAGCAATCCGCAGGAAGGCACGCTCATTGTCAAGATGTCGCCGACCAACCCTGGGTTGAAGACGCTGGGCGCGCGCTATGTATTATTGATGGGCGATATGCAGAAGCTGGTCGATACCAGCCGGTTGAGTCTCTATTACCGATCTTCGTTCGACAACTTCTCGATTTACGAGATACCCTGAGAGGTTCGCTCGATTCATAAACAAGGATCAATGCATGTCAGAGGCTCGCAAAAGCAACGATGAGATGAATGGCGGCGCGCTGCCGGCATCAAGGCCGATGAAATTATATTTCGCCCTTGGGCTGTTGGCCGCGCTGGCGCTCAGTGCCGTTGTCGTCGCGCCGTATTTTTTCACACAAACGATGCTCATCGGCGGCAAGCAAGAATACGTGCCGATTTTGACGCACGATCTGACGAACCACTTCTTCTACATGGATCAGTTCCAGGCGGGCATGCGCTCAGGGGTGCTTTACCCGCGCTGGTTCGCCAACGCCAACAACAGCTACGGCATCGCCGTCATGAATTTTTATCCGCCCGGTTTTTATTACACAACGACGCTGGTCAATACCTTCTTCGATAATTGGCACACGACGCTGTTCGTGCTGATGGCGTTGATGATGACAGGGGCGGGGCTGGCCATGTATTTTCTGGCGCGCGCGTTCTTCTCGCGCACGGCAAGCGTAGGGGCAGCTCTCGTCTATATGCTGCTGCCTTATCACCTGATCGATCTTTACTGGCGCGGCGCGCTGCCGGAAATCTTCGGCTTCATTTTCATGCCGCTGATCTTTTATTTCGCATACAAGGCAGGCAGCGAAGGCGCTTTGCGCCACTACGCGGGGCTTGGCCTATGTTACGGCCTGCACCTGGTGACGCACTTTCCTGTGGGCCTGATGTTTTCTTACGCGCTGGCATTTTATGCGGTCGTCTGGGCGCTGCGGGCGAAGGACTGGCGGATTGTCGCGCGCATCGCCATCGGCATGAGCATCGGCCTGGCGATCAGCGCCATCTACTGGCTGCCGGCGGCCCTCGAAATGAAACTGGTTTACGAGTATACGCAGGAGATTTACCCTTATCACCACGCTTACATTCAGCCGGTGCCGAATCTTGATCCGTTCAACGTGGCCATCATTTACTCCCTCAAATTGAATGCCGTGCTGCTGATCATCGTCTGGCTGATCTACCGCCTGTCGCCGCGACCGAGCGGCCTGGCGGCTGACTCTGTAACCGCTGCTACAACTAATACCACAACTGAAGCGCGGCGCTTGCAGATCAGCCTGTGGCTGATGGTTGGCGCTGCGAGCTTATTTATGACGACGGCGTTTTCTTATGACATAGGGCGCTGGCTGCCGAAGATCGAGTTGACCGTGCCGCCGTTTCGCTGGCTGGCCGTCGGCACAATGTTCGGCGCGTTGCTGGCGGGCGCGGGCATCGAGCGTTTGCGCCGTGGCGAAGGATTTTCGCCGCGCCGGCTCTGGGCGTTGCGCGTGGCGTTTGGCCTGGTCGTCGCTTTGAATCTGTGGGTGAGTTATAGCGGTGTCATCGGCACGGCGCTCAAGAACGGCGGCTTCGTGCCGCCCAAAAACTATGTCGAATCGAGCATGACGCCGCAAGACGCGACACGCCCTGAGCAGTTGCCCGACACGCCGCTGGTGTTGATCGACCCGCCAGGCGGCACAAGCAACATCGTCGCCTGGATGCCGCAACGCCGCGAGATTCGCGTACAACTCGAACAGCCGAGCCGTGTGCGCCTGAAAACTTACAACTTCCCCGGCTGGACGGCACGCGTCGACGGCGTGCGCGTGCCGCTGGCGAGCGACGCCGACGGCATTCAAGTCGTCGATGTGCCGGCAGGCGTGCATACCATCGACGTGCGTTTTCAAAACACCACGCCAAGATGGATTGGCACTTGGATGACATGGCTCGGCTTCATCGCCGTCTTCGGCCTGACGTTGGCGAACCGCGTGCAAGCGCATCGCCAATTGCGCGCCGCCGGTCGCGAATCGCTGACGGCGACCGCAGCCGGCGTGACCAACAACGCGAGGGCCAGGCGATGGGTGCGTTACGCGGTCATCGCCGGAACGGTCCTGATCGCCCTTGCTCTCATCCTTGCGCTGGTGACGCGCCTGAATCGCAATCAGCCGCCACCAGCCAGACCAGCGCCGGAGCAGCGGCGCAGCGCCATCAGCACCGGCACGGAAGCCGTCTTGTTCATCGAAGGCCAGGAGTCTGTCTTCGTGGCCATTGATGAACAGGGACTGCCGGAACTGCTCGGCGCGGTGGCGGCAAAAGAAAACGCCAAGGTGGATGATCTCATCCGTTCAGGCCGCGTCATACAGGTCGCCAACAACACCAAAGCGCAAGTGTTGGAGATGGCGGCAGGCAAAACTAAAGTGCGCATCATCGAGGGCGAGCGCGCCATGCAGACCGGCTGGGTGGTCGACCGCTGGGTACGCTGAGAGGAAAGCGACGCGGCGACGCGGAAGGAGAGACGCGGAGACACGGCGACACGGCGACGCGGCGAGGGGAAACAGGGAAAAAGGGAAACACCAGAACGCAACGACAGGATTCGATGTTTTTCTTTCACCGCGTCGCCGTGTCGCCGTGTCTCCGCGTCTCTCCTTCCCTCGCGCTGCGCGCGCGGCGTGCTGCGTTGACATGAGCAAAGCCGCCGCGATAGCATTTTTGCTTCGATTAAACAGCGCTAGCCGCCCTGTTCAATTCTATAAGTCACCATTTGTGTACAGGTTTTTTGATGAGTAGAAAGAAACGCACACATCACCAAGCAAGTCCAGAGAAGGCGCGCCCGCAGGCGGCGCAGCAGCAGCAATTCAAGCTCTCGCATAAATGGATTCTCGGTCTCATCCTGGCAATCACTTTTCTGGCCTTTGCCAATACCCTGGGCAACAAGTTCGCTTACGACGATACCACGCAGATTCTCCGCAACGACGCGATTCGCAGCTTTGCCAATCTGCCGACGGCGCTCACCAAAGAGGTCTGGTTCTGGCGCATCGGGCAGGACAAAGACCCGAACAAAGAGGCCGGGCCGACCACACCATATTATCGCCCGCTGTTCACCGTCTACTTGATGATCGGCTGGTTTCTGTTCGGCACCTGGGCGGCAGGCTGGCATCTCATCAACGTGCTGATGCACGTGCTGGCGGTTTACTTCGTCTTTCTCATCTTCAAGCGCCTGAGCGGCGACACCAAGCTCGCGACCATTGCGACGCTGCTGTTTGCCCTGCATCCGCTGCGCGTCGAATCGGTCGCCTGGATCAGCGGCGTCACCGATCTGTTTCTGGCGCTCTTTCTGCTGCCATCGTTCTATCTATACATGCGCTATCGCGACGAAGGCAACAAGAATTATCTGGCCGGCTCACTCTTTCTTTTTCTCCTCGCGGCCTTCTCCAAAGAGCCGGCAGTGGCGCTGCCGATTTTCATCGGGGCTTATGAACTATTCATCATCAATCAAGATCGCAAGCTGGCCGAGCGGCTGCGCGCGGCGCTCTTGTTTCCGGCATTGTTTCTGATGATGGCCTCCACCTATTTCGCCATGCGATATAACGCGCTTGGCTTTATATTCAACGATCCTAGCTTTGTCTCGTACCCGCTGCATCAGGTATTGCTGACGATTCCGCTGGTCATCTGCAAATACATCGGGCTGCTTTTCTGGCCGGTGAACCTGTCGATCTTTCACAGCACACCAATGGTTGAAAGCCCCCTGAGCCTGCGTTTCATTTTGCCCTTGCTTGGCGTCGCGGCGCTGGCGTTCGGCTTATGGCAACTTCGAGGCTCGCGCCTGGCGCGCTTTGGCATCCTGTGGTTTGCGATCAATCTATTGCCGGTGCTGAATCTGGGAGCGTTCGGCACAGACTTCCTGGTGCAAGAGCGTTATGTTTATATCTCGTCGGTCGGCTTTTCATTGCTGGCGGCCATGGCACTGGTGCGCATCCCTATAGGGAAACGGGCCAATCTTCTGGCAGCGCGTGCGGCCTTCGTCATGGCGATTACGCTGCTGTTGACGTGGCCGCTGGCGCGCATCATTGTTGAGCGCGGCATAGACCTCGACAACTCGCCGACGACGCAGACGATTCTCATCCTCGCGATCATCCTGCTGGCAGCAGCGGGGCTGGCATTCATCCCGATTGAAAAGCAGTTTAAGCCCGGCAGCCGCATCACCGTGCGGGCGTTTGTCGTTACGGTTCTGACCTTGCTGCTGACGACCAAGACCTTCGCGCAGAACTTCTCATGGAAAGACGATTTGGTCTTGTGGACGCACAGCGCCGAAGTCGCCGACGATCAGGCGATGGCGCATTACGTGCTCGGCCACAAATATATCGACCGGCAGATGATGGACAAGGCGATAGAAGAACTGGAAAAGTTCATGGAGATGCGCTCGGACAATGTCATCGTCGTCAACAATCTGGCGGCGGCGCATCTGTTGCGTTACGAAACCGAATACACTTTTGATCGCGCGCACGCCGACCGCGCCCATGTGGATCGCGCCATTGCCTTGTGTAATCTCGCTTTCACTCTGAACCCGTCTGTCGCATCGAAGGCATCCCTGTATGATTTGCTGGGCAAGGCTTATTCGTATGAGACGCCTTTGAAGAATCTCGACCGCTCAGTCTATTTTTTCCAAACCGGCCTGCAAGTCGAACCTGAAAATTCGGTCATCAACTTCCACTTAGGCACGGCGTATTATAAACAACAAAAGCTTGATGCCGCGTTGGAATATCTAAAGCGCTCGCTTCAGGAAACCACCGAGATACCCGACCTCTACAAAGTTCTGGCAGCGGTTTATCAGGGCAAGGGACAATTGCAGGAAGCCATCCAGTATTATGATCTCTACCTGAAGAAGATTCCCAATGCCGCTGATGCAGCCGCCATCACCCAGCAGGTGAAAGACCTGCGCGCCCAGTTAAATCCGCCGCCGCAGAGTTGAACAGCAGGGGCTAGAGGCTAGGGACTAGGGGCTAGTTAAGAGAGGGCAGCAAGTGGTGAGGATCGCCTCACACTTGCTGCCCTCTCTATTTTGCTAATGGCTATCTGCTGGTTGTTTGCTGTTCCCTAATCTCTAGCCCCTAGCCCCTAGTCCCTAGCCTCTAGCCTCTACTTGCTCGCCGTTGCCTTCAACGCCGCGTCGATGGCGGCTTTCATGACTTCGGGGGTTTTGTCGCGCAGGCGCTTGCCATTGACGAAGATCGTCGGCGTCGCGTTGACGCCGAGCTTTTCGCCTTCGCGCAAGTCGCGCGCTACCTTGTCGTAAAACTTGCCGGAATCGAGCGCCTGATCGAATTTGGCGCGGTCAAGGCCAATCTGTGTCGCATACTCTTTCAGCTTCGGCACCTCAAGCGCTTCCTGATTCTTGAACAGAATCGCCGTGTATTCCCAGTACTTGCCCTGCTCGCGCGCCGCCTCTGCCGCTTCGGCGGCCTTTTCGGCGTTCTTGTGCATGTCTAAAGGAAAATCGCGCGCTACCAGCCGCACACGGTCGCCGTATTCTTTGATGACCTCTTCAATGATGGGCTGCGTGTGACCGCAGCTCGGACATTGATAATCGGTGAACTCGACGATGGTGACCGGCGCGTTCGGATTACCCTTCATCGGCTGATCGTCAATGGCGATCTTCACGACGGGCGCCTCGGGCGGGCGCAGGTAAGTCTCCATGGTCGCCGTCTTGCGCAACGCCGCCGCAAAATCGTTTTCGGCTTTTTCGTAAGACTTGCTTTGCAGGTATTGCAGAATCTGCACCTTCATCTCTTCATAGGCGCCCTTCAGGTTCGCTTTGTTCTCGTTATAAAACTTCTCTGCATCTTCATCTGTGGGCGGCTTGGTCTTCGCACCGACTTCCTGACGATACAAGTCCTGCGCTGTGGTGCTGCGTTTTTTGGCTTCCTGATCGAGCAGAATGTCGTTGATGCGAGCGTCGAGCGATTGCTTGCGCAGTTCGTAAATCTGCTCCTGCACCGTGAAGATGTAGGGCGCGAGCGCGTCTTCAACATCGCCCGAAGTAATCGGCTCGCCGTTCAGGGTCGCCAGGACGCGCGCGCGGTCGGCTTCTTTTTCCGGCGGCGTCGCCGGCGCAAGAATCTTCACCTGCGCCGTGGTGCGCAACTGGTCGGCCAGGCGCTTGGCATGCACGCGCATCCGTTCACTGCGCAGGTAAGCGAGAATTTGCGGCTTTAGTTCGCTGAACTCGCCTTGCAGTTGGGCCCGGTTTTGATCGTAAAACCTCTGCGCGTCGACATCGGTTGGCGCGACGACTTTGCTTTCCACGTCAGTTTGCAGGATCTTTTCCGCAGAGATGCCGCGTTTCTTGGCTTCGATGTCGAGCAGGCGTGCATTGATCAGCAGGTCGACTTCGTTCTTGCGCGATTCAATAATCTGCTCTTGCAGTTCCTGAATCTTACTCTTAATCGGCTCGTCAATTTCTTGAATGGGAACTTTGACACCGTTGACGATGGCGGCGCGGCCTTCGGGGAGTTTCACTTCGCAGCCGCAGTCTTCGTCTTTTTTGGCGGGTGTCTGATTCTGGGTTTGCGGGGGCGGTATCTGTGCATAAATATCTGCGCAGACAAAGGCCGCCATCATCAACAAGGTGAGAACGCGTTTCATTAATTCCTCCGATGGATAAAGCGATAAACGCCGGTGGCACGACGCCGGCTTGCCGCAAGTATTATTCAGCATTCGCTGCCCGGCTGACAACCGGCGCGGTGCGGCTGACCGCCGGCGAATGACCGAAGCTTACTTTTTGTTCTTGAGCAGGTCGACGATCTCTTTGTGCTTGCCACCTTCTGCATAAGTCTGTGCGGTTTTGCCGCCGACATCTTTCACGGTCGGGTCGGCTCCGGCGGCGAGCAGTATCTTGACGATCTCGGTTTGGCCGACGAGCGCCGCTTGCATCAGCGCCGTATAATTGCCCGACGTCCGCGCGTTGACGTTCGCGCCTTTATCGAGCAGCAACTGGACAATCTCTTTGTAGCCCATGCCCGAAGCATTCATCAAAGGCGTCACGCCGGATTCATTCGTCGAGTTGACATTCGCGCCATCCTGTATCATCTGCCGCACGCCTTCGAGGTTGCCAGCGTTGACTTCTTTCAGCAGCGGATTGTCCGCCTGTGCGGTATTGCTATTCGAGATGCTCGGCGATGAATTGGCCGATTGCGTGTTCCGGTTGTCCAGCGCAGGGTTGGCGCAGGCGGCAAGCATCGCCATCGCGATAAACAAAATGTAGACTCGGTAGCGTCCCATCAATCTCTTCTCTCCTTATATCAAGCATGATTGCTGCGTTTGCTCAATCTATCATACAACGCGCGGCGATGCTAAACGCGAAAGGACGGAACGGCGCAAATAGGGTTCGATGAATGGCACCGCTCGCGATATAATAGGCGACCGCAATTGGCTAATTCACCAACGCATGTGAGGAAACCGAATGGACTTGAATCTAACTCCGCAAGAGCAGCAGTTCCGCGACGAATTCCGCGCCTGGCTTGCCAGTAACGCGCCCGCCGGTTGGGAAGACGAACACGGGCGCAGCGAAGATTCGCGCGACCGCTTCGACTTTTTGCGTTCGTGGCAAAAGCGCATGTATGAAGCCGGCTGGGTCGGCATTCACTGGCCGAAAGCTTACGGCGGGCGCGGCGCGACGCTCGTCGAGCAGACCATCTTCATCGAAGAGATGGCCCGCGCCAGCGCGCCGCCGCTCATCAACGTGCTGGGGCTATCGCTACTCGGCCCGACGCTGATCGCCTACGGCAACGAAGCGCAGAAGCAGCGTTATCTGGCCAACATTCTGAGCGCCGATGAAATCTGGTGTCAGGGTTATTCCGAACCGAACGCCGGCAGCGACCTGGCGTAGCTGCGCACCGAAGCCGTGCGTGATGGAGATCACTTTATCGTTAACGGCCAGAAGACCTGGACGAGCTACGGGCATTTCGCCGACCGCTGCTTTGCCGTCGTGCGCACAGATCCGGACGCCGCCAAGCACAAAGGCTTGACCTACATGCTGATCGACATGCATGCGCCGGGCGTGTCGGTGCGCCCGCTCAGGCAGATGACTGGCGACTCAGAGTTCAACGAAGTGTCGTTCCGTGACGTGCGCGTGCCGGTTGAGAATGTCGTCGGCCAGATCAACGGCGGCTGGAACATCGCCATCGCCACCTTGATGTTCGAGCGCGGCACGCTCGGCGCAAGCTTGCAGATCACCTTCAAGCGCCAGATCGAGCGACTGATGGCGCTGTCGAAAGAGATTCCGCGCAACGGTCGGCCTGCAAGCCAAGACCCGTTGATTCGCCAGAAGCTGGCGCAGATTTACACCGAGATCGAGGTTTTTCGCTTGAATCAGATGCGCACGCTGACGCGCATGATCAAGTCCGGCGTGCCCGGCCCCGAAGGCTC
This sequence comes from Blastocatellia bacterium, assembly GCA_039648975.1. Classification (GTDB taxonomy): domain Bacteria; phylum Acidobacteriota; class Blastocatellia; order UBA7656; family UBA7656; genus DATENM01. Next base: position 10,365 of record JBBWZK010000372.1, read on the forward strand.
GATACAGAAAATCTTCTGGAGCGAGATGAACCAGCGCATGCAGCAGGTGGCGATGGAGATGCTCGGCCCTTACGGCCAGCTCACCGCCGCAAGCCCGCATACGATTGATCACGGCGAATGGGCGCACGGCTACCTGCGGGCGCGCGGCAACACGATTGAAGCCGGCACCAGCGAGATTCAACGCAACATCATCGGCCACTTCGTGCTCGGCTTGCCGAAAAGCTACTGAACGTGATGCGTGATGCGTGGTGCGTGATCAACAAGAAGAGTGTGTGATTGAGGAATTCAATAACCCGTTGTTACTTGTAATCCTTCCGGTCACGCATCACGCACCACGTCTTAAGGAGACCATATGGATTTTGATTTGAACGAAACGCAGCAGCTATTCAAGTCGTCGGCGCGCGAGTTGTTCGCGCAGGAATGCCCGCCCGAAGCGGTGCGCGCGATGATCGAAAACGGCGAGCCGTATTCTGAGGCGCTGTGGCAAAAGCTCGTCGAGCAAGGCTGGACAGGGTTGATCTTTGATGAAGCGGACGGCGGCCTGGGATTGAGCTACGTCGAGATGGCCGTCGCTTTTGAAGAGATGGGCCGGGCGCTAGCGCCGGGCGCATTTCTTTCGAGCGTGCCGCTCGCCGGTTCGCTGATCGCCAAAGCCGGCAATGAGGCGCAGCGTAATCAATACCTCAAAACGATTTGCGAAGGCGAAGCAAAAGCTACCGTCGCGCTGCTGGAAGCGAGCGGCGACTGGAACGTTGATGCCGTGCAGTTGACCGCCGTGCCCGGCGCAAACGGGTTGACGCTGAACGGCACGAAACTGTTTGTCGCGGACGCCGACGCAGTCGATACCATCGTCACAGTGGCGCGCGCCGGCTCGGAGATTGTGCTTGCGGTGGTTGAAAGTCGTGCGCCCGGCTTGACGATCAAGCCGATGCCTTCGATAGACGCGACGCGCCATCTTTATGAAGTTACTTACAACGATGTTGAGGTGGCGGCGGCTGACATACTGGCGCGCGGCGAAGCGGCGGGCGCGGCACTTGAACATGCGCTCGATGTGGCGACAATTGCGCTGGCGGCGGAGATGGTCGGCGGCATGCAGTGGATGCTCGACGCGACGATTGAATACGCCAAGACGCGCAAGCAATTCGGCAAGCCCATCGGCCAGTTCCAGGCGATTCAACATCATTGCGCCAACATCCTGCTGCTCACGGAAAGCGCGCGCTCGGCGGTTTATTATGCCGCCTGGCTGATGGGGAACGACGCGAAACAGGCTGCGGTAGCCGTTTCTGTGGCAAAGACGTATGCCAGCGACGCGTATCGCGAGGTCGGCAATCTCGGCATACAGGTACACGGCGGCATCGGCTTTACCTGGGACGAGCCAATCCACTTTTACTACAAACGCGCCAAAGCGTCCGAGTTGATGTTCGGCGATGCAACGCATCATCGCGAGCGCATCGCCCGTCTGGTTATAGACAGCATCGCCGAGCCGGTAAAGGCTGCCCGCACCAGTGGCGATTAATTATTCGATGCCTGGGAGCGCCGGCGTCTTGCCCGTAAGGTTTTGTATACGAAAGACTGGCGGGCGAGACGCCCGCGCTCCCAGATCATTTCAGCCCATTGCATTCAGAACGATTCAATCTTGCGGAAGCCATCTGCCGCCGGCACACCGACCGCGTGACGCGCGTGGCGCTGCTCGACGTGAAGCGGCTGGCGGAGAACTGCTTTACCTTCGGTGGGCTGGATTATCTGTCGGACAAGTTTGCTTCGACGCTCAAAGAATGTGGCATCAATGAAGGCGATGCGGTCGCCGTGATTCTCGATCAATCGGCGGCCCTGGTCGTCGCCGAGCTTGGCGCGCTCAAGCGCGGCGCGGCGGTCGTCTCGCTGTCGCCGGCGCTCGCATTGAGCGACGTTGAATGGGCAATCAATGACAGCGGCGCAAAAGCTCTGGTTGCGCCGTATGAGACAAGAGACGATCACGCGGCAATCGTCCATCAAGCCACCTCGACCCACACGCTCTTTGTCGCAGGCGATTCGCGCGCCGCCATCCACTACGAAGGCGCGGCGCGCAGCTTCTGGCGCGACATATTTCTCGCCTCTTCAGAGTTCACGCCGGTGGCCACCGAAGCCAACGCGCCGGCCTTTATCTTCTATGTAAAGACTGATCTCGACGGCGGCCTGCGCCGCGTTATTCACAGCCATGCCGCAATGCTCGAACAGCTCGCGGCATTCGAGACGCTGAACCATCAAGACATTCGCGATGGCGATACGCTGTGGTGCAGTGATGATTGGGCAGCCCCCGACCTGCTTCTCGGTTTGATCTATCCGGCGTGGTGGCACGGCGGCGCTGTCGTGACGCAATCAGCGGGCGGACTCACAGGCGAAAGCGCTTTGCGGCTGTTTCAACAATGCGATGTGACGACGGCTTTCTTGCGCAATGATCTGCTCAACGATCTCTTGCGCCTTGACGCAAGCATCCGCGCTAAATTCACATTAAAGCTGCGCACCATCATCACCCGCAGTGAAGCGCTCACCGCCGATGCTTATCGAGCAACCGGAGCGCGTCTGGGCGCGGCACTGCGCGGCATTCCTGGAAAACCGGAATCGGCATTGATTGTCGATAATGAATTGTCCGAATGAAGGCTGAAGCGAGATAGCGGATGCCAGGTGTTCAGTTGTGTGCCCTACGACTGAACACCTGACACCTCTTTGAAACGCCCATCGAAGAGGCGGACTCTCGGAGCGTCGGCTCGACCGAATATAACCAAGCCCTTTG
>JBBWZK010000377.1:0-21846 GCA_039648975.1 Blastocatellia bacterium
TGCCGCCCGACGACCTTGAGCCTGTCGTCTCGCAAGTGATGTAGGCAGAATTCAGGATTCAGGGTTGCTCCGTAGCTTTAATCATTCCCTCTGATTCAACGTGGAGCGATTGGCACTCAAGGCAAACCGAATCCTGAATCCTGTCCCCTATTCCCCATAATAATCGCAGCGCGTGGTGCAGGTTTCGCGTATGGTGATGCGGTAGAGTCCCGGCAAGCGCCCTTCGAGTCTTTCCCATATCCAGCGCGCCAGGTTCTCGCTCGTGGCATTCTCAAGCCCGTCAATCTCGTTGAGGTAGTAATGATCCAGTTGCAGGCGTAGCGGCTCGTAGGCTTCGGCGATGTCGCCGTAATCAATGAACCAGCCGGTTTGCGGGTTGACTTCGCCGCGCACCGTCACTTCGCAGACGAACGAATGCCCGTGCAGCCGCGCGCACTTGTGCCCTGCCGGCACGTTGGGCAATCGGTGCGCCGACTCGAAGCGAAATTCCTTGACTAGTTCGACAATCATGCTGCTTCATCTTAGCCGCAGGCCGCCGCCTTCCGCACTCGCCGTGTTTCAATCCGCATAGGGTGGCATTCATCAAATCTGTCCTTTGACTTGGATCAAATTGCAATGGCATGTAGGGGCGACCCTCTGTGGTCGCCCCAGTGTACACAGGCGCGGTCTGGGGCGGGCAGGGACGCCCGCCCCTACATGCCTTCGCAATCTGCTATGGCGGCGGGCCGCTGGCTTCGCGCCTATTCGCCGAGTAAACTGCATGCCAGCCATGACGCAAGATGAAAAGCAATCGAAGCCGTCGCATTTGCCGTTCGTGACCGTGAAGTATGCGCAGACGCTCGACGGGCGCATCGCGACGGCGACCGGCGATTCGCAATGGATCAGCGGCCCCGATTCGCTCCGTCTGGCGCATCAACTGCGCGCCGAGCACGACGCCATACTGGTCGGCATCGGCACGCTGCTCGCAGACAATCCGCAATTGAACGTCCGGCTCGCCAGCGGACGCGACCCGCTGCGCGTCATCGTCGACAGCCGCTTGCGCACGCCTTTGACGGCGCGCGTGCTGGCGGGCGAGGCCGCGCGTCATACGCTCATCGCCACGACAGAGATGGCCGACGGCAACCGCCGACAAGAGATCGAACAGCTCGGCGCACAGATTGTGATATTGCCTACTCTCGCAGATTCGTCGCGGGTCGATCTCGCCTGGCTGCTTGGCGAACTTACGGGGCGCGGCATCGATTCGGTTTTAGTCGAAGGCGGTGCGGCCATCATCACGTCGCTGCTGGCGCAAAAACTGGTTGACCGTCTCGTCGTCGCCATCGCCCCCAAGCTCATCGGCAGCGGCACGGAGGCCATCGGCAATCTCGGCATACGGCGGCTCGCCGACGCGCTGACCTTTTCGAGCTTTGCGACACAGCGGCTCGGCGACGACCTCATCTTCGATGGCCGCATTGACTGGAAAAACAGGTAATGCGGGAAAGCGGCGAGAGCGCAGAGAGTGCTGCACGGGATTCAATGAAAGAGTGAGCCGCAACGCTTTTAATCCGCAGAATGTTTAGTCTTCCCCGACCGGGTGTGTTTTCTTAACGAATTCACAAACGCCTCACCAAATGCTCATCAAGGCTGCGCCTCTCAAGCGAAGAAAAGTCTTGTTTTTCGAGTGTTTTTGGCTATTCTTGTAGCGAAGTGTGCTTGCTGCCAGCGTCTGCAACTGGCACGGCTGCCCCTGCGAAATGGTCTCGCTCATCGCTCGCTGCTCATGCGCAACGATAACTCTGTCTGTAGTGATTCGTCTTGTCCATTCCTATGTGCGCGGAGGTGAATCGTGTTGAAACGTCTTTTTCATCAATCGAGCCTGCGATCTCTTGCGGTCTTGTTTCTCGTCGCCGCGTTTTGTATGCCGCTTTACACAGGCGGCGCGCGCGCTCACGCTGCGCCGACCATGCCGACGATTATGGCCGCGCCCGGTTTCAATCAAGCCTGCGCCCTCTATCAAGATAGCCGGGGGCTGGGCTGCCACGATGCCAGCCGCGACGAAGCGCAACAGCTTGCTGCGCCGCGCGATGCGCGCCAGTTGCACGTCATCTCGTCGCCGCAGATCAATCAGACGAACGGCCTGACGATCATCCTGCGCGCCACCGAGCAGCTCGAAAGCAACCCGACGGCGAAAGCGGCATTCCTGAAAGCGGCGGCCATGTGGGAATCGCTCATTCAAACGCCGATCACGGTCGTCATCGACGTAGACTTCGGGCCGACCTTTTTTGACCAGCCGTTTCCCAAGGGAGTCGTCGGCTTCACGGTTCCACAACTGTTATTCGCCGAGCCGATCTATCCGGCATTGCACGGGCGGCTGCTCGATATTGCCAACACGAAAAAGAAGAATGATTTGTATCTCAACTTACCAGACATCATCGTGCCGACCGACCAGGGAGACACACAGGCCATCGTCGCGCCGTCGGCGATGTTCCGCGTCTGGGGCTTCATTGATCAGGTCGCCGACCCTGACCATGAGTCGAGCGCGTGGGGGCCAGCGCCGGCCATCGGCTTCGATTCGCGTATCGCTTACGACTTCGATCCGAGCAACGGCATTGACGCGGACAAAGCAGACTTTGACGCCGTCGCCTGTCACGAGATCGGCCACGTTCTCGGCTTCATCTCTTACGTCGGGCAGTTAGAGTTGAACCCCGATGGGCCGCTGGCGCTATCGATCTGGGATCTATTCCGCGTCGGGCCGGGCGCATCTTTAAGCAGCTTCTCGACCGTTGACCGCATTCTCTCTTCGGGCGGCGCGCAGTATTTCTTCGGCGGCGGCGATTCCTATGCGCTGTCAACCGGCAAGCCCGACGGCACGGGCGGCGACGAGCGGCAGGCGAGCCACTGGCACGACGACGCCATAGCCGGCGAGATGCGCCTCGGCGTGCTCGACCCGACGATCCCCGCCGGACGGCGCGAGACGATTACCTTGAAAGACCTTGAAGCGCTTGATGCTTTCGGTTACTGGATCAAGCCCATAGGCAATACGCAGCCGGCGCTCAAGTCTGTGGCGGGCGATTTGAATGGCGACGTGCTGACCTTGAGCGGCACGCTCAACGATATGGACGGCGACGTCGTGCAGGCGCAGTTGGATATGTTGGACGCCAAGGGCCATGTCCTCGGCCAGACCGCGCCCTTCGCGGTTGATTTCGGCGTGCCGACCTCGCAGTTCTTCAACTTCTCCGTGCAGCAGATGGGCAGCCAGCCGGCGGTGACGCAGGTGCGCGTGACGTTGATCGACACGCAAGGCAACAAGAGCAAAGCGATGTCGACGGACTTCAGCGGCGGCGATGCCGGCGGGCCGCGACTATCAACGGCGAGTTACAAACAGGGGATGTTTAGCGCCAAGGGCAAGAAGTTCGGCGATCAGCCACAGATCGAAGTGAATGGGACGATCATTACACCGCTATCAGGGTTTGCCAGCGTGTCGCCCAAGAAAGTCTCCATCAGCGGTCAGGCCGCCGATTTGAATTTGAAGACCGGGCCGAACCGCATACGCATCATCAGCAACGGCCTGCGCTCGAACCTGCTGGTGGTTGAGATGTAACACGGGGTTAGACCGGAGCCGCCGGTTGCTTATCCATAGGCTCTGTGGCTTTGAGCCCTTTGGATTCAAGCGGCGGCCCGGTCAAGATGTGCGTCAGGCGACATCACTGGTTCGGTGATTTTGGCGTCGCACATTTTTTCAAGTAGCCGATCAATGGTTTGGCAGGTTGCGGCAGGCTCTCGTCATCATAGGTCGCCGAGATTTCCGAGCCGCCGTCTTTGATCGTGATCTCGTATTCGAAGAGGTCTCGGCTTGAATTCGAGAGGAACGCGCCCGAAGCGGAAATCCCGCTCGCCTTAACCAGCTTTTCAAGCTCTTTGGCCTTCTCCGGCGGCAGAGTCTTTGTGTCGATCTCACATCCTTTAAGCAGGCCGGCGTACCCACCACTTTGCATAAACCGTACAATCATGGCTTCCCCTTCATCGGGGATGCGCCAGCTAGACGGTGATCCCCACTTTTTTCCAGGCCGCCTTCACCGCTTTCTTTGCGGCTGCTCCGTGACTGGTGGCTACCTGGACCGTCAGCTTCGCACAATCACGGATCTGGCTGGTGCTGGTCAGTTGCAACAGCGTGTCGTACCAGATGCGCCCGGCGGTCTCCCAGGCTTTGCCGCCCAGCGCCTTTGCCGTCAGCACGAAGGCGCGATTCGGAATGCCCGAGTTAATATGAACGCCCTGTCGATCTCGCGGCCCTGTATAGAGCTTGGACATATGCGCGGGCTGCGGATCAGTCCCCATATCCGGGTCATTGACAAAGGCCGTGCCGGGATTCTCCATGTCTCGAATGCCGCGCCGGGTCGGCCTCAGCTTGAGCACTTCGGCGCCGATCACCCAATTGGCTTTCGCCACCGTCTCACCGTTCTTCCACTGACGTACTAGAATACCAAAAACATCAGCGAAATGCTCGTTGAGCGCGCCCGATTGGGCGAAGTAGGTGAGGTTGCTGGTGAACGACTGGACGCCGTGGGTTAATTCATGTCCGACCACATCGAGTGATCGAGTAAAGCGCTGGAAAACCACCCCATCGCCATCGCCGTAGGCCATCTGCTCGCCATTCCAGAACGCATTGTTCATTGGCACGAGATCACCGACCTCGTTGACTGTGTCAACGTGTACACTCGAAATCAGCGTCATGCCGTTGTCGTCCAGCGAGTTTCGCTCAAAGATTTCAGAATAAAAATCGTAGGTATTTCCGGCGTAATCATACGCCTCATTGGCGGCGGCGTCCGCCAGTTTGGCCTGCCCCTCTGAACGAATGAGTTTGCCCGGCAACTGAATGCCCTTGCGCGCATCATAGACGAGCCGGTGCTTCTTTTTGTTCGGAGCCATCGCCGCCATCAGTGTCGGCACCGCCTGTGCGGCGACTCGTGTCGCCCGCATCGTTGAGGAGGCGCGAATGTCGGCGATGGCCCGTGACCGTGTGTCAGGGTCCGGCGAGTTGACCAACTGGTCGTTGATATAGGGTGGAATGATACATTGGATAGGGTTACGCATACACATGTTGATTTCTCCTTTCAGGCTTTGCTTAAAGTCAGATTGCCATTAACCTGTCGTCCGAGTTGGACGGGGCAACCTCAGCCTTACGGACTGAGGAAAACATTGAGAAAGCAGTTGACTGCGGTCGGGGCGAATGAACGCTTGCCGCCACACTCCATATTTTGAACAGGCCTCTTTGGTATATGACGGATGGGCTTGGTTCATTTCAGCCGGGATGAAAATGGCGGCGCTTGAAGACCGTCTGGCTGAAAGTAATCCGGCTTACGCTGCCGCGCCGGTTGGATGCCGACCGGCGCGGCGCTTTGAGATTAGAACAAGCTCACCTTAATGCTTAGATATTTCTTGGGATTCTGCCGGAAATCGTAGAGCATCTTCACCAGTTCTGCCGATGTCTGGTTGAGGTTGTTGTAGAGCTTGTCGTCGTGCAGCAGCTTGCCCGCCGCGCCTTCGCCTTTCTCAAGCCCTGAGCTGATGTTCTTCAAAGACGCCACCGTCGCCGAAAGGTCGTTATGTAGCGTTTCATCCTTTAACAGTTTGCCAATCGTGCCGCGCCCGGCTTCAATGTCGGCGGTGATGCGATCCAGCTTGTCGGTGGTCGTGTTAAGCTTCGCCAGCATGTCGTTCGCCTGGCGGTAGAGTTGCTCGTCGGTGACGAGTTTGCCGAGCGTGCCTTTGCCGGCGCGCACGTCGGCCACCATGCCCTGCACGCTGGTGGTGACGCCGCGCACATCTTCATAGAGCTTCGGATCGTTGAGCAGCTTGGCAATCGTGCCTTCGCCTTTCGCCATGCGGTTGACGACATCCTGGAACTCGACGACCGTGCGGTTCAAGTTGACGTAAAGTGCATCGTCGTGCAAAAGCTTGCCGACCGTGCCCTGTCCCTTGTTGATGCTGTCCATCAGTTCCTGAAGCTGTTTGCCGACGTTGTTGAACTGCGTCAGGATGTCGTTGGCGCCCTGAAAGACGGCGGCAAGGCCGGCATTATCGGCGCTCGGAATCTCGCCGCCGGGCGGAATCGGCGCATGGTCGCGCGTGCCGGGCGTGATATCAATCACACGGTCGCCGAGGAAGCCCTGCTGCGCCAGCACCGCCTGCGAATCGTCGCGGATGCGATCTTTCACCTGGTCTGCATCCAGACTCATCACGACCACGATGGGCTTATCGTTTTTCGTCTGCGGCACCGCGCCGAAATCGACGTTCTCGACTTTGCCGATGAGCTTGCCCGCCAGGCGCACCTCGTCGCCGGCCTTCAAGCCTTCGGCGGCGTTGAAGCGCGTCGTGTAGGTCAGCCGCCGCTTGAACAGCGAGATGTCGCCGGTGACGCTCAAAATGAAGATGATCAGAATGACAATCGCGCCAATCGCCAGCAAGCCGACGCGCAGTTCCGAAACGGTGGTTCTCTTTCTCGCCATAACAACTCCGTTGGGTGTCGGGTGATGGGTATCGGGTGTTGGGTATTAGAACGCAAACCTGGAACTCTGGTTTGCCTGACACCTGACACTTAACACCCGACACCCATCGCCCGGCCCCTGATTCAAAACTCTCGGAAGAAGTCGCGAACGTAAGGATCATCACTCAACGTCAGTTCTTCGTCCGTGCCGCTGAAGATGATCTTGCCCTCTTTGAGCATGATGAACTTGGTGTTGACGAGGCAAAAACGGTTGTCTTCGCTCTTGAACTCGACCTCGCCGTCTTCGTTGATGGTCGCGTAGTTCGACGACAACAGTTTGATGTCTTCGAGCCTGTGCGTCACGAAAATCGAGCTGACGCCTTCCAGGTCGCGCAGCTTCATCGCCAGTTCCAGTATGGTTCGCGCCGTGATGGGATCAAGCCCGGCGGTCGGTTCGTCAAATAGAATCAACTTGGGATTGCCGACCAGGGCGCGCGCGATGCCGACACGGCGGCGCATGCCGCCCGACAACTCCGACGGCATCATCTCCATCGTGTGCTCAAGATTCACGAAACGCAACATGCGGCGCACGGCTTCTTCAATCTCCGACTCAGGCACGCCCTGCTCGAACAAGCGATAGCCGACGTTTTCGTAAACCGTGAGCGAATCAAACAGCGCACCGTCCTGAAAGACCATGCCGATCTTCTTGCGCACACTTGTCATCTCTTGCTCGTTGAGGTCTTCGACCTGTTCACCATCAATCAGGATGCGCCCTTCCAGAGGTTTGATCAATCCGAGCACGAGTTTCAGAATCGTTGACTTGCCGGTGCCCGACCCGCCCATGACGATCTTGGTTTCGCCGGGATTGACGACGAAGCTGACATCGTTGAGGATGACGCGCTCGTCATAAGCCATCTTGACGTTCTGAAATTCGATAGCGCCGTTGCTGTGTTCCATCATGAATTAAGCGAATCAGGCAAACACCTGCAAGAGTTTTTGAATGAAGAAGTCTGCCGCCAGAATCAGAATATCAGACAAGACAACCGCCTGTGTCGTCGAGCGTCCGACGCCGACCGTGCCGCCGTAGGTTCGTAGTCCGGCGCGACAACTGACGATGGCGATGATCAGGCCGAAGACCATCGGCTTGACCAGGCCGCCGACGATGTCGTTGTAAGTGAGCGCGTTTTTGGCCGACGAGATGTAGACCGTGCTGGAGATGTGCATCAGCGAGGTCGCCACCAGATAGCCGCCGAACGCGCCGACGATGTCGGCCACCAGCGTCAGCGCCGGGGTCATCAACAGCAGCGCCAGAATGCGCGGCCAGACGAGTTTCTTGACCGGGTCGGTGCCGAGCGCCCGCATCGCGTCGACCTGCTCGCTGACGACCATCGAGCCAAGCTCGGCGGCGATGGCCGAGCCGACCCGTCCGGCAGTCATCAGCGAGGCGAGCACCGGCGCCATCTCGCGCACCAGCGAGGTCATCACCAGTTGGCCGGTGACGCCTGTAGCGCCGAAGGTCTTCAGCGTCGGCGCGGTGTTGAGCGCCAGGATGCCGCCAGTGAAACCGCCAGTCAAGGTGATGATCAGCAGCGAGCCAACGCCGACGCTATCCATCTGCGTGATGATTTCGCGGAAGTAGTATGGCTTGCTGATGGCGCGGCGAAAGGCGCGTGTGGTCATCAACGTGGCTTCCTGAACTTCGTAGACGGCCTGTAGTAGTGGGTTCATCGCTGAGTCAGTCAATTACCGGCGCAGTGGGTTTCCTCGCTTACAGTCGTTTGGCGCACGCGTCTCAGGCCGACCAGCCTTGCGCTGAGTGCAAGCCTGATGAAGGGTTCGTTTACAACCGTCAAGACGATTGCGGATTTTGGATTTTTGATTTTGATTTACATTCGGATTCTGCCAATCCAAAATCCAAAATCTAAAATCCAAGATCAGTAAAACAGGTATTTGCGCCAGGACTCGTCGGCGCGCCCCAGATAGCGAATGATCTGCCGGTTGACGTGCAGGTTGTAAGCTTGCGGGCGCTTGAGCAGGCGCATGGCGACATCATCGAGCCGATGATCACCTTTGCGATTGTTGCAGGCGCGGCAGCAGGCAACCAGATTATCCCAACTCGAATCGCCGCCGCGCGAGCGCGGGATGACGTGATCGAGCGTCAGTTCGGTCGGCGACAAAACTTTGCCGCAATACTGGCAGGTGTTGTGATCGCGCAGGAGAATATTTTTGCGCGACAGGCTCTTGCGCTCAAAGGGGATGTGAATGTATTCGACGAGACGAATGACGGAAGGCGTCGGCATCGAAAAGCGTGACGAATGCAGCCAGTGGTGCGACGAGCACTCTTCGGCGTGCGCCACGCCTTTCAAAATGAGGACGACGGCGCGACGCACGGTGCAAACGTTGATCGGCTCAAACGATGCGTTGAGTACCAGAACGCGCGTGTTCATCTTGAAATCGAACTATAGCCTGAGGCGTGCGATTCTGTCAAAAGTTGTCTGTAAACAAACGGATTTGATTGGCCACTCGATATAATTTCTATACAATGAGACGCGAGCCATTAATGGTTCTGGCATGGCTGAGTTCTACATCATTTGATCGTTGTCAAATTTATCGTGCCCTATGTCCTATAACCCAGCGTATGAATCATCCCCATTTACTGATTTCACATCGGTGAATCCTTCTACGGCTCTAGCAACACTGAATCTCAATTGGCAAGAGCGAGATTTGCCAGAGCATATCCGAACGAAGCATGTTCACCGATTGCATCCATACCTGGGTAAGTTTGTTCCCCAGCTTGCCGAAATTTTCTTAAGAAAATATCAACCAAAAGTGGTTTGCGATCCTTTCGGTGGTTCTGGAACTACCTTAGTTGAGGCCAATGCGCTTAGGATTGATTCGGTCGCTTGTGATATCTCTGCGTTCAACTGCCTGCTGATGAAAGTGAAAACTGATAAGTACAACTTGGAGGTTTTAGAACGAGAGATTTTAGATATCCTTGAGCAAGTTCAATTAAACACCAGTCCGCTTTTTCGTAAGCAATTAGACGACTTGAACACGGATAATGAATATCTTAAGCAGTGGTTTGCTCCACAGGCATTGCGAGAATTGCTTTACTATCGCTCGCTGATCTCAGCCTATCGTTACCAGGACGTGTTGAAGATCATTCTTTCCCGTTCGGCCCGTTCATCACGGTTGACTACACATTTCGATTTGGATTTTCCAAAGACTCCCCAAACGACCCCTTACCAATGCTACAAGCACAGTCGAGTTTGCCGACCGACCGATGACGCGCTTCAGTTCCTCAGCCGATACAGTTTGGATACGCTGCGTCGGATTAAGGAGTTTGCGCAGTTAAGGACAAATGCCAACATCACAATCCTGCATGGGAATGCGCGTGAGGTTTCTTTTCCAAAAATAGACGCAGTGATTACATCACCGCCTTATGTAGGTTTGATCGATTATCACGAGCAACACCGCTACGCTTATGAACTCTTAGGATTGCCTCTCAAGAGCGACCAGGAAATCGGAGCCGCCGCAAACGGCAGTTCAAAACAGGCGAAAGCGAAGTACATTCAGCAAATCGGCGAGGTCTTTGCCAATCTGCGAAAACAATTAAGACAGGATGGCGTTGTGGTCATCATCGTTCATGATAAGAATGAGCTATACAGAGACCTCGCTCCTCAGATTGGCTATCGAATCGAAGAAAAGCTCGAACGACATGTCAACCGCAGGACAGGCCGGCGGGCCGGTGATTTCTTTGAAGAAATCCTGATTTGGAGACCGAAGTAAGAATTCATCAGCAGAGGAAAAGTTTACCGTGCCTGCAAACAAGAAAATGAAGGTAGCCATCCAATCCGTCATCAAAGGGATGATGGATAGAGTGATGGAAAAAGTTCTTATTCAAGATCCATTTATTAAAGAAGAGAACAAGGCCAAGAGACCCCTTTACGCGGCACTTGTGCCTGATGAAATCTTTAAGGGATCGCACTTCGAGAGAAGATTTGTGACCCGTTTTGGAAATGTCTGGGAAAAATTAGCAGTGGTTGCCGCTAATGAAGGACTAGGCTATGGAACTGCTGGCCACATCATTCATGGGACGGTAAAAAAGGAACGTTTGCGGCGAATTTCAGAGGTGCTCAACCATCTAGAACATCCAGAAGGTGGTGCCCGGATACGTCCTGATTGGGCTGGAGAGCTACAATATATTTTGGAAGGTGGGGGCAAGAACATACCTGTGCAGGTGGTATGCGACGTTTATGCAGAAGCCCGCAATTCGGATAATCGAAAGTATGCTTTTGAGCTTAAAGCGCCGCTTCCCAATAGCGATCAAACCAAAGTTAGTAAAGAGAAAATCTTCAAGCTACACAGTATGGACCCACCACAGATCGATAGTGCATACTATGCCCTTCCCTACAATCCATATGGACGGAAGGATGCTTACGCATGGAGATTTCCTGCACGTTGGTTTGATATGCGAGATGACCCGGTTGTCCTTATCGGTGATGAGTTCTGGGAAAAGATCGGAGGCTTAGGTACGTACCAAGCTTTTATTGATGCAGTGAATGAAATAGGTAAAGAATACAAAGAGCGGATCTATAAAGAGTACTTGGGCATTGAGCCACCCGAAAACTTAGAAGAGGGTAAACTCTAATGCGAGTGGCCCAAAATCTTCAGCGTTCTTACGAGCCTTGATTCTCCCTTTAATCCTTCGGCAGCGGCGGCGGGCCGTCGGGGATGTAGGGCTTGTAGACCTGGCCTTTGGTCTTCTCTTTGAACTCGGCTTGAATCCTTGCGACCGCGTCTTTGTCCTCGAAGAGATCGATCATCGTCGTCGCCAGCGCTTTGGCCGCCTGCGCCAGTCCTTTGTGGCCGATGCTCATGCCGCCGCAGGCGACCACAGGCCAGGCATGCCAGGGCGCGCCATCGGGAGCCGTCGTCACCGACAGGTGCAAGGTCGGCACGATCCAACTCACGTCGGCCACGTCGGTCGAGCCGCCGGGCGGGTCGGGCCTCGGCTCCTCGAAGGGTTGAATGTCGCCGTTCAAGCCTTTCGGCTCGACGCCGCTGGCGCGCTGAATGGCGCGGGCGAACTCCTGCTCTTCGGCGGTGTATTTGATTGGCCCAAGCCACTCGAAATTCGCTTGAATCAATTTCGCGCCCGTCATATTGACGAGCATCTCGTAATCGCCGCCTTCAACGGTCAACTTCGATTCGACCTCGGCCATCAGCGCTGCGCCTTCGGCAATCTTTCTTGCACGCGCCAGCAACTCCTCAATGCCTGTGCGCTTCGAATCCCTCAGCCAGACCAGCACCTTGGCGTACTCCGGCACGACGTTCGGCACATCGCCGCCTTTCACGACCGTGTAGTGCATGCGCACCGAAGGCCGCACGAATTCGCGCATGCGGTTCAAGCCGGTCGTAAAGAATTCCAGCCCGGCCAGTGCGCTGCGCCCATTCCAAGGATCGGCGGCAGCATGCGCCGCTTTGCCTTTGAACTCGACGACGAAGGTGACGATGGCCTGCGAGCTTTGCGTGTCGGCGTGCGTGTGATCATCGGGATGCCAGGCAAGGCAGACATCCAGGTCGTTGAACAAGCCATCGCGCGCCATGTAGACTTTGCCGCCGACCGCTTCTTCGGCAGGCGTGCCGTAAAAGCGAATCGTGCCTTTGAGCTTGCCTGCGGCGATCAACTCTTTGATGGCGGTGGCCGCGCCGAGCGAGGCCGCGCCGAACAGGTTGTGGCCGCAGCCGTGCCCCGCCGCGCCCGCTTCGAGCGACTCTTTCACCGGCTGCGCTTTTTGCGAGATGCCGGGCAGCGCATCGAATTCGCCGAGTATGCCGATGATGGGCTGGCCCTGCCCATAACTGGCGACAAAGGCGGTCGGCAAACCGGCGACGCCGCGCTTGACCTCAAAGCCCTGCTGTTCAGCGTAATCGGCGAGCGCCTTTGACGAGCGCGTTTCGCGTAGCGCCGTTTCGGCATAGGCCCAGATTTGATCGCTCAAGGCGGTCAGTTCAGCGCGATGCTTTTCAATTGACGAGACGGCTTCCTGCTTCTTCTTAACGTCACTCGCCAGCCCGACAAGCGGTGCGGCGAGCACCGCAACCAAAGCAATCACCACGAGGCGCAAGCGTAGCTTCATAAGATTCCTTTCACCAATCGTTGAGGTTTGCAGCGAAGCACAACCTGACGGCTTCGCCGAAGGATCACAGTATCTGACTAACAAGAATCAAGCGAACATAAACGCCATCTTCAATCCACTGGGATTGCCAAAAAGATGACCGGCTCAACCGCCTGCCTGTTGGTTACGACAGACAGCGCACGGGCAGATGGCGCGCAGCCGCTCCCAGGTGTAGATGCCTTCACCGTGTTGATCGCTGAACTTGAAACGCACGCCGTAACGCCCGACGTGCTGCGCATCGATGATTGTAATATCTTCGGCGACCGTCGCCGGATTGAGCGTGCGCGCGCCCGTCAACTCGTTGATGCACATGGCGCAGGTACATTCGGCGCGCAGATATTTAATCGGATAGACGCTGACGTGGCCGTCATCCCAGCGCACGGTCAGTTGTCGCGCGCCGGTCTTAGTGATCTCAAGTGGTAATGGAATCGGCATAATGCGTGATGCGTGGTGCGTGATGCGTGATACGGAGAATAATGCCGGCTGTTGGTTATCCCACCGTGCATTGATTCACGCACCACGCATCACATTCCTATTTATGTTTCCAGCGCGGCGGGCGCTTGGCGATGAAGGCTTCGATGCCTTCGACCGCGTCTTTGAGCTGCATCAGTTGATTGAGATAAATGTCTTCGGTGCGTTTGAGCGCTTCATCAAATCCCTGCCACGCGCCGGCGATGATGGCGCGCCGTGTCATGGTGAGCACAGGGGCGCTCAACTGCCGCAGCGCGTTCAGAATCTCCTCGCCCTTCGCCTCCAACTCGCTGTCGGCGACAACGTAATTTACCAGACCATGCGCCTGCGCCTGTTCGGCAGTCAACAACTCGCCAGTCAGGATCATCTCGCGCGCCTTCTTGTCGCCGACGACGCGCGGCAGCACGACCGCGGCGAGCGGCGGGAAGACGCCCAGCTTGATCTCCGGCTGGCCAAAGCGCGCCGATTGCGTGGCGATGACGATGTCGGCAAAGGCGGCCAGTTCGCAACCGCCGCCAAGCGCCGCGCCGCTGATCAGCGCGACCACGGGCCGCGACGCCATGTTCAGCGTGCGAAAGATATCGTGAAACGCTTCGAGCATCTGGTAGACCGTCTCTGGCCGGTGTTCTTCGATGGAAACGCCGGCAGAAAACGTGCGCGTGCCGGGCTGCGCCGCAAAGACAATAGCGCACACCTCTGTCATCACAGCGACGCGATTTACCGCATCGCCGATCTCTTTGGCCATGGCCATCGTGATGACGTTCAAGGGCGGACGCGCCAGCGTAATGCGCGCTACACGATCTTTTATGGCGAACTGAATGTCTTTATAGTGAGTTGCCATAGTCGAAGTGATACGTGATACGTGGTGCGTGATGACGTGAAAATGACATCCCCCTTGATTGACTCGATGCGATTCATTCACGCATCACGTATCACGCACCACGCATCACTAACTATTCGCTTTCGCGTCCATCTCGTCGGCAAGGGTCTTCGCTTCGGTCAGCAAGCGCGCCATCTCAGCGCCGCAGCGTATGGCGGCCTTTTGATCGGCAAGCGAGCTGAGATTGACCTGCACGTTGTAAGATGCGCTTTTGATGGCGGCGTGCGCCAGTTGCGCGCCGACCGCCGCATCCGACAGCGCGTTCGGATTGCCTATGTCTGCAAGCTCGCGCAGCAGCTTCAATACCTGAAGCGACTGTGCCGCCGTTCGCATCGGTACGTTGATCGCCACCAGCGTTGCCGATTGAATGCGCGCCGCGCGCGCCGCTTTCTGCTCGTCGGTCTCTTTCGGTAAGCGATAGGCTTTCAACACGCTTTCAAAGCTATCCGCGTCTTCAGCGATCAATTCGCGCAGTTGCGCGCCCAGGTCCGTAAGCTCTGTGCGAACGATTTGCAGGCGCAGTTTGCGACCAGTGTATTTTGGCTTGCCAATCGTCAGATTGCAGACCATCTGGCCGAGCGAGGCCGCCATCATGCCTGTGGCCGCGGCGACGCTGCCGCCGCCCGGAGTCGGAGTGGCGGCGGCGACCAGATCAGGAAACACGCCGACGGAGTTTGACAGCTTCAGCGCGGCGACTTGAATTTTCCTTGATCCTAGCTCGGTGCCCGCGATGCCTTCGACGACCGGATGAATCTCGACTTCCTGCGATGGGGTTTTGGTCTTTGACGGCAGCGCCGTCTGGGACGCTTCTTCCAGCGCCGCCGCCAGCCGGTTTTCCAGTATCTGGTTGGCGCTGAAGTTTTCCAGTTGCAGATAAAAATCACTCGAATGGTTGAGCGCCGCCTGCGGCACCAGTCCGACGATCTCCGAACTGACGACCGGCACGCCATAGCGTTCGGCTTCGCGCTTGATCATCTCGAAGGCGCGAAACAGCGGCGTGCCTTCGTAGTTGACCATGTTCATAGACACCTGCGCGAGATGCCGATCTTTCAATTCAAACCCCAGCGCCTTGACGTAACGCAAGCCGCCCGACAGGTGGCGCACGGCGCGGGCGATCTTATTGGCGATCTCGATATTGTCTGTGCCGAGATTGACGTTGTAAGCGATCAGCGGCGGGCGCGCGCCGACGGCGGTGATGCCGGCGGTCGGGTGAACGCGCGCGTCGCCAAAATCGGGCAGGCGACTCTCTTTCGCGGCGATCTCGTCGCGGATGCCTTCAAACTGGCCTTTGCGCAGGCTGGCGAGGTTTTCGCGTTCGGCGCGCGTCGCCGCTTTCTCGTAGAGATAGACCGGAATTTGTAGCTCACGCCACATTCGTTCGCCGCACCGGCGCGCGAGCGCCGCGCAATCGTCCATGGTCACGCCGCTGATGGGCACGAAGGGGATGACATCGGTGGCGCCCATGCGCGGATGCTCGCCGGTGTGTTTGTTCAAATTAATCAACTCGGCGGCTTTGCGCGCCCCGGCGATGGCGGCGTCAACGGCTGCCTCGGGCGGCGCGACAAAGGTGATGACCGAACGATTATGATCGGCATCCGATTCGCGGTCGAGCAGCACCGTGCCCGCCACAGACTGGATGGCCGCGACGATCTCGTCAATCACCTGCGCGTTGCGACCTTCGCTGAAATTCGGGATGCACTCGACGATCTTTCTCAAGACAGTCTCCTCGCTGGCTGCAATCCTAATCCATTCGCCCGCGCCTTGCAATTCGCCGCGCCAACCACTGCGCTCTATGGCACAAAGATTGAAATAAATATCAGTGCGTAGCCAAAAAGGTCTTAGAAACAGTCGTTGAGTAGCTTCTTCACTGAGCGATTGACTTGTTTGAGTTCACCGGGAACGACGCGAAAGCAGTCGCGCGTGGAAATCAAATTCGGGAGGTTTGCGATGAGAAAGCGGATGAGAGAGCAAATAACGCGCTTGAAAAAGATGCCGCACTTCCATCTGGAAGCGGCGGCGATCATCGGATTGCTGATGATCCTGGTATTCGGCTTATTCAAACCATCAGGGCCGCCAGCCAGTAATCCCGCAAACCAGACCGTAACGGCATCGAGCGAATCATCAGCGAACAGTTCATCTACATCAAGCGAATCAGCAACGCACGGTGGCCTGCCAAAAATCACCGCACCATCTGCTTTTCCGCATATCACGATCAAGAACTTCGGGCAGATGGACGAGCACTTTTATAGAGGCGCGCAGCCCGACTCGGGTGATTACCAGGCGCTCGCCGCGCTTGGTATCAAGACCATCGTTGACCTGCGCGACGACCCAACCAGTTATGAAAAGGCGAATGCCGAGGCGGCAGGCATGAAGTACGTCAACATAAGGATGAGCGATACGCACAAGCCGGCCAGCGAGCAGGTTGCAACGTTCATCGACCTGGCGAAGGATACATCGAACTGGCCTTTTTATGTTCATTGCATCGGTGGCCGCCATCGCACAGGCTTGATCGGCGCGGTTTATCGCTATAACAATTACGGCTGGGACTTCGACACAGTCTACCGCGAGATGAAGAATTACGATTACTATTCGCGTTGGGGACACGGAGCCATCAAAGACTATGTGCAGGAATACTACGAAGCGATGAAATCCGCAAAGGCGGCGGCCATCGTCGCCGCGCCGGTCGCCGCGCCAGTCAGTAAGCCAGTCGCCACGCCGGCTAATGTCATCGCATCCGGGCCGGTCACTGCGCCGCCGCCGCCCAAGCCCAAAGAATAAGCGCGGCGCTTAGGCTGCGTTACCTTGGACGAGCACCCGCCGCGCTGATTATCGGATCGACAGTGGGCATTGGTGAAAGCCTCTGCCCCTTCTTCTTTTCGTGCGCGTTTGAGCACGCCGGCCCGGAAAGCCTTCCCAGATCTGAACCTCGTGCATTTTCATCCGGCAATCAATTCAAGATAGAATCTCGGTGCTTAGAGCGGTTTTCAATTGAATGTAGCGCAAGCGGTTAGCTTGCGCAGTATCGGGCGCAAGCTAACCGCTTGCGCTACATGGCAAATGCATTTGAAAATCGCTCTAAAGGTAATGTTTCGTCAAGAATCTGGCTCTTAGTCAGTGAAGGGCTACGAATCGGAGTTCCGGCTTTGCAGGAGATCGATATTCTTATTGCTAATGTGCTTGATCCGCATGCTGAGTTAGCCGACCGGCACAGGGCGTTCGGCGAGATTGTCGCTCGGTTCCAGGATATGGCCTTTGCCTGCGCCTACGCCTTTCTGAAGGATTACTATCTGGCTGAAGATGTGGCGCAGGAAGCGTTCATCGTGACCTGGCAGAAGCTCGATCAACTAAAAGAGCCCAAAGCATTCGCCGGCTGGTTTAAGAAAATTGTCTTCAGCCAGTGCCATCGTCTGACGCGCGGCAAGCGCTTGCTGGTTCTGCCGCTGGAAACCGGATTGGGCGTTGCGACAAGCAGCCCTGATCCGCAAGCCCTCGTCGAAAAGATGGAATTGGCTGAAAAGGTGCTTGTGGCAATCGGCGCGCTGCCTGACAGCGAGCGCCTGGTGACGACGCTGTTTTACATCGACGGCTATTCGCAAAACGATATCAGCGACTTTCTTGAAATACAGGTCGCGACGGTGGCTAAACGGCTCTTCTCTGCCAGGCGGCGGTTGCAGCAAGGATCGATTGGCATGCTCAAAGAGAGCTTGAATCAACATCGTCCTTCCAGACATGCAGCCTTCGCTGATCAGGTTCAGGCACGCCTACGCCCGTTTGCCGAGCCGGACTGGGAGATGGTGACTTTAATCGCTTATGGCATTGAACCCGATTTTCGCGGCGACAATGATAGCTGGCTGCGCAATCGCAAGCAGTTTGACGAGCGTCGTTATATCCGCCGCCATTATGTCGCCCAACATGCCGTGAGCGGACAAATACTGGGTTACGGCGCGATTGAGCAGACGATCTTTCTGCCGAGGTACAGACTCTTTTTAGTCGTCGCGCCTGAGCATCTGCGCAGCGGCGTCGGTGATTTGTTGCTTAATCAGTTGATGAAAGACCTGCAAGAGGTCAACGCCCTGGCGGTCTGGCACCGCAACTATGCACGGCTGACGGATGAATTGGAATTCCTCAAAGAGCACGGCTTTGTCGAAAGCAGTGTGGTGGGTGATTTAAGATTGCCGGTCGCCAACTTTGATGCTGCGCCTTTCAAGTTGATCGCCGAGCAGGTAGCGGCGCAAGGCATCTCTATTGTGACTTATGCCGAAGAGCGCGAGCGCGATCCCGACAGTCTGCACAAACTGCACGAATTGCTCAACTCGGTGATGGCTGATGAGCCGGGCCCTCAGCCCTTCGCGCCCGTACCTCTCGATACGGTGGCGCGATGGTTCTCGCAGCGCAGTCTTCTACTTGATGCTTGCTTCATCGCCAGGCACGGCGACCGTTATATCGGGCTCACCAGCTTGAGCCTGACGGACGAAGTCGCGGGAGGTCTCACACACGGTTTCACAGGCGTTCTCCGAGCCTACCGAAGGCAAGGCGCAGCAATCGCGTTGAAGCTGCGAGCGATTGCCTATGCGCGCCGGCACGGTTATCAATTCATTCGCGCCTTCAATCATCACCTGAATCTCCCGATGCTGGCACTCAATGAAAAGCTCGGCTTCTGTCGCCACTTCACTTACGCGACGCTGGAGAAATGCCTGAAAGAAGTGGCGGCCATTGACACGGGCGGCTATGACGCCTACGTGGGGCAATACGCATTCGCTGCCGAGCACTTAGAAAAATATAAGCTCCCGGCGACTTTGATGATCACGATAAAAAAAGTCGGGACCAGACTGATCAGCGAAATCAGAGATATGCAGGACGAGTTATTCCCCGAATCGGCAAGCCGTTTCTTCATCAAGATGCATTATGGCGAGGTTGAATTCATCCGTAACCATCATGGAGATGTCACACACCTCGTCTACCGCGAACCAGGGCAAGAGTTGTGCGCCGACAAGATAAGTTGATCCGCCCCTCTGGGCGGGCTGCCGGTGAAATTTGCAAGAGAAGGAAGAGTAGCAATGAAAAAAAGATTCCGTCTGATGCTGGTTATCGTTTTTCTCACGGCCTGCGGTTTCAGTCTGCTTGATCGAAGCGATGCCGTCGCTGCTTCATCATTACCGCAACAGGATCAGGAAAAAACAACCGAGCAGACGTATCGCAATATCCAGGTTTTGAAAGGACTGCCGGCGTCGCAGTTGCAAGCGATCATGGCTTTGATGACCGGCTCGCTCGGCGTGCGCTGCAACTACTGTCATGTCAATCCATTCGATAAAGACGAAAAGGCGGCGAAGCAAACTGCCCGAATGATGATGCAAATGGTCTTTGATCTCAACAAGGGACGCTTTGCCGGTCGAGATGCAATCACTTGCTATACATGCCATCGAGGTCAAACAAAGCCGGCGGCAGTTGTCGCCTTAGAACAAAACCTCTGGCAAAATCCAGCCGGCGCAAAACCAGAAGCGGCGCTGCCGAGCGTTGATCAAGTGCTTGATCGCTATGAGCAAGCCATTGGCGGCAAAGCGGCGCTGATGAAAGTTACCAATCGAATTCTGAAAGGCTCGCGCGTTGGCGCTGATGGCGTGCTGGTGCCTGAAGAAGTCTATCAGCAAGCACCCAACAAGCTGCTGGTGATGACCAGTTATCCGGACATCGTTTTCCGAAGTGGCTTTAACGGAACGAACGGCTGGGCGAGAAGCAGCAAGGGCGACACACAGATCGGCAGCGAGCAGTTAGCCGAACTCGTGCGCGATGCGCAGTCTTATGGGAATACGAGAATCAGAGAACTCTACTCGCAAATGGCGGTTGAAGGCCGGACAACGCTTGGCGACCGCGAGGCGTTGATCATCAACGCAACCACGCACTCTGGTCTATCTGAAAAACTCTTCTTTGATGCGCAGACTGGATTGCTGCTGCGCCGCTATAGAGAATCAAGAACCGCCCTGGGCCCGTTCCCGACACAGACCGATTATGAAGATTATAAGGAAGTCGATGGGGTTAAGCTGCCCTTCGGTATTCGATGGTCAATGCCGGGCAGAAGCTGGGGCCGCAAGATCGCGGAGGTCAAACAGAACACCGTCATTGATGACGCAATCTTCAACCCGCCCGATGGTAAAAACTGAGCCTCTGGTTAGATGATCAACTCAGCCTTGTCTTCATAGACTTTCTCCAGCCACTCGAAGGAGCGCGCCTTGGCCGAGCGGTTATGGAGTGCGACGACCGGTCGCCGCACTCCACAGGCTGCCGCCTGCCCTACACGCTATCGCAATCCGATCTATATAAGACCGTCAAAGACTTTCGCGCCTTGCGCACTGAGGGGCGCGCGAAAGGCAGTTCGTAAGCCAACCTACAGAGACGGCAAACCGCAAATCGTTTCCCGGCTATCGCTTCGCCGCGCTTGCAGGCTGTATAATCTCACGTCTCAAGCAGAGTTCTAATCGCAGCATCAACTTACTGCAAAGGAGCGCGCACCGTGCCGGATCAACGCCAGGTCAACATGCTCTGCATCGCCACTTACTTCAAAGGCGAAGCCTTTTTGCGCCAGGCCAAGCGCGACGGCTGCCATGTCATCCTTGTCACGCTGGAAAAACTCAAAGACGCCGACTGGCCGCGCGATGCCATTGACGAAATCTATTTCATGCCGAACCAGCACAGCCGCGACGATGTCCTCAAAGGCATCAGCTATCTCGCCCGCTCGCGCGAGATTCATCGTATCGTGCCGATGGATGAATTCGATCAGGAGACCGCCGCGATGCTGCGCGAACACCTGCGCGTGCCCGGCATGGGCGAAACCACTGCGCGTTACTTCCGCGACAAGCTCGCCATGCGCGTCAAGGCGCACAACTCCGGCATCCTTGTGCCAGAGTTCGTCCACGTGCTGAATTATGACCGCCTGCGCGAATACATGGCGCGGGTGCCGTCGCCCTGGGTCTTGAAGCCGCGCTCGGAAGCCGCCGCCATCGGCATCCAAAAGATTCACACCTCAGACGAGTTGTGGCCTTTACTCGACGAGATGGGCGACCGCCAGTCTTATTATATTCTCGAACACTATGTGCCCGGCGACATCTACCACGTCGACTCCATCGTCTTCGAGCGCGAAGTGAAATTCGCCGTCGTGCATAAGTATGGCCGCCCGCCGATGGACGTATCGGCGGGCGGCGTCTTCTCGACGCGCAAGATACCGCATCAGTCCGCCGATGCGCAGGCGCTTGAGTTATTGAACCGCGACGTCATCAAAGCATTGGGGCTGGTGCGCGGTGTGACGCACGCCGAATTCATCAAGGGCCGCGACGACGGGCGCTTCTACTTTCTCGAAATTGCCGCGCGCGTCGGCGGCGCAAACATCGCCGAATGCGTCGAAGGGTCTTCAGGTCTGAACCTGTGGGCCGAGTGGGCGCGCATCGAAATAGCCGGCGAAGACTTCGTTTATGAACTGCCGCCGCATCGCGATGACTATGCGGGCGTGGTGATTTCGCTGGCGCGGCAGGAGTCTCCCGACCTGTCCGGCTACACCGACCCGGAGATTGTTTATCGCTTGCAGAAAAAATATCACGCCGGACTGGTCTTCGCTTCGCCGAGCCTTGAACGCGTCGAAGAGTTGCTCGATCAGTACAACCGCCGTTTTTACGAAGAGTTCTTCACGACCGGGCCGCCGCTTGATCGCGCAACCGCATAGCGCCGCGGCGACGCGGCGCCATTGACCGCAGGTCGCCGGGAATAAGCCGCGCTGCATTCGGGATAAAGACAGTGAACGCGATAACCAGGGTAGTTGCAAAGTTCGTTGACATGAAATCCATGTAGGGGCGACCCTC
>JBBWZK010000388.1:0-6124 GCA_039648975.1 Blastocatellia bacterium
CCCTGACCCCTGGCCCCCGGCCCCCGACGCCTATATTTGGCTGTAATCTGCGACGACCGATTTATCGCCGAGCACGGCATGGCCTTCGACCGTGACGACGCGCCCGATGTGGCAGCCCTTGCCGACGACGGCCCCGGTGATCGTCGCCTGCGGGCCGATGCGTGTACCGCCGCGAATGACTGAATTTTCTATGCGCGCACACTCTTCAATGTAGCAGTTGCGGCTGATCACTGAGTTGATGATCTCGACGCCGGCCTTCAATGTGCAGGATGGATCAACCACCGACAGCGCGTCAATTTCTACTGAGGCGTCAAACTTCTCGCCGCGTTCGTCAGGCAGCTTGTCTAACAGCTTGACGCGCCCGGCGAGCACATCCATGTTGGCTTGCCAGTAACTTGGCGCCGAGCCGACATCGCGCCAGTAGCCGCGCCAGGTGTAGCTGTAAAACGCTTCGCCGGCTTCAAGCAGCCTGGGAAAGACGTCGTATTCGAACATGAACGGCTCGCCTTCGGGAATGTAATCCAGAACACGCGGCTCCAGAACATAGATGCCGGCATTGATCGTGTCGGCATTGACGGCTTCCGGCTCCGGTTTTTCGACGAAGCGCTTGACGCGGCCTGCCTCGTCGGTTTCGACGAAGCCGTATTCGGTCGGATTCGGCACCGGCGCGAGCACAATGGTCGCCGCCGCCTGGCGCTCGCGATGCAGTTCCAACACGGCGCTCAGATCAATGTCAGTCAGCACATCGCCGTTCAAGACGACGGTGGTTTCGCGTATGAGGCCGGCGGCATTGCGAAACGCGCCCGCCGTGCCGAGCGGTATAGCTTCCACCAGGTAGCTGATGCGCACGCGATGGTCTGTGCCGTCGAGAAGCTTGTCTTCGATCTTCTGCGGCTGATAGGAGAGCGACAAGATAACCTCGCGCACCTCGGCGCGCTTGAGCAATTCAAGCTGGTAGACCAACAACGGGCGATTGGCGATAGGAACAATGGGTTTGGGCGTATGCAAGGTCAGCGGGCGCAAGCGCGTACCTTTGCCGCCCGCCAGTATAAGTGCCTGCATGAAAGATCAATGCTCCTGTCTGGATATACGGTCTCGCAATTAAGCCCAAGTGTAGCACCGCCGCGCGCCGCTGACAAACACGCCGCATCAGCGTGCGTTGATGACATCGCGCGCGCGGCTGTGGGATAATGGCTTGCTGAAATATTCTTCGGAACGGCTTTTCTATAGCATCGCTCTTTTGAAAGGAAATGCTTATGGCAGACGCAGTCATTCTTGCAGGCGCGCGCACGCCTGTCGGCAAATTCATGGGCGCGCTTGCGGGCTTCAGCGCCGTTGAACTCGGACGTATCGCGGCGCGCGCCGCAATCGAACGCGCCGGCATTGATCCGCAAACCATCAACGAAGTCATCATGGGCAACGTCGTGCAGGCGGGCAACGGGCAGAACCCTGCGCGCCAGGTGGCGCTCGGCGCAGGCATCCCCGCTGCGGTAGGGGCGCTAACGATCAATAAAGTCTGCGGCTCAGGACTCAAGGCCGTGATGCTGGCGGCCAATGGCATCAAGGTCGGCGAGATCGACACGGCGGTCGCCGGCGGCATGGAGTCCATGACGAATACGCCTTACCTGTTGAAGAAAGCGCGGCAGGGCTATCGCATGGGCAACGGCGAGTTGATTGACTCAATGATCGGCGACGGCCTGTGGTGCGCCTTTGACGATTGGCACATGGGCTGCACCGGCGAAGTCGTAGCCGAACGCTTCAACGTCACACGCGAAGAGCAGGACGAGTACGCTTTGAACTCGCATCGCAAAGCGGTCGCGGCGATCAGGGAAGGCCGCTTTGACGCAGAGATCGTGCCCATAGAGATTCCGCAGAAGAAAGGCCAGCCGCTCGTCGTGCGCACAGACGAAGGCCCGCGCGAAGACACTTCACTTGAAGCATTGGCGAAACTGAAGCCGGCGTTTAAGCAGGAAGGCGGCACGGTGACTGCCGGCAATGCGCCGGGCGTCAACGACGGCGCGGCGGCGCTGGTGGTCACGTCGGATGAAGTTGCGCGCCGGCTCGGTCGCAAGCCGATGGCGCGAATTGTGGCGCAGGCGACAAGCGGCGTCGAGCCGAAGCTGGTGATGATGGCGCCGGTCACGGCGATTCAAAAGACGCTCGAACGCGCCGGCTGGGATCTGGCTGACGTGGATTTGATCGAACTCAACGAAGCCTTCGCGGTGCAGGCGGTCGCCATCACGCGCGAGCTTGGCATTGACCCTTCACGCTTGAACGTCAACGGCGGCGCGGTGGCGCTCGGCCATCCGATTGGCGCGAGCGGCGCGCGCATACTGGTGACGTTGCTTTACGAAATGCAACGGCGAGATGTGAAGCGTGGACTTGCGGCACTATGCCTGGGCGGCGGCAACGCCGTGGCGATGGCCGTCGAGCGATAAGCAACCCGCATCAAGAGAGCGCAATTCTTTACGCGCACGAGTCCAGATTAGTCCCGTAGGGACGCAATGTGTATAGTTGCAAGCGTCAAAGAGATCGCCAGCCCCGTAGGGGCGAAATGTCGACATTGCGCTCCTAAAGGAGCTTGGATTCAATAGCCAACGGTTTCTATAAACATTTCGCCCCTACGGGGCTGAGGCTTTCAGACATCATTACCTGCCTCTGATTCAGCTTGGTTGATTGCCTCAGACACCGAGTTGTGATAATTACTTTCGCGCCCTTATCAGGAGGTGTCTACGATGTCTGTCCTCAAGGTAATCATCAGCAGCACTACGCGCGACTTGCCTGAGCATCGCGAACAAGTGAGGGATGCCTGCTTGCGGCAGAGTATGTTCCCCATGATGATGGAGAATCTGCCCGCCATCGACGCCGAGGCGATTTCGGCATCGCTCAAGCTGGTGGATGAAGCGGACATTTACGTCGGCGTCTTCGCGCATCGCTACGGCTACGTGCCGAAGGCGGATAATCCGCAGCAGATTTCTATCACCGAGATGGAATACAATCGCGCCGTCGAGCGCGACATCCCGCGCCTCATCTTCCTGATGCACGACGAGCACCCGATCAAGGCCGGCGACGTTGAGAAAGGCGAAGGCGCAGTCAAACTCGAAAAGCTCAAACAGCGGCTTGGAACCGAGCGCGTCGTCAATTTCTTTGCATCACCGGCAGACCTGCGCGGTCACGTCATCAACAGCCTGTCGCATCATCGTGAGCGCGACCAGACGGCTTTTCACTATGTCAGCGACATTCCCAAGCCGCCGGAAATCTATGTCGCTCACCCTTACACACTGTTGCAGACGGGCGATTTGATCGGACGGCAAAACGAGTTGAACCTGCTGACCGATTGGGTAGCCCGGCCACGCTCGGCGGTTTATCAAGCGCGTATCTTTAATGTCGTCGCCATCGGCGGCATGGGGAAAAGCGCGCTCACATGGAAATGGTTCAATGACATCGCGCCGAATGAAATGAAGCCCCTCGTCGGGCGCATGTGGTGGAGCTTTTACGAGAGCGACGCGACGTTCGAGAACTTCATCATCCGTGCGCTAGCCTACGTCAGCGGACGCGCCAGAGAAGACATTGAGAAGAACACCAAGCCGGGCGAGCGCGAGGAGTTATTGTTGGCAACGCTCGACCGCGAGCCGTTCTTGTTCGTGCTGGATGGGCTAGAGCGAATCCTGATTGCTTATGCGCGAATGGATGCGAACCGGCTTGCCGATGATGATCTCGATCAGCAGACAGCCAATGTGGTAGCCGGGATGATGGGGCTGCCGGAAAGCGCAGCACAGTCGTTCACCGGGCAGCATCGTTTGCGCAAGACAGC
Source organism: Blastocatellia bacterium (assembly GCA_039648975.1). GTDB lineage: Bacteria > Acidobacteriota > Blastocatellia > UBA7656 > UBA7656 > DATENM01. The sequence goes on from JBBWZK010000388.1 coordinate 3,815, forward strand.
CGACCCGCGCGCGGGCAATTTCTTGCGTCGGCTTGCGCGTGTTCGAGCATCGCGGATATTGGTCAGCACACGGCTTTACCCTGCGGATTTGCAGACGGTGACGGGCGAGCCTCTGCCTGCTAGTGTAGCTCGTTTCATTGGCGGACTCAGCGACGATGACGCACTGAATCTGTGGCGCACATTCGGAGTCAGTGGCTCGCGTGAAGAGTTGCTGCGTTTGTTTCACATCTTCGGCAGTCACCCGTTGCTGATTCAAGCATTGGCCGGCGAGATCGGTCACTATCACCGCGCGCCGGGCGACTTCGACACTTGGCGAAGCAATCATCCTGATTTCGACCCGTTCAGCCTGCCGTTGGTGCAGGCCAGATCGCATATATTAGAATTTGCCTGGCGCGGATTGAATGAGCCTGCGAAGAAGGTGCTGCACACGATAGCGCCTTTTCGTATGCCTGCGACTTATGACACGCTGGCTGCATTGCTGATTGGGGAAAACAAGGTTTTCTCGAATGAAAACGAGTTAGATGCGGCGCTGATGGAATTAGAAGATCGCGGCCTGTTGGGATGGGACAAGCGCGCCAATCGTTACGACCTGCACCCGATTGTGCGCGGCGTGGTGTGGGCCGGATTGAGTAAAGATATGCGGCGCGACGTATTCACGACCTTGCACGCGCACTTTGAGGCAATGCCCAAGATTGAGAATTATCTGCAAGTAGAGAGCCTTGAAGACCTGACGCCTGCCATCGAGCTATACAACACGTTGATCGGCTTGGGTCGTTACGATGATGCCTTCGTTGTATTTCGAAATCATATAAGCCTTGCTACGCTCTATCGTCTAAGCGCCAGCCGCCAACGAGTCGAACTTTTGGAGATGCTCTTCCCCGATGGATTGGAACAATTGCCGCGTTTGAGCAAACCAGTATGGCAATCTTATACACTCCATGTACTGGCGCAGGGGTATGAATCAAGCGGGCAGCCAGGGCGTGCTGTGCCATTGTACCGCCACAGTGTTCTCATTGATGAGAGAGAGGGCCACCAAAGTAATTTGAGCACAAGCTTAAGGGCTTCGTCACTGGCATTACGAATATCTGGTGCGCTGAATGAATCGCAGCTTGCGGCACTCCAATCTTTAGTTATCGAGCGCAAAAGAGGCGCCCTTTTGGCAGAAATGGTTTCTCTGACCGAGCTTGGGCCGACATTAGTTGCGCGAGGGCTAGTGGACGAAGCAGAGATGTCTCTCCAAAGAGCCTTGCGAATATGGCCGGTACAAGAGGACAGGCAAGGTGAAGGAGTGGTCAATGCTCTTATGGCCGAACTTGCTCTTTGGAAAGCTGACTACGCCCCTGCTTTTCAGTTGGCAAAATATGCCTGGGAACTGGCTAATGATCAACGATACGAAAGGGATTTCATCCGTGCGGCGCGTTTGCAAGGTGCAGCATCATTGGGACTGAGTGATTTAGCAAGAGCCGACGAGCGCCTGCATCACGCGCTCACTCGTGCGCGGGCAGTCAATCTTGTTGAAGAAGAACTTCAGGCACTCATCGCGCTGGCGGAGTTGCGGCGGCGGCAAAATGATCTTGAAGCAGCGCGCGAATTCCTCGACTCTGTGTGGGAATCTGCCGAGCGCGGGCCGTATCCGCTTTTTCACGCCGATGCGCTGAACGTGCTGGCGCAGATTGAGCGCGACGCAGGCAATACCGCCGCAGCGATTGAAGCGGCGACGCAGGCTTATCGCAAAGCATGGTGCGACGGGCCGCCGTTCGCTTATCACTGGGGACTTATCAGGGCGCGCGCTCACCTCAACGCATTAGGTGCGCCTGAGCCGTCAGACCTGCCGCCTTACGATGAATCGAAGCATGAGCCGATGCCTGAAGTCGACATCGATCCGCCTGATGCGCCCGTAGACGCGACTGAGGATGCGCCTGAAGCATAGAGCGTTTCGGAAAAGTAGCTCCGTTAGGAGCGCAATGTTTATAGTCAAGTATGACGTTAATGATTCAAGCTCCGTCAGGAGCGTAATGTTGACATTCCGCCCCTACGGGGCTAGGGTTCTTTGTAACGCATCCAACTATAAACATTTCGTCCCTACGGGACTTTAGTGGAAGTGCTGGTGCTGACGCGGCATTCAGAATTGCTCAATAGTCGCCAACCACTGGTTCAACCTCGATAGCCGCCAACTGCTGGTTCGATCAAGTTGTTTAGAGCAGATTTCAAATGGGTTTGCCCATGTAGCGCAAGCGGTTAGCTTGCGCCCGTCACTGCGCAAGCTAACCGCTTGCGCTATATCCAATTGAAAACCGCTATAGGCAGGCC
>JBBWZK010000401.1:0-29721 GCA_039648975.1 Blastocatellia bacterium
TATAGCGGATTTCATTTGAGTGTCGCCTATGGAGTGCGGTGATTGGTCACCGCTTTCGACCCCTACTGCTGAAAAGCGGCGACCAGTCGCCGCACTCCAAATATCGCTCCCGGCCAAAGTCAATTGAAAACCGCTATAAGGTGGCAGCAACTCGATTACTTCTTCAACACTCTATAGTCAAACGCCTTGAGCGTGAAGCTCGCGGGCGACGCTTTGTCTGCCAGCATATCGAAGTAGCCCGCGCCGATGTTGAGCGTCGCCGGCTCGCTCGCATGATTCAAGATGAAGTAATAGTTCACGCCGTCTTTCGTGCGCCGCGTGACTTCGATCTCTTTCGGCAAGCCGGCGAAGAGCGGCGGCAAGTTCTGCTCAGCGGTGTAACGCTTCAGCAGATAGCGCGCCGCCTCCGTATTGAAGAACGAGCCATAATAAACCGCTTTGCCGCGACCGACTTTTTTCTCTGTCGCCGCCACACGGCCTTTCAAGTAATCGCGATCCCATGTAGCGATCACTTGCGCGCCTTTCGCTTGTAACACGTCGGCGAAGACGTTGACCGGCACCCGCGCACCGTCCTCAAAGCTCAGGTCGTTTTTGCCGCGCGACGGCGGCTGGTAACAATTGAACTCGTCGCGTTCGACGCCGAACAGGTCATCAAGCAAGATCGGCACGATTCGGTCTGTCATCGCGTTGTCGCGGTCTTTGACGGCGCTGTGTGCAGACATGACAAACACGCCGCCCTGCTCGACGAAGCGCTTGATCTTTGCCGCAAGCGCATCGTCCATCAAGACGAGTTGCGGGCCGAAGATGATCTTGTATTTGCTGAAGTCCGCCGCCGGCGGGATGAAATCGATATTGTACTTCATCTCACTCGCCGCTTGAAAGAAGCAGCCCACCGAAGCGCCAACGTTCACTTCGTGCGTGAAGTATTGATGATCGAAGACCCACTCGGCCTCATAATCTTTGATCACCGCGATGTCGGAGATGATCTGCGCGCCGAGAATGGCTTTGCCGATCTTATTGATTTCCGTGCCTTCTTTCTTGAACTCTTGATAGCGTGCGCGCGGAAGATTGTCGTGTTCGAGCACGCCCGACCAATACTCTTCCGCGCCGCGCCGCGCCGTGCGCCAGCGGAAATGCAGCATGCCGTCTGCGCCGTGGGCGATGGCTTGCCATGCCCACAAATTCATCTCGCCCGGTCGCGGGCTGCGCAGCAAATAGGTCTGACCGCCCGGCCCTGTCTGCTGCTCCATGATCATCCAGCGGCCATTGAAGCCGCGCGTCGCCGTATAGCTCGCCCCGTTGCTGTACTGCGGAACTTCGGAAAACGTCGGATAGCTGTCATATGAGTAAATATCGAGGTCGCGGGCGAACTGGTAATAGTCGATGTTTTTGAAGACGCCGTTGGTGGTGATGAACAGGTCTGGCCGCCAGCGGCGAAGGATGTCGACCTGTAGAGACTTGTACGAGTCGACCGAATCCGAGCTGAAGCGTTTGAAGTCGAGCATCAATCCGGGATTGTGAAACGACATGGTCTGGCGCGGCAGCTTGATCTGCTGCCAGTCTGTGTACCACTGGCTCCAGACGCGTGTGCCCCAGCGCTCGTTGAGCGCGTCGAGCGTACTGTATTTCTTTTTCAGCCATGCGCGAAAGGCAACCGCGCAAGGCTCGCTGTAGCATTCGTGGTTTTCGCAGTTGAATTCATTATCAATCTGCCAGCCGGCGACGTTCGGATTGTCCTTGAAATGCCTGGCCATCGCTTCGACGATTTTGCGCGTGTAGGTGCGATAGACCGTGCTGTTATAGCAGATGTGCCGGCGCGATTGATCGTCAGCGGGCCGCCCGTCGGCATTGACGTGCAGGACTTCCGTGTATTTTTGCGTCAACCACTTTGGCGGCGTCGCCGTCGGCGTGCCTAAGATGGTCTTGATGCCGTGACGCGCCAGCACGGCGATGGCTTTGTCGAACAGAGAAAAATCATAGGTGCCTTCGACGGGTTCCATGACGGCCCAGGCGAACTCGGCCATGCGCACCGTGTTGACACCGCATTCCTGCATGCGCGTGGCGTCCTGCTCCCAGTAACTTTCGGGCCAGTGCTCAGGATAATAAGCGACGCCGAAGAGAAATGTCTGGTAACGCTCGGCGGCGCGAGCGGGTGGAACGACGAGCGCGGCGAGCGCAATGATGATGGCAAAAGCCAGCGTCTTTTTCATAAGCCTCCCTTGATGCATCACTGCTGTATAAGAACAGCCGCCGCCAAAGTCAAGACGAATGCGAAGCAGGGAGGCCGGATGAGCAACCGTGGCGCGACGGCAATTCCTGGAACGTCGCGAAGCTTTGTTGATACCAGCGGCTGGCTTCGCGCCAGTTGCTAATCCGCTTTTCTGTTGCCGCAGGCGACATGAAATATCCGCACGAAACCTCGGTTTACCGTGCGGCGGACGCCAAGCTTGCCGAACGAATTTTAGAAAGTTTCTCGTCAACCTCTTTCGGCATATTGATCTCTTTCGCCCACAAAGCATTTTGGTTTTGCAGGTCAATCCATAAATCAAGGGCCTTGCGATACCAGAGTCCAGATTCGTTTTGATTGTTCAAAGCAGCGCGAGCCTCGCCCAAATCTGTGTAGAGCCGTGCCAGCCCGCGACGATAGTCTATTCGCTGCCGATGCGATGAAACTATCGGCTCACGAATCGCCCGAGCTTCTTGAAGCATATCAATCGCTTTCGTGAAATTACCGCTTGCCGACAAACTCTCGCCGGTCAGCATTAAACTTTCCGCAAGGTCGTCCGGGTATTCGACGTTGGTTTCATCAAGGGCTACGAGTCCGCGCCGAATACTGACCGTTCTCTGCAAGAGCGACAACGCACCACGGTAATCACGCGCCGCGAGCAGCGTCTCAGCCACGTGATGTGAGCAGTCGCCAACATCCTTTTTTGACCGCGCGTCTTGCGGATCTTTTTTGAGAAATTCTTCATACAGGGACAGGCCGCGTTGGCCGTTTTCGAGAGCTTTCGGATAATTCCGCAAACCGCGATACGCATCACCCACATGGTCAAAGGCGGTTGCCTTAGCTCGCGCATAATCGAGGCTTGCCGGTTCGAGCAGAGTCAATGCCTCGGTATTCGCCAACATCTCCAGTTGATTGTCGAGAGATTTCTGCCATTCACCTTTGATTCCAAAAACAAATCCGAGCCGCTCTCGGCTGACCGCGAAACGAAGCTTGACCGCCTGCTCGGGAAACGATTCGTGCGTCATTTGTTCGGCGATTACCAGAGACTTTTGATACATTGCCAATGCCTCGTCGTAATTGCCGGTCTCGGACAATGCATCACCTAGAAAAGCCGGGTTTCTGAATGCGGTTATGAAGGTTGCCAGGTCATGCGATTGCAGCAAAAGCTTGTCGGTGATTTCCATCGCTTCGCGCATTTTTTCAACAGCCGCGTCCGGCTTTCCCAGCACTTGAAAGATGGGGCCGAAGCGTGAAAGCGTTTCGGCAACGCCGAGTTGATATTGCGTGTTGTTGGGCTCAAGACCGGCTAAACGCCGCCGCGCCGCGAGCGACTTTTCGTAGGACTCCAAAGCCGCGCCGGTGTCGCCCGTGCGCGAAAATCCGGGCCGTCCCTGTACATCGCCGAGTTTGAGATAGGCCGTGGAAAGTTCCCAGAGCAGTTCGCGGTCTTCGCCGGCTTCCTGCGCCAAGCTGTCCAAATACTCCTGGGCTTTTTTGACAACCATCTCACGCGCTTTAGTCGCGCCGTTCAAATCGGCAATCGAGTCATGGAAATCGAACAGAAAAGAATTTGTCAGATTCCGCACGTCCTTGAATCTTCGTTCGGCCTTGTCGCGCTCTTGCCGCGCGACGTGAGCTTGCCATAGCGTCGTCACCGCGCCCGCCAACAGAGCGATGATGACCAGCGCCGCCGCCGCGACACCAGCTTTGTGTCTCGACATGAACTTGCTCGTGCGGTAAGACAAGGTATCCTGCCGCGCGAGCACAGGAAGATGTTGGAAGTAGCGCTTGATGTCTTCCGAAAACTGTTCGACAGAAGCGTACCGGCGTTGCGGCTCCTTGCGCATCGCCTTCAGAACGATGTTGTCCAAATCACCTTGGAGTTCCCGGCGCAGCCGATGCGGCTCTGAGCCACGCGCTTTGCTGACCGCTTCCGGTGTCAGCGTGACTGCGGCGCTCCCGCCCGCCTCAGCCGCACTCACCGTGCGGCTGACAGCGGTACTCGGCTTCGCCGGTTCTTGCTCGCAGATTGCTTCGATCACGGCAATCAGCGAACGGCTGTTGACGCTATAGGGACGATGTCCCGCGAGCAGTTCGTATAACAACACGCCTAGCGAGTAGACATCGCTCGCCGTGGTGATGGTCTCGCCGCGCGCCTGCTCTGGGCTCGCGTATTCGGGCGTCATCGCCCGCGAAGTCGCCTCTGTGCTCTCGCCCGTCTGCGCCATTGGCGAGAGCAGCTTGGCGACGCCGAAGTCCAGCAGCTTCGCCGTACCGTCGGCGGTGACGAGAATGTTGCCGGGCTTGATGTCGCGATGGACGACAAGGTTCTGGTGGGCAAAGTGGACGGCGGCGCAGACTGTGCGAAACAGCTTGAGTCGCTCGTTGGTCGTCAGTCGGTGGCTGTCACAGTAGGCTCTTATCGTCTCGCCCTCGATATACTCCATCACGAAGTATGGGGCTCCCGTTTCGGTCGTCCCGCCATCGAGCAGACGTGCGATGTTGGGATGATCGAGGCCGGCAAGAATCTGCCGCTCGTTGCGAAAACGCTGGATGATTGACTCGTGATCGAACCCGGCGGTGACCAGCTTGATCGCCACTTGTTTGCGAAACTCCTCATCGGCGCGCGCTGCCAAATAGACGGTTCCCATTCCGCCGCGCCCGATTTCCCTTATCACTTCATAAGCACCAAGGCGTAGACCGGCCAGCGGCCCTTCATCGGATTCCGAGAGCGTTATGAGGGTTTCGTCGAACCAGGGCGGGGTCTCGATGAAGTTCTCGGCTCGGTCATATCCATCAAGTAGCTTGTCGATTTCAGCCCGCAGCAGAGCGTCTCCGCCGCAGGCACGCTCAAGGAAGTTGCGGCGTTCGTTCGCAGACAGTTCAACGGCTGCATGAAACATCTCGTCAATCAGCCGCCAGCGCTCAGGATGCATGTTGGCCATTGTCGTTGATGTGTGTGTAGAGCCAGGCCTTCGCCAGTTTCCAGTCGCGTGCGACGGTGATCACCGAAACCTGAAGCACCTCTGCCGTCTCTTCGACGCTCAAGCCGCCGAAGTACTTCATCTCGACGACGCGGCTCTTTCGCTCATCGAATGCCGCAAGCGCGGTCAAGGCCTCATCGAGTTCAAGAAGATCATCGGCGCGTTTTTCGCTGAGGGCCAAGGCTTCATCGAGCGTTACTTTTTGCGCGCCGCCGCCGCGTTTGACGCGATTGTGACTCTTGGCGTGATCGACCAGTATGCGGCGCATCATCTGCGCCGCCACTCCCACGAAGTGTGCGCGGTTCTGCCAGTTGACCTGTTTCTGATCGATCAGCCGCAGATAAGCCTCGTTGACCAGCGCCGTGGGCTGGAGGGTGTGGTCCTGGCGCTCTCGCCTGAGATAGCGAGCGGCGACGGCTCGCAGTTCGTCATACACAATCGGGATCAACTGGTCCAGCGCCGACGAGTCTCCACTACCCCAGTCTTTCAACAGTCGCGTCACTTCGCTGGATGTAGGCGGTTGCATCTGATGACCTTCTGTTGCCGATCTCACAGGCTCGAAATGGGCTCGCTGAGTATATCACGCCTGCCGCCGTCTCGCTCACCGTGTAGCGAGAACCTGTGGCCAGTCTAGCGCGCCTATCCAATCTGTTGAAAGGGCGATGACAGTTTCTCGAAAGACTTGTCGCGTTAGGTAGTAGGGGACGAAATAGGAGGAGAAGTGCAATGACGATCAGCGAAAAGAACGTTTCAATGAAGAGAGCGGCACAGGGTTCACTCTCAACTCATCACCGACTGCCCGCTCGTCCCGCCGTGCTGGCGTTGGCGCTCGTCGCGTTAATCGTCCTGAGCGTGCTGCCCGGCTACTCGTCAGCTCATCGAACGCCGTTCGCAATCAACGCGGCTCAGGTCACGCCTCAGTCGGAAGGTTTCAAGGTGACGCCCGCTCTCGACGCCGAGCACGCGGTGACGCAGGTGGTTGCCGCAGGCGGCGGCACGGTGACTGCCACCGGCGCTGATGGCACGAAGTTCACGTTGATCATTCCGATGAAGGCGTTGCTTGGTTCGGCTCGCGTCAAGATGACGCCGGTCTCGGCGGTTGACGGCCTGCCGCTCAGTGGCGGGCTGGCGGCGGCGGTGCAGCTTGAGCCCGACGGGCTAAGGCTGTTCAACTTCGCCACCTTGTTGATCGAGCCGCCGCAATCTCTGTCTCCGAATCAGGAGACTTCATTTGCGTGGGATCAGGCCGGCGATGACTTTCACCTCTTTCCCATGCCGACCCCAAATAGCACGCAGCGCGAAAATGCCAAAGGGAGCGGCCCGGCGCTCAACCCGCGCGGCCTCATCTTCAAGCTGCTACACTTCAGCGGCTACGGCGTTGGCAGCGGCACGGATGCTGACCGCGCCGCGCAACAGCAGCGGCAGCCCGCCAGTTCCGAGGCCGGATTCGAGCAAAGCTTGGAAGCCATTATGGGCAAGGAGCGGAAGCGTCAGTTGGCGACCACACAAAGCAAAAGCGAATTGGATTTCGTAAAGACTGCGGCGGACGATGACGATCCTGATTACACAGACGAGATCGTTCAGGCACTTAAGGATCGCTACACCAATGAGGTCAAACCGGCGATGGACGCCGCGCTTATATCAAAAGATGACAAGGAGTTGGAATGCGGAATCCTGAAAGCCCTGGGGTGCAACCGACAGATTGAACTGCTCCTTGATAGCGTGGCGATGACCGCAAAGACCGCGAAGTTCTTCAAGAAGGCAAAGAAGGCGATATTCAAATTTCTCGAAAAGGCGTTAAACACACTGGCCGATAATGCGTCGCGGCGCTGCTCGAAGGATCACAAGCCGGAAGAGACCATCATGCTCCTTGGCATCGCGCGCCAGCAGGAGTTGTTGGGGTTCGATAGTTCCAAGACATTTGAAAACGCCCAGCATTGCGCTCATTTTGAACTGGAGTTCGATTCCGAAACCGAGCTACGAAACCCCGCAGAAACCGTGCATACACACGTTCACGCTACTGTGCCGATAGGCTTAAGATTTCTCAATGCCCCCGGCGACCAGATACCGGGTGAAGCGCCGCTCGATTACCTTAGCTGTCAGTGGACGTTCACCAACGTTCCCTGTTCAGCCACTGTCACGACGCAGGGCTCAACGTTTCGCGTCGTCTCCTTTAATATAGATTTGAATCCACGGTATAGCGGTGACTGCAACAAGGGAGCGACGGATGGAAAGCTGAATCTCGTCTCGGTTGATATCGATCCGGGTATACCGAAAGAGAGTGTCCTGGCGGTATGCCCGCCTCCTGAGGGGACTCACACTTTACTCCAGGTCGTCTGGGTCGGCACGTTTGGTGAATTCCATAGCGATGAGCAGGACGTGACAGGCGCTATCGTGATCTCTGATTTCGAGCCCGGCAATGGATCGCTGCTTGCCCGCAAGACTTATAATCGGAGCGGGCTGTTCGACGGCTTTCCGATGACTGAGCAGACCGCCATCAACCTCTGGCACAGGCCAGAGTAGAGTCAACCGGAGCGCCCGCATCCGCTCGGTGATTTCGACATAGCGAAATCAGGAAGGTAAGTGAAATAATGCGGCACGCAGTTGCAGTCGCTTGCCTTCACGCGCTATTCGTCTATAGGGAGCATGACCATGAAATCGGCTGGTGCAATAAAATTGATACTGATCTTCTTGCTGCTGCCGTCGGCTCCTGCGGCTTTTGCCGACGATCAGGAAAAAGCTCAGAAGAAGGCGCTTGAGCAACAAGCCAATGAGCTGATTAAGGAGGCCAAGGCGCTGGAAAAATCAGGCCAGTTGCTTGAGGCCCGCTCGCACTATGTCAGTTCCCAGGCCTTCTGGGAAACCAAAGATGCCATACAGGCAATCAAGCACATTGACGAAGAAATTCATCGTCAGGTCAAGGATGCGCTTCGCCAGGCACATAAGCTCTACGATCAGGGCCAGTTCAAGCCTGCGGCAGAAGCGCTAGAGAATGCCTTAAAACTGGGAGAATCGACCGCGATACTCTCCTATGATCTGGCGCTCTGCTATCAGCGCACAGGCGACACGGCGGCCTCGCTGGCCTTCCTGGCCCAGGCGGCAAGCGCCAGCCCGGATCCAAAACAGAGGCTCAAACTCCAACAATTGCGAACCGCCCTTATGACTGGCGAGCAGGCGATGGCCTTGAAAGATTCCGACCATAGTCGAATCGACAACGTCAACGGACTCGTCGATAGCATAGGCTTTGAAGCTTCCTTAGACGAGGGCCCGCCCACTCTTCAGCGGGAAGCTGAAAAGTCGGATTCCCACCTCGGTGCTGCCGCGAACCGCAGCAATGTAACCGCGAGTCCCACTAAGGTATCGCGCCGCAGTTCGAGTCTGTGTCAGGCGCTGAAGAACCTGGGAGCGATTGCGGCCAACAGTCCCACCTTTAGTTTCGACCTGGCGAACTGCGCCGAAAACAATGATCGGCCCGCTGAGGCTGCCGATCTGCTCACACGTTATCTTCAGATGTCACCCGATGCCGCCGACGCTGACCGTGTCCGGCGGCGAATTGCAGATTTGAATGCCCTGGCGAAACTGCCTGAACAGAAGGGCGTCCAGATCCGGGCCAATTACGCATCAGCATCCCGCTTCAATGAAGAGCGCCAGTACGACCGCGCCCTGATTGAGTTGCAGAAGGCCGCCACAACAGACCCGAGCTTCGCGCCCACCGAGTGGAGATTGGCGCTGATGCATGAAGCCATGGGCAATGTAGAGCGGGCGCAATCGCACTTCAATCGGTTCCGTGAACTGGAATCTGATCCAGCCGCGCGAGATGCCGCAGGGCTCCACCTTGAAACTCTCGAGATCAAGCGCGACACCTATGACAAGGAGGTCGCCGCCGCCGAAGGCATCCTCGCAGATTTGCTCAATCGCGCAATGAACCTGACCTTCAACGGAATGGAGGACCGCGCCGCGCTGTACAAACAACGCGCCAAGGCGACCCAAAAGCTTTATAAGAAAAAACAACATTTGAATCGTGTGGGCGGCTTCGCAGTGCCCTTTGCTTTTGCCAGGCAGCAGTTGGCTGAGGCCGGCGATCACCTGGCGACGGCGCTCGCGCTGTTCCCGCTAGGGGCAGAAGCCAATCAACTCATGGGGTTGGTTTTTCTACAGGCCAACGACGGGCGTTCCGCGATGCGCTGCTTTGATGCGGTTGCCGCTCAGAATCTGCCTGTATCATTTTACGCAGAGTTGCGCGGCCACAAGCAGGACCACGCCGTCAAATGCGAACTCGGGCGTGATCGCTTAAGGCTCATCACCTTGTCCTCTTACGACAAGAAAGCCAAACCGACGCCGCCCGCAAAATCCGCCGGAGAAGATGGCTTGGGAGACCTGGTGGTTGATCCGGCCTCTTCCAGAGAGCAGGATTTTGAATCGCTCTCTCTAACCCTTGCGGAAATCAAAAAAGTCGAAACCAAAAACGGGCAGCTCTTGTTGAAGCTTGGCAAAGAAGAGTTCACCCTGTCGCCCATCTATATGGCTGCGGCGACACCCACCGAAGGGCCGCAGGGACGCCGATTTGGCAACAACTACACGCGGCTCTTCGTGCGTTATCAGGGCCTGGAAGATTCCAAGCTGGCGAGCGAAGGGCTGACCACAGGCGAGAAATTCAAGCTGGTTTACGACATTGCTAATGCCGGAATGGAAATCGCCACCAGCCTCAACCCGATTGGCGCAGTGAGCGCCTTGCAGAGTTTCGTCAAAATTACCCGAGAAATTCACGGCACCGTAAAATCATTGCGCGTCAACTTCGCGGCCTGGGAAAAAACCTTTGAAGACCAGCAGGCCCTGCAACCCGACAGCGCCTTTAGACCCATTCCAACCGCCCCGATCAATCTGACCTTCCTGGAAGAATTCAAATGATGATGAGCGAACGGCATGCGCAAGAGTGAGCGTGCGAGCTATCTGTGTTCATCTGTGGTTCCATTTCCTGTTCTTAAATGGTCTGGATTGCAGCGCTCAAATGTTCGTCTGCCGAGCCGCTGCATTTGACAATCGACGCTGGATTCGTCATAAATAACCGCGCATCGCACAGAAATTCCGCAGTGACATTCAGACTAGGGGGAACAATGAAACTCGCCTTTTACACAAGATGGCTTGTGTGCCTGCTCATCGCACTCTTGTTGATCGGTTGCTCGACCGCCAGCAAAAAAAAGAAAGTCGCCTTCGTCACCAACAATGCCGCCGACTTTTGGACGATTGCGCGGCGCGGCTGCGAGAAAGCCGATCAGGAACTTGACGACGTCGATGTTGAATTCAAGATTCCCGGCGAAGGCACGGCTGCCGAACAGAAGCGCATCGTTGACGACCTGCTCGCCAAAGGCGTCGAAGGCATCGCCATCAGTCCGGTCGATCCCGCCAATCAAACGCAGATGCTCAACGATGTCGCCAAACAGGCGCTGGTGCTGACGCAAGACAGCGACGCGCCGCAAAGCAACCGCGCCTGCTATCTCGGCACAGACAATCACGCCGCAGGCAAGCAAGCCGGCGAGTTGATCAAAGAGGCGTTGCCCGCAGGCGGCAAGATCATGATCTTCGTCGGCAAGAGCGATGCGCAGAATGCCAAAGATCGTTACGAAGGCGTGCGCGAGGCGCTGCAAGGCTCGAAGGTCGTAATCATCGATCTGCGAACCGACGACACCGATCAGGTTCGCGCCAAAGCCAACGTCGCCGATACGCTGGTCAAGTACCCTGACATCGCCGGTCTGGTCGGCCTGTGGAGTTATAACGGCCCGGCCATTCTTAATGCCCTCAAAGATGCAGGCAAAGTCGGACAGGTCAAAATCGTCTGCTTTGACGAAGCCGACGAGACGCTCGCCGGCATTAAGGCGGGCGGCATCTATGCGACGGTTGTGCAGCAGCCTTACGAGTTCGGCTATCAATCCATTCAGATCATGGCGAAAGCCTTGCACGGCGATAAGTCTGCGATACCGGCCAGCAAACAGCTTTTCATCCCGACGCTGGTGATCAAGAAAGAAGGCGTCGACGCGTTCATTCAAAAGATCAATCAACTGCGAGGCCGTGGCTGAGATGCAGGATGCAGTCCTTGAAATGCGCGGCGTCACGAAACGCTTTCCCGGCGTCGTCGCGCTCAACGCGGTTGACCTCGACGTTTACCCTGCGGAAGTCCTGGCGCTGATCGGCGAAAACGGCGCGGGCAAATCGACATTGATGAAAATACTCGGCGGCGTCTATCAACCGGATGTCGGCGAGTTGCGCATTGACGGCCAGCCGGTGGTGATTGCTTCGGTGAGCGATGCCCTGCGATTGGGCATCGGCTTCATTCATCAAGAGCTGAATGTGCTGGACAACCTGGATGTTGCCAGCAATATTTTTCTGGGCCGCGAGCCGGTATACGGCGGGCCGTTGCGCTTGATCGACCGGCAACGGATGGACAGCGACGCCGAAATCTACATCGAGCGGCTGGGCTTGAACCTATCGCCGCGCACGCCGCTCACCAGGCTGTCGATTGCCCAGAAGCAACTGGTCGAAATCGCCAAGGCGCTGTCGCAAAACGCCCGCCTACTGATCATGGACGAGCCGACCTCGAGTTTGACGCTGACTGAAACAGGGCGTTTGCTCGCGGTCGTCAAAGAGCTTCGCGCTCAGGGCGTCAGCATCATCTACATCTCACACAGGCTTGGCGAGATCGAAGAGATCGCCGACCGCGTCGTGGCATTGCGCGACGGCCAGAACGCCGGGCGGCTGGCGCGCGAAGAGATTCATCACGACCAGATGGTGCGGCTGATGGTCGGACGCGAGTTGCAGAATTTTTATGTGCATTCGGATGCCGAGCGTCAGCCGGGCTATTTTGCAATCGACAACCTGCGGACCTCGCGCTATCCCGATTCGCAAGTCTCGTTCGAGGTCGCGAAAGGCGAAATCCTCGGCGTCGCCGGACTGGTCGGCGCGGGCCGCTCAGAGATGGCGCAGGCCATCTTCGGCACGGATCGGGCGGTCGGCGGCACGCTCAAGCTCGACAACCAGCCGCTGGTCATCAAAACGGCTGAAGAAGCCATCAAGCACGGCATCTATCTCATCCCCGAAGACCGGCGCAATTCGGGGTTAGTGATCGACATGACGATTCGCGAAAATATCACCATGCCGGCGCTTGAACGCTACGCGACGGCGGGCTTGATTCAACGCGATAAAGAACGCGACGCGGCGGCGCAGATGAGTAAGCGATTGAACGTCAAAGCGCCGACGGTTGAAGAGCGCGTCGGCAATCTGAGCGGCGGCAATCAGCAGAAAGTCGTGCTGGCGAAATGGCTGTCGCTCGCGCCGCGCGTGTTGATCTTCGACGAGCCGACGCGCGGCATTGACGTCGGCGCGAAGGCGGAGATTTATGAACTGATGCGCAATCTGGCGCGCGAAGGCGTCGCCATCATGATGATCAGCAGCGATATGGAAGAAGTCTTGGGCGTCAGCGACCGCGTTGCCGTGATGCACGAAGGCCGCTTGACCGGCATCCTCGAACGCGAGGCGTGCAGCGAAGAGGCCATCATGCGCCTGGCGGTCGGCAAGCCCAATGACGCACGCGACACGCCTGCTATGTAGCGCAAACTGTTAGCTTGCGCCGGGGATTGCCGCTCCGCACGATTCGGCAAGACATGCGTGTTTGAAATGACATCGGCGCAAGCTGGCAGCTTGCGCTACACCAGAGCGAAATGAAAAAAGAGCTTGGCATATTCATCCTGCTGATCATCCTGTGCGTTGTCGTATCGATCATCAACCCGCGCTTTCTTGGCGGCGCTAACCTGCAAAACATGGCGCGGCTGGTCGGCATTTACGGCATCTTCAGCATAGGCATCGGCATGGTGATCATCACCGGCGGCATCGATCTGTCGGTCGGCTCGGTCTTCGCGCTGTTGGGCGTGCTGCTGTCGCAGATGCTGATGGAATGGCACTGGCCTTCCCTGCTTGCGGTGCTGGCGGTTGTCGCGCTGGCGATGTTGCTTGGCGCGCTGCATGGATTTCTGATCACCAAAGTCAACATTCAGCCATTCATCGTGACGCTGTGCGGCCTGCTGTTTTATCGCGGCGCGGCACGTTTCATCGCGCACGACGAGACCAAGGGCTTCGGCGGCGAGACGAGCGGCTTTGAAACGCTGCGCACGCTGGCTTCCGGCAGCGCCTTCGGCATCCCGACGCCGTTCATCCTGCTGATCGTCATCAGCGCCATCATGTGGGTGGTGCTGCATCGCTCGATCTATGGCCGCTATCTGTATGCGGTCGGGCGCAACGAAGAAGCGGCGCGCTATTCGGGCATCAACTCGCGCCGGATGATCGCCAGCGCTTATATTATGTCAGGCATGCTTGCGGGCGTGTCGGGCGTCTTGATCGCGTTCTATACGAAC
The DNA here is from genome assembly GCA_039648975.1 of Blastocatellia bacterium. GTDB lineage: Bacteria > Acidobacteriota > Blastocatellia > UBA7656 > UBA7656 > DATENM01. Next base: position 13,614 of record JBBWZK010000401.1, read on the forward strand.
TCGGTATCGCCATCGTCGCACGGCAATTTTTATGAATTGTATGGCATCGCGGCGGCGGTGCTGGGCGGCTGTAGCCTGCGCGGCGGCGAAGGTTCGATCATCGGCATACTGATCGGCGCGACGTTGTTACAAATCTTACAAAATCTCGTCAACCTGCTGGGCATTCCAAGCTCGCTGAACTTCGCGGTGATGGGCGCGGTGATCTTATTGGGCGTCGTCGCCGATCAAATCTTGAAACGCCGCTCGGCCAAGAGCCGCGCCGCTAAAGCGTGACGAATAAGTCTATCGAGTCTATCGAGTCTATCGAGTCTATCGAGTCTACCGAGTCCAGAGAGTCCAGGGAATCTAGGGAGTCTGACGAGCATATTGGAAAAGTCCCGTTAGGGACGAAATGTTTATAGCCGTCAGATGCTAAAGAACTCGCAAGCCCCGTAGGGGCGGAATGTCGACATTGCGCCCCTACGGGGCTTGGTTCTATATCTCACTGGTGACTATAAACATTGCGCTTCTACGGAGCTTGGTTCAGAATCACTCTCCAGACTCTCCAGACTCCCTGGACTCTCTGGACTCTCCAGACTTTCCTATTCAATTATCGACATCTTTGATGCCATTCTTTGCGATGTAATCAACGATCTCTTTTGCAAGCTGGTCGCGCTGCGGCTCCTTCAGCCCGCGAATGAAGTTGTAGTGCGTCCAGGGGCGATAACCGGCGATGTCATCCCAGCGCCGCGTTAAATAAACCTGCATCGCCTGTTTGATGATCTGCTCAGAAACGTCTTTCGGGTTTAACGTCAACTTCAGATCCATCGTCACCCTCTGCCAGACATCGCAAATCAACACATCCGTCAGCGTTGCCGGAACCGGTCGCCCGCTCTTGATGCGAAAGCCATACGTCTCGCGGTCAAGGAATCCAGAGGCGGGATAGGGCGGCGCTTTGTATTTTTTGATCAACGGCAGTACACGATAAGATGATGCGGGTTGAGCAGGCGGCGTGGATTGCCCAAAAGCTGTGCCCACACATAACAGCAAGGCACAAGCTATCCATCTGAAATGTTGCATAGACATCGTCAGGCTCCTGGGATAACTTTCAGTCTTCTAAGTCTGCAACGTTTGACTCAGGGGACTACTACCCGAACTGGAAAAGCCTGCGTGAGAGATGCGCCCGCGTGGTCTGTCAACTTTATAAAGACAGTCGTATCGGCCACCCGTCTGGCTACTCCCGATATTCTTCCCCTTCTACTAAGCGTCAGGCCCCTGGGCAGCGCACCTTGTGTGATCTCAAAATGGTAGGGCGGTGTGCCGCCGCTGGCCTCTAAATCAACTTGCTTAGGTACACCTACAGTAAAGTCTGGTAGGCTTTCAGTGATAAACGTCAGGGTGGAAGGCATGTTCTCATCTCCTTTCGCGGTAGTTAGCTTATGATCTGTTTGTGATAATCGGCTTCGCATGAAGTCGCGGCAGACAATCATATATGATTTTTGAAGCGTTCGCATTCTGCCGCTTAATGGAATCCTGCAAAGTTGATACAATGCCCACGATTCGGCCCGGATCGTTGCAGGCAAACCGCTTGAGTCAACTGCTCCGTACTATCGCCGTGTGAAACAGCAGCTCAAGCCCAGATGATTAAGCCGACCACAGGGTCACAACCGTTAAGAGGTATCTGTCGATGAAGCGACGCATTCAACTCGCGCTCCTCGCGCTGATCTCCTGCTGTGTGTTCTTTCTGCCTGCCAAGCAGGCGCAACAAAACGCCCATTCGCAGGCGACTAAAAAGATTGACGATGCCGCGCTGCGCAAGGCCGACGGGCGCACGGCGGACTGGCTGACGCACGGGCGCAACTACGCCGAAACACGCTTCAGCCCGCTCAAGCAAATCCATGCCGAGAACGTCAAGACGCTCGGCCTCGCATGGGCTTTCGACGCGGAAACGACGCGCGGATTGGAAGCCACGCCTCTCGTCGTCGATGGTGTGATCTATACCACAGGAAGCTGGAGCATCGTCTATGCGCTGGATGCGCGCACGGGCCGGCAACTCTGGAAATATGACCCGCAGGTGCCGGGCGCGTTCGGGCAAAAAGCCTGTTGCGACGTGGTCAATCGCGGCGTCGCCGTCTACAAAGGCAAGGTCTATGTCGGGGCGCTCGACGGGCGGCTCATCGCCCTGGATGCCGCAACCGGCCAGCCTGTCTGGTCGGTCGTCACCGTCGATCAAACGCAGCCTTACACGATCACCGGTGCGCCGCGCGTCGTCAAAGGCCGTGTGCTGATCGGCAACGGCGGCGCGGAGTTTGGTGTTCGCGGTTACCTGTCGGCTTACGACGCAGAGACAGGCAAGCTCGCCTGGCGTTTCTACACCGTGCCCGGCGACCCGTCAAAGCCGTTTGAATCGCCGGCCATGGAGCGCGCCGCAAAAACCTGGAACGGCGAGTGGTGGAAGATCGGCGGCGGCGGCACGGTCTGGGATTCGATGGCTTACGACCCGGAGCTTGACCTGCTCTACGTCGGCACAGGCAATGGCTCGCCGTGGAATCAAAACATTCGCAGTCCCGGCGGCGGCGATAATCTCTATCTCTCTTCCATTCTCGCGCTCAAGCCCGACAGCGGCGAACTGGTCTGGCATTATCAAACGACGCCGGGCGAAAACTGGGACTTCACGGCAACCCAGCACATCATCCTCGCAGACCTCGACCTGGGCGGCGGCAAACGCAAGGTGCTGATGCAAGCGCCGAAAAACGGCTTCTTCTATGTTCTCGATAGAGCAACCGGCGAGTTGCTTTCCGCCGAAGCTTACGTGCCGATGACTTGGGCCAAAGGCGTCGACAAGCAGACGGGCCGCCCTCTCGAAAATCCGGCGGCGCGTTACAAAGAGATGCTGACGATTGTGAAGCCCGGCCCGTTCGGCGGCCACAACTGGCAGCCGATGTCGTTCAATCCGCAGACCGGCCTGGTCTACATTCCTGCGCAAGACCCTTTCTTCGCTTACGCCGCCGAGAAGAAATTTCAACACCGCCCCGGCTCGTGGAATACCGGCACTGATTTTTCGCAATTGAAGATCTTGCCGCCTGTCGTGCCGACCGGCCACCTGCTGGCCTGGGATCCTGTGGCGCAGAAAGAGCGATGGCGCGTGCAGTATAAAACGATCTGGAACGGCGGCACATTGACGACCGCCGGCAACCTCGTCTTTCAAGGTACGGCGGATGGCCGCTTCGTCGCTTACAGTGCAGATAAAGGCGAGAAGCTCTGGGAGGTGACGGTGGGCACGGGCATCATCGCCGCGCCGGTGACTTATGAAGTTGACGGCGTGCAATACGTTTCAGTGATGGCCGGATGGGGCGGTTCGGCGGCGCTGGCCGGCGGCGTTGAAAGCGGACGGGCCAACGGCGCTGGCATGTTGCTGACCTTCGCGCTGAACGCCAAACAAATGATGCCCGACACCTTCAGCCGTCGGCTTGTGCCGGTCACGCCGATTGAATTCACCGCCGCGCCGGAAAAGATCGAAGCCGGCGCGGGACTGTTCGCGCAGTGGTGCGCCACCTGTCACGGACTGATAGGCATCAGCGGCGGCGCGACGCCCGACCTGCGTTATTCGGCGGCTTCGGTCTTCGACCAGTACAAAGAGATCGCCCTCGACGGCAAGCGGCTGTCGCGCGGCATGCCGTCCTTCAAAGCGTGGCTCACGGCAGATGACGTTGAGGCAATCCGTGCTTACATCCTCAAGCGCCGCGCCGACCTTGGCGGTAAGCAATGAACGAGGTTGCGGGCCGGCGCGAATCCGCATAGCCTAAAAGCATGACGAGCGTCGATGCGAAGAAGCGAATCGCCGCCACGCACCGCGAAGAAGCGGCAGCAAAGAACTCGGCAGCGCGGCTTTCAATACTTGCCGCTGCGTTTCTCATCATCATCAAAACCATCACAGGCTTTCTCACCGGGTCGATCAGCGTCTGGGCCTCGCTGCTCGACTCGGCGATGGACATCTTCGCGTCGGTGGTCAACTTCTTCGCCGTGCGCGCCGCGTCGCGGCCTGCCGACGAAGATCACACCTATGGTCACGGCAAAGCCGAATCCTTGGCAGGACTCTTTCAAGCTCTGATCATTACCGCATCAGGCATCTTCCTGATCTATGAAGCCATTCACCGCATACGCCAGCCGCACGAAATCACCTCTGAATGGCTCGGCATCGGCACGATGGTAATTGCCATCATCGTCAGCCTGGGGCTCGTCGTCCGCCTGCGCAAAGTTGCCGGCAAGACGGAATCGCCGGCGCTGGCCTCTGATGCCGTGCATTACGCTTCGGACATCTACACCAACGGCAGCGCCCTCGTCGCGCTGTTGATTATCTACTTCACCGGCTGGAAGATGATCGACCCGGTCATCTCGATAGCGATTTCGCTCTACATTTTGTGGTCGGCGTTTACTGTCGGGCGCGAAGCCATAGACATTCTAATGGATCGCCGCTTGCCGCTCGAAATTGATAAGCAGGTCGGCGAGATCGTCAGCCGCTACAAGGATCAAGGCGTCTTCGGCTTTCACGACATTCGCACGCGCCGTTCAGGTTCGCTGAAGTTCATCGACCTGCACCTTGACGTTGAGCGCCGCCTGACCTTCGAGCAGGCGCACGCCGTCACGGTGCGCGTGCTGCGCGAGATCGAAGCGCAAATCTCACGCTCGCGGGTCAGCATTCATACAGACCCGGCGGACAAGGAAGAGGCTAGGGGCTAGGGGCTAGGGGTTCCCGGCTGGCCCTAGCCCCTAGCCCCTAGCCCCTAGCCCCTCTTCTGCTACAATACGCTTCGCACGCGCACGGCCAGTGGCGGCGCGTGAATTCCTGCGAATAGCCTTTCGGAGGTGAAGCGTGAACCGTATGCGCGCGCGTTTGCTTGTCGCTTGCTGTTTCTTCATTGTCCTCTCGATTCCTTCTTCGACTCTGGCGCAGCCGTTCGATCAAAAGCTTTATCAGAGCATGAAGTGGCGCTGCATCGGCCCGCATCGTGGCGGGCGCACGGTCGGCGCGGTCGGCGTGCCGGGTCAGCCGAATCTCTTTTACATCGGCGTCAACAATGGGGGCGTGTGGCGCACGGATGATTATGGGCGCACATGGCAGCCTCTCTTCGACGATCAACCGACGGGCTCCATCGGCACGCTCGCGGTTGCGCCGTCGAACTCGGACATCATCTATGTCGGCAGCGGCGAAGGCTTGCAGCGACCGGACCTCTCGGTTGGTGATGGCATTTACAAATCAACCGATGGCGGCAAGACGTGGCAGCATCTCGGCCTGCGCGACGGCCAGCAGATCGGCGCGATTATCATCGACCCGAAAGATGCCAACCGCCTGTTCGTCGCCGTGCTCGGCCACCCCTATGGCGCGAACAGCGAACGCGGCGTTTATCGCTCGACCAACGGCGGCCAATCGTTCGAGAATGTGCTCTACAAAGACGAAAACACCGGCGCGATTGCGCTGGCGTTTGACCCGACGAATGCGCAAACCATCTATGCAGACCTCTGGTCAGCGCGGCAGGGGCCTTGGGAAAACGGCGCGTGGCAGGGCCCGACGAGCGGCCTTTATAAATCAACCGATGGCGGCGCGACCTGGCGACAGTTGACGAAAGGCTTGCCGACCTTCGAGCAAGGGCTGGGGCGTATCGGCTTCAGCGTTGCGCCCGGTGATGCCAATCGTCTCTACGCGACCGTAGACGCATCGCCGCAATTCGGCGGCCTTTATCGTTCAGACGATGCGGGCGAAAGCTGGCGGCGCATGAGTGACGATGCGCGGCTATGGGGTCGCGGCTCGGACTTCGCCGAGGTCAAGGCTGATCCCAAAGATGCGAATGTAGTTTATGTCGCTAATGTCTCGACTTATAAATCGACCGACGGCGGCGCAAACTTCACGGCGTGGAAAGGCGCGCCGGGCGGCGACGATTATCACACCATCTGGATCAACCCAGACAACTCGCAGATCGTCTTGCTCGCCAGCGATCAGGGCGCGGTCATCACCGTCAACGGCGGGCGCACCTGGAGCAGTTGGTACAATCAGCCGACGGCACAGTTTTATCACGTCATCACCGACAACCAGTTTCCCTACTGGGTCTATGGCGGCCAGCAGGAGAGCGGTTCCGTAGGCATCACTTCGCGCGGCAATGAAGGGCAAATTACATTTCGTGAATGGCGTCCGGTGGGGGTCGAAGAATACGGTTACGTCGCGCCTGATCCGCTCAATCCCAACCTCATCTATGGCGGCAAGGCGAGTCGCTATGATCGCACCACCGGACAGACGACGAACATCGCGCCCGAAGCCGTGCGCAGCGGCAAGTATCGCTTTCTGAGAACCGCGCCGATTCTGTTTTCGCCGACCGATCCGCACGTCCTCTATCTCGCCGGCAACGTCCTTTTCAAGACTACCAGCGGCGGCCAGAGTTGGGAGATCATCAGCCCCGATCTGACGCGCGAACAACCCGACGTGCCCGCCAGCATCGGCGTCTTTCGCACGGCGGATTTAACCCGCATGCCGCGACGCGGGGTGATCTATGCGCTCGGCCCGTCATACAAAGACGCGGGCGTGATTTGGGCCGGAACCGATGACGGCCTGGTTCACCTGACGCGCGACGGCGGCAAAACGTGGGCGAACGTGACGCCGCCGCAGTTGACCGCCTGGAGCAAAGTCTCGCAGATTGACGCCAGCCACTCTGATAGTAACGTTGCCTACATTGCCGTCAATCGCATACGACTCGACGATATGCGCCCGCACATCTATCGCACGCGCGACGGCGGCAAGACGTGGACAGAGATTGTCCGAGGGCTGCCCGATGATCCGGTCAACACGGTGCGCGAAGATCACGAGCGCCGTGGGTTGCTGTTTTGCGGCACGGAGCGCGCCGTTTTCGTCTCGTTCAACGACGGCGACGACTGGCAGCCGTTGCGTTTGAACATGCCCGCAAGCTCGATCCGCGATCTGGTCATTCACAATGATGATATGGTCGTCGGCACGCACGGGCGGTCGTTCTGGATTCTGGATGACATCACGCCGCTCCGCCAGGCCAGCGCCGAGGTCGCATCCGCCGATGCGTTTTTGTTCGCGCCGCAAGTCAGCTATCGCGTCAAACGCAACGCCAACACAGACACGCCGCTGCCGCCCGAAGAGCCTGCGGGCCAGAACCCGCCCGACGGCGCAATCATCAACTACTATCTGAAAGCGAGCGCCGCGACGCCGGTCACGCTTGAGATGCTCGACCGCAACGGTCGTGTCGTGCGCCGTTACGCGAGCGATGACAGGCCCGAACCGGTGAACGAGAAAGAACTGAACATTCCGACCTACTGGATACGCCCGCCGCAACGGCTGTCGCCGGATGCAGGGATGCAGCGCTTCGTCTGGGACCTGCATTATCCGCCGCCGCCTGCCGAGCGTCGCGCCTATCCGATCTCAGCGATTTATCGCGACACGCCGAGCGAACCGCTGGGGCCTGAAGTCCTGCCAGGGCAGTATACGGTAAAGCTGACTGCGAGTGGCAAGACTTACACTCAGCCACTCGTGGTAAAGATGGACCCGCGCATCAGTACACCGCCTGAAGGATTGGCCGAGCAGTTCAAGCTGTCGATGCAATGCTATGAAGGCATGCAGCGCATACAGGCGGCGCTTGAGCAGGCGCGGCAATTGCGCGGGCAATTGAAGTCGCTCGGCGAACAAGCGAAGCAAGGCGCAGTTGCTGATGCCGTCACCGCTCTGGATAAGAAGACGGCGGCGCTTGCCGGCAGTGCTCCGGCCTTCGGGCGCAACGGCGGCGAAATGACTTTGTCGCGCTTGATGGCTAATCTGACCGCGCTGCTTGAAACGTTGCAAGCGGCTGATGTAACGCCGACCACACAAGCCGTCGCTGCCGTCAGTCAATCGCAGCAAGCACTCACTGAATTGATGACCCGATGGGAGGCGATCAAGAACGGCGACGTGAAGACGCTCAACCAGCAACTACGGCAAGCCGGCCTGCCGGCGATTACAGTTGAACGGTAATCGCTGGGGCTTAATGTCCTGTCTTGTAGAAGGCTTCTGCGCAGTCCCGTCAGGGACGAAATGTTTATAGCCAGTAGGTCAGATCAATGATCAAGCTCCGTCAGGAGCGCAATGTCGTCATTTCGCCCCTACAGGGCTTGGAGTCTTCTTTGGGGAACGGTGCTATAAACATTTCGTCCCTAACGGGACTACTTTTTCAGAGATGTCTTATAGCCTTCTGATCTCCGGCACTTCGACGATGTGATGATTGTCCGAGGGATTTTCAACCGCGTTGAGCAGCGCGTTGATCATTTGCCGCAAGGTCACGAGTCCCAGCCGTTGCGCCGAGTCGCGCGTCGAAGGTAACATCTCGAACATTTTGTAGGCCGGCACGAGCAGGTAAGGCCAGCGGTGGTCGGGGCCGAGCACGTACCAGGGACGCAGGATCGTCGCCCGCAAGCCGCTCTCACGAATCAAGCGTTCGCCTTCCGAGCGCACTTCGATATAGGCTTTCATCATCGGCGCGGGATGAGCGACGCTGACGTAAACGAAGTGCGCGATCCCTGCGGCGACCGCCGCCGGCACGCTCTGTTGAATCGACACCAGATCGATGGCGCGAAACTGCGCGGCTTTTGCCGGCGAAGGCTTCGGCACGCCGACCAGTTGCACGAAGGTGTCGGCAGGACTGATCTGCGGCGCGAAGCTTTCTTTGTCGAGCGGGTCGCCGGTGACGCTCGCGCAGCCGGGCGGCAGTTTCGCTTCCGAGCCTTGCCGAACGAGGGCGCGCACCGTGTGGCCGCGCTTGAGCAATTCGGGAATCAAGCGCCTGCCGAGATAGCCCGTACCGCCGGTGATGAAAACGTTTCGAGAGGTCATGCTGGTTTCTCGCTTCTGCGCGCCTGCGACAAGCGACTGACAGGTCTTGATGAACCGGCGGTCGCGGTTTCCGGCGCGGCTGGTGATTTTCCTTCGAGGTTACGCAGAAAACCGACAAGCAGATTGTTGTCCGCACACACGACGCAAGAAAAACTTTAGGGCGCAGAAAAGCTTGCCGAGCGGCACACTTTTCGATATATCCAATGGGCGGCGCTCGCCGCCGACTTCATCTCTAATTCATGAGCAACGGAGGACGAATGCGAATCACCCGTCGAGGATTCATCAAACACAGCGCGCTCGGTCTTGCAGCCGCGACTTTCGCCAGAGACCATCTGCTGGCTTATTCCAAAGCCAGAGGCGCGAAGTTCAAAATCGGCGCGACGGACTGGAATCTGCGACAGGAAGCCAAACCGGAAGCCGTCGCTTTAGCGCGCAAGCTCGGCTTTGACGGCGTGCAGATCAGCCTCGGCGTAGACCGTGAGCGATTGCCCTTGAGCGATGCAACAACGCAAAAAACCTACCTCGCCGAATCGAAGCGCGTCGGCCTGCCGCTGGCTTCGGTCTGCCTGAACATCCTGCATGTCAACTATCTTAAATCCGATCCGCTCGGCCAGCGCTGGGTGGCCGACGCCATTCCCATTGCTAAAGCGTTAGGCGTCCGCGTCATCCTGCTGCCCTTTTTCGGGCGCGGCGCGCTCAAGACCGCCGCCGAGATGGATTATGTCGGCGACGCGTTGCGCGAGATTGCGCCGGCGGCAGAACATGCCGGCGTGATTCTGGGTCTTGAAGACACCATCTCGGCGCGCGACAACGTGCGCATCATGGAGCGCAGCCGGTCGCGTGCCGTGCTGACTTATTACGATGTCGGCAACTCGACCATCGGCGGGTTCAACATCATCGAAGAGATTCGCTGGCTGGGGCGCGAGCGTATTTGTGAAGTCCATCTCAAAGACAATCCGCACTATCTCGGCCAGGGCAAGATCGATTTTACGGCGGTCGTTGACGCGCTCGCCGACATAGGCTTCGACGGCTGGGCGCAGTTGGAATGTGACGCGCCGTCGGGATCAGTTGAAAACGACATGCGGACGAACCTGCAATTCATTCACGGCGTCATGGCAAAGCGCAACGGCGTGAAGTGAAGGAGAGTGAGGGAGTGGGGGAGTAGGGGAGTGAGGGAGTAAAGGGTGGAAAGCCCGCGACTACATCTATCGCGTTTGCTTCCTACTCCCCCACTCCCCCACTCCCTCACTCCCCTACTCCTCCACTCCTCCACTCTCTCACTCCCCTACTTCACAATCGGCGTGACGGTGACTTTGCGGAACCAGACTTTGCCGTGATCGCCTTGCAGCATGATGGGGCCGTCGGCAGCTTCGTCGCTGTCGAGCGCGCCGCCGGTGATGCCTTCGATCACGACATTGTTCTGCACGGTCTGCCCATTCAACACGACGGTCAGGCGATTGCCGACAATCGTTGCATCCACGATTTGCCATTCGCCAGCCGGTTTGCTGGCATTGACCTTGGGAGCCAGGCGGCTATAGATCGCCATGTGGCTGTGGCTTTCAGGGGCTTTGCCGTAATCATCCAACACCTGCAATTCATAACGCCCGCGTAGATAGATGCCGCTGTTGCTGTGGCTCTCCAGCTTGTACTCGGCGTGAATCTTGAAATCTTTGAAGCGCTGCTTCGACACCAGATTGTTGGCACCCGGCGAGTTGGCCATCACGCCGTCCTGAACCATCCAGCCCGATGGCTTATCCCGATGCTCGACGCCCCACGTATCCATGCTCTGGCCATCGAACAACTCGACCGGCTTGCCGAGCTTGTGTTTGGCATTCGCATTAAAGCTGCCCCAGTTCGGCGGGCGCACGCCGATCCAGCTAACCGTTTCTTTATCGGTCGTGACTTTGCCGACGAGTTTGCCAGCCTCGATCTGGCCGGTGAAGTCCTGTTTGGGATTCGTCAGCGTGAATTGTAGCTGGCTGTTTGCAATCGTGATGGCCGAGAGCTTAAAGACGCTGCCGCCGCGATTCAAAAACCAGCCGGTGAGCTGGCCGCCGTCGTTTTTGACTTCGAGCCAGTAGACGCGCTTGCCGTCTGCGGCGGTCGCCGTAATGTCCCACTTGCCCAGAAAAGCGTTGTCTTGCGCAAAGGCTGGCGCAGCCAGCACGAGAATAAAAAGTAATACAAGTAACTTGAGCTTCATGTCTTCTCCTGTTTGATGATGCGAAGTATGTATGGCTTGTTGGAATCATCAGCCCCGTCGGGGCGAAATGTTTATAGAACCGCATGGCAAAAGAACCGCAAGCCCCGTAGGGGCGAAATGTCGACATTACGCTCCTAACGGAGCTTGGCTTCTTTCTCACACCTTCAACTATAAACATCGCGTCCCTACGGGACTGGTCTTGAGCCGAAGCATATTATGATTGCTGGATAACATGCTTCGTCGTTAATGAAAGCCTGTCGCTGCCTGAATCGATCAAGCCAGTTCCGTGCGGCCCGGCACGGCGACCGGCGGCACCGTGAGCGGCCCCCATTCGAGTTTCGCGGGCATCAGCGACTCGTTCGAGTTGAGCGCCTGCTCCCAGGTCACGGCTTTGCCTGTGTAGGTCGACAACCGGCCCATGATCGCGGTGAGCGTGCTTTCGGCGACGGTCTTCAATTCGTTGATCTGACGACCGGCGCGGATGCTTTCAATCAAATCGGTGTGCTCCTGCACGTAAGGCTCGTTGTCTTGCTGGCGCGGGAAGCTCCAGGCTTTGTCGCCGGTGATGCTGTAACGATTGCCCGCCGCAAGCGAGGCCGCGCCCTTCGTGCCGATCAAGGCTTCCGAGACGTTCTTTTCGCAGCCGTCAATCTGCCGGCACATGCTCATCAGGTGCGCGCCGTTTTCATATTCATAATCGACGGCGAAGTGATCGAAGATATGACCGTAAGCCGCTTCGGTTCTGACCTGCCGTCCGCCCATGCCGACCGCACGCATGGGGTGCGCACGCATCGCCCAGTTGACGACATCGAGATTATGCACGTGCTGCTCGACGATGTGATCGCCCGACAGCCATGCGAAGTAGAGCCAGTTGCGCAACTGCCATTCGAGATCGCTCCAACTGGCTTCGCGGTCTTTCTTCCACAGGCTGCCTTGATTCCAGTAACAGCGCGCGGCGACGATCTGGCCGATCACGCCATCGTGAATCTGCCGCATCGCTTCGACGTAGCCCTTCTGGTGGCGGCGCTGCGTGCCGGCGACGATGCATAGCTTTTTGGCATTCGCCGCTTCGTAGGTCTCAAGCACAGAGCGAATGCCTGGGCCGTCAACCGCCACAGGTTTTTCGGTGAAGACGTTCTTGCCGGCGGCGACGGCGGCTTTCAAGTGAATCGGGCGAAAGCCCGGCGGCGTCGCCAGGATGATGTAGTTTGCATCACCACTGATGACTTTCTCGAAGGCATTGAGTCCCGTGAAGCAACGCTCATCGGTGACGGCGAGATTATCGGCGACGGATTTCATCAGCGCGGCGCGGCTGCCGTCGAGCCGGTCTTTGAACGCATCGCCCATAGCCACAAGCCGCACGCCGGGCGCACTCTTGATGGCGTTTTCCGCCGCCCCCGTGCCGCGCCCGCCGCAGCCGACCAGCCCGATGCGAATCTCATCCGAGCCGGCGGCATACGCGCCCGGCAGGTTGTTCCACTGCAAGAGCGTGGTTGCGACTGCTGCGGCGCTCGTCGTCTTCAAGAACTCGCGGCGTGAAGCCTTTTTGGTATCGTTTGTATTTTTCATCACTCCTCCTTGCATTCCGTTTGATTAAATGAAAACCATTGCGTTCATCCTTCATATCAACTGGCCCCTGACCACCGATGACTGACCACGGCTTAGGGACTCTGCTTCGTCACCTTTGAGCACAGCCCTTTCAGGTTCTCGGTCTCTTCAAGCGGGCGGACGATGCGAAAGCCGACGAAGATGGCTTCGGTGTGCCACCAGATGCTTTGCGGGCGCTGCGGGTCGCGCTTGCTCCACTCCGGGGTCGAGGCGCGACGGGCGGCGCTGCGCAAACGCGCCGCATCATCATCCCACGAGCCGCCGCGCACGACATTCGGATAACGCTTCTCGGTCGGCAGCCGCACAGGGTTCACGGCGCGGGCTTGCAGAGTCGCGTAAAAGTCTTTGTCGTATTCGTCCAACACCCACTCGGCGACGTTGCCGTGCATATCATATAAGCCCCAGGCGTTCGGCTTCTTTCTGCCTACCTCATGCGGCTGGGCGTCGGCGTTGTCCGTGTACCAGGCATACTCGCCGAGCTTCTTTGTGTCATCGCCAAACGCATAAGCCGTCGCGGTCTTGGCCCCGGCGCGGCAGGCATATTCCCATTCGGCTTCGGTCGCCAGCCGATAGGTCTTGCCGGTCTTCGCCGACAGCCAGCGGCAATATTCCATCGCCGCGTGATGCGTCATGCTGATGGCCGGCATGCGCCCCTTGCCGTAGCCGAACGATTCATCGGCGTAAGGCGGTGTCGGGCGCGTCAGCGCATCGGCGGTCGCAGGCTTTGCAGCCTGTGGCTCGTGCTCTTCGTCCAGACGGTCGTTGAAGGCGAACTGATCGTACTCGTCCCAGGTCACTTCAAACTTGCCTATCCAGAACGGGCGGATTTGTACAGCGTGCGGCGGGCCTTCGTCGGGCGCGCGGCCCGGCTCGCTCGTCGGGCTTCCCATGACGAACTCGCCGCCGGGTACGGGCATCATCTCGAATTTGATGCTAGTGCCGGGAATCGTTTCGTTGTAGGGCCGCATGTCGGCGGGCTTAAGCTTTTGTAATGAATGTTCCGCAACCGCCGGGCGCGGGGAACCGCATAAGGCAGGCAGCAAGAGAAACAGCAAATAAACACCGCACAGGCGAAGTCGTCGCATCAGGCTTGTCCCCGGAACCGCATGTGTTTTATCAAGTAAGACGATCAGGATGATGCGCAATGGCTGAGATGAGGCGAGTGATCATGACCGGGTTCGTGTTTGCCATGCTGCTGTTTGCGAGCGCGGCTGCCGATCATTCGTCTTCTGCTTCGAGGTCTGGACTCACTCGCTTTGAATTCGCTCAGGCGCACATGGGCACACAGTTTCGCATCGTCTTGTATGCTCAGAATGCCGAGGCTGCCGGACGCGCTTCCACTGCCGCTTTCGACCGCATTGCGCGGCTCGATGCTACCATGAGTGATTATCGAGAGACCAGCGAACTGATGATGGTCTGCAAACCGGCGGCTCATCAATGGGTGAAAGTCAGCGACGATCTGTTTCGCGTGCTCGCCATGTCGCAACAGTTCGCGCGCCGCTCAGAGGGCGCGTTCGATGTCACGGTCGGGCCGGTCATCAGGCTCTGGCGGCGGGCGCGGCGCAGAAATGAATTGCCGGATGCCAGGAAATTAGCCGCTGCCCGGCGGCTGGTCGGCTACGCACGGCTGCATCTCGACGCCAGCCGTCAGGCGCTGCGCTTCGACAAAAGCGGCATGCTCATAGACCTCGGCGGCATCGCCAAAGGATTTGCTGCCGACGCCGCCATCGCCGTCTTGAAAGATCAAGGCATCACGAGCGCCCTGATCGCCGCCGGCGGCGATATTGTCACCAGCAACGCGCCGCCCGGTTCTCAAGGTTGGACAGTGGCGGTTGGCTCGCTTACACCTGCGGACGAAGCATTGATGATTCATCTGCGGCTCGCCAACGCTGCGGTTTCGACTTCAGGCGACGCCGAACAGTTCGTCGAGATCAATGGCGTGCGCTATTCGCATATCGTTGACCCGCGCACAGGGCAAGCGTTGACCGGACGGCGCAGCGCCACAGTCGTCGCGCCAAATGGTACGACGTCAGACGCGCTCGCCACTGCCGCGAGCGTGCTCGACCCTTTGCGCGCTCTGCGATTGATTGACCGCACTGAAGGCACCGCCGCGCACATCGAGCAGATGCAATCTGACCGCATCGTCACAAGCGAATCCAAACGCTGGCCGAGCATTCCGCAAACCCTGTCGAGATGAATCCATCGTGATTGCTCGTCGTCTCTCTCTCTCGAAGCCGGTTGCATAGTTGCAGGAGCAAACGCCATACTACATCATTCGTTGAGAGGCGCAATATGTTGCAGATTCTCATTATCGGCGGCACAGGCTTCATCGGCCCACACGTCACCCGGCAACTCATCGCCTCCGGCCACAGCGTCACGGTGTTGCATCGCGGACGAAGCGTTGCGAATTTGCCCCGCAAAGCAAAGATACTTCGCGGCAACCGCCAGAATCTCAGGTCAATGGCCGGGGAGTTCAAGCAGCTTGCGCCGGACGTGGTGATTGATCTGATCTGCTACAACGAGGCGGAAGCGAACGGCTTGATGCAGGCGTTCAGTGGGCTGGCGCGTCGTGTCGTCGTCGCTTCGAGCCAGGATGTTTATCGCGCTTACGGTTGTCTACTCGGCTTGGAAAATGACGCGCCGGCGACTGAGGCATTAACCGAAGATGCGCCGCTCAGAGCGTCGCGTTATCTTTACAGGCAATTTACCGAGCGGCGGGAGGAATGGATTTATCATTACGATAAGATTCCCGTTGAACAGGTCGTGATGAGCGAGGCGCGCTTGCCCGCCACGGTACTGCGACTGCCATGCGTTTACGGCCCGCACGATCACAGGCATCGCACGCTCGAATATCTGAAGCGCATGGATGACGGGCGCAACGCCATCTTGTTGGGCGAACGCCGCGCCGCGTGGCGCTGGACGCGCGGTCATGTTGAAAACGTCGCCGCCGCGATTGCGCTCGCGGCAACCGATGAGCGCGCCGCAAGTCGCATCTACAACGTTGGCGAACCAGAGGCATTGAGCGAGCTTGAATGGGCGCGCAGGATCGCCGACACGGCAGGCTGGACGGGCGAATTCGTTATTGTGCCGGATGCAGAACTGCCGGCGCATCTGCGCGCGCCATATAATCTGGCGCATCATCTGGACGGCGACAGCAGCCGCATACGGCGTGAGTTGGATTACACAGAGCGCGTCTCGCGCGGTGAGGCTCTGCAACAAACTGTCGCGTGGCAGCGCGCTAATTTGCCCGCGCAAATCGACGCCGCCGCCTTCGACTATCCGGCTGAAGACGCGCGGCTCGAAAGCCTCAAGCCGCGCCGCGCCTGACCTTCATCGCTGATATGTTTCTGCTTGCACGACCCTCGACAGAGCAAGTCCGGCAGTTCCTCGCTGCCGCGCGCCATCAAGCATTCTCTTACCCTGAAGCCGGGATGACGCAGGGC
>JBBWZK010000436.1:0-26261 GCA_039648975.1 Blastocatellia bacterium
CGTTGGAATCACGCGCATGACGATGGACACCGAACCGCGCTGTTTGAAGACATTGACGCGAAAGCGCACCTTGCCCGGTAAGGCGTAGCTAATATCTGTCGAGCCGGTTTGAATCAAGCGGCGCGCCGCATCGGTGTTGCCTTCGAGCAGCGACATGGCGATGATCTCGGTTTGATAAGGCGACAGGTTGCGCAGCCCCTTGATCTCGACGGGCGTGAGCTTGCCATTGATTTCGACCTGCGGCGGGCGGCCTACGGAAAAGTTCAAGTCCGAAATGTTGTCGGCCACCGCGAGCATTTTTTCGAGGATCGGCATGAGGTCGAAGAAACTCATTCTTGACTCCTGGCGGTTCGTTCTTTGAGCGAGGGCGTGCGAAGATCGCGCGGGGTCTGGCACAAGGCACACAGGGGCAGGTATCGGGACAGCGAGGGCAGCCGCCGAAGCGGGCAGTCACAAGATACGCCAAGCCACATTAAAGGGCAACACTTATTTATGAAGGCAAAACGCGATGCGGCGAGGGGAGAAGGGGTGAGGAGTAAGGGAGTGGGGGAGTGGGGGAGTGGAGGAGCAAACGCGACAGATGAAGTAACGGGCTTTTCGCTCTTTACTCTCTACTCCCCCACTCCCTCACTCCCCCCTCGTTCCTTTTCCCCTTTCCCTTAGCGTGTGCGTGTGCGCTCGGTGCGGATGACCATTTCGGTTCCGGGTTCGAGGATCAGTTCCTTGTTGCCTTCGATATAAACCGTGCCGACGCCCGCCGCGCCGCCGATGATGGCGCCGAGCACTGCGCCTTTGACGCCGCCGGCGATGCCGCCGATGATGGCCCCAGCCGCGCCGCCGATAGCGCCGCGCGTCTGCGAATCTTTCGTGCGGCTGCCGGTCTTGACATTGCCTTCTTCGTCAACTTCTTTGACGGTCTCGGATTCGATGATCTTTTCAAGGCTCGCCGTGAGATCGGCGCTGCGACCATCGCGCAGATGGATCGAATCAAACGCCAGCGCCAGTTCTGTGCGCCCGCTCACTTTGCCCGACGGACTGAGCTTTTCAATATGGCCTTCGACAATCGCGCCCTCGTAAGGGCCAGGCGTCGTCACTTCGGTGGTAAAGCGGTCGCCGACGTGATTCTGCTTCGAGTCAATCCGCGACGTCAGCCGCAGGTTGAGTTGCGTGCCCGACGGAATGTCCACCGGCCCGCTGGCGCGCGAATCACGTCGAGTATCGTCACGCCGTGTGTCATCACGCCGTGTATCGTCGCGGCGTGTATCGTCACGTCGAGTGTCGTCGCGCCGTGAGTCGTCGCGCCGCGCACGCTGCGCGGCAGCCAGCGCCGCCGCCTTGGCGAGTACCGCGCCGTTAGCGGGCACCACTGTGTTGCGCGGGCGACCATAGTAGCCGTCCAGATAGCCGAGTTCGAGGCCGAGATTATAAGCCTGCCGGTACTCTTCAGAGTCGGCGAATTTCGGATCGTAATTTTGCTCACGATTCTGAAAAGCCGGGTTGTTGCGCACTTCGCGCAGCGTGCCGCGATTGTAATCATCCTGACCTGTCTTGTAGCCGCTGTCGTAGGCGCGCGCATAGCCTTGCTCGTAAGGGGTTGCGGGCACGGGCGCGGGCTTGGCGGCGGGCGCACGTTTCGCCGGTGTACGACGCGTCTGTCCGAGCGCCGGCAGCGCGACAATGACGATGAGCACGGTAGCCAGAGCGATTGATAAACTAGTTCGCACATCTCTTGACATAGCAGTCTCCTCCTTTGATTTGAAGCCTGTTTAACCGGGAGATTCCGACGAGAACGAATTGCCTTAATGAAAGTCGGCTGACAGATCGAATTTAGCAGCCGGCGTCAGGCAAAGCAAACCACGCAAGGCGGGCGCACACTGATGCGGCGCGCATTGATTCCTGCAAGCGCCATCCGTATAGTAATCGCTCTCGCCATGAACATTCATCCGACAGCCATGATCAGCGACGGCGCACGGCTCGGCGAAGGCGTCACGGTCGGCCCGTATGCGGTCGTCGAAAGCGAATCGATCATCGGCGACCGCACGGAGATTCGCGCTCATGCGGTCATCAAACGCTTCACCACACTCGGCGCAGACAATGTGATTTATGAAGGCGCGATCATCGGCGGCGAACCGCAAGACCTCGCCTTCACAGAATGCGAAAGCAGTGTGCGCATCGGCGACCGCAACCACATCCGCGAAGGCGTGACGATTCATCGCGGCACGCAAGCGGGGTCGGCGACCGTCATCGGTTCGGATGTTTATCTGATGGCTTACGCGCACGTCGCGCACAACTGCACATTGGGCGACCATGTCATCCTCGCCAACAACGTGGCTCTAGCGGGTTACGTCGAGATCAGTGATCGCGCGTTCATTTCGGGCGGCGTCGTGGTGCATCAATTCTGCCGGCTGGGACGGCTGGCGATGATCGGCGGCAACTCGAAGATTGTCCAGGATTGCTTGCCATTCGTGACGACGGACGGGATGCCGGGCCGGGCGCACGGTCTGAATCTGATCGGTCTGCGCCGCGCCGGCTTCAAGTCAAGCGAGGTGAAGGCGCTCAAAGAAGCCTACCGCCTGCTGCTGCGCTCAGGCTTGCCGCTGGCTGAAGCGCTGGCGCAGATGGCCAGGCTCAACAATGCGCATGTCAACGAATTGATCGAATTCGCGCGTGATTCAACACGCGGGTTTTGTCATGAATGATACAGTCAATGCTTGAGTTCGGATTCGACGACGGCCAGATGCAACGGCGCGGTTCGCTTATATTCGTTCAGCGTCGTCGCTTCCGTAACGCGCGGCGCTGGGCGCATGTCAGGGAGCGCCGCTTCGGCACTGGACGACAGCGCCGCGCCGAGCAACGCCACTCCTTCTTCGAGCAGGCGTTGATGATCCGCCGTGTAAACGGATAGCCGGGATGAATAGAGCGTCACCGCGCCGAAGCGTTGCTTGTCGCGCAGCACAGGGAACGCTGCGAGCGTGCGATATTCGTTAAACTGCGCGGCCAGCGAGGACGGCAGATCGAGTCTCGGATCGGTGTTCGAGAAGGCTTTGCGATTGGCCATCACCCAGCCGGTCACGCCTTCGCCCATGCCGATGCGCCGTCCGTCGAGCAACATGCCATGTGCGCCCGCCGCATAGACGACACGGGCTTCGCCGGTCTCCGGCGCAATCAGCGTGATGGCGCAGGTTTCATAAGGCACGACGGCTTGCAATTTTTCGGTGAACCTCACCAGCATCTCTTGCAGGCTGCGCGCGCCGATGACGACTTGCGCCAGATCACACAGCGCCTTCACCTCGTCGTGGCCGATGCGCGGCGGTTCTTTCTTTTCGTCTTCGGCAAACCCGGCAGCCGGCGGCACCTGGCGCGCCGCCTCGGATAATCTTTCTGTAGGCTCAATTCCAAAAGTCGGCAGTGGCTTGTCGCGGGCGGCCAAAATCTCGGCCTCGAACTCCGGCAGGTGGGCAATAAAGGTGCCGACGATGCGCGGGTCGTACTGCGTGCCGCTGCCTTCCATGATCAAATGAATGGCCTCTTCGCGGGTCAGCCCTTTGCGATACTGCCGGTCTTCGCGCACGGCATCGAAGCAGTCAACCACCGACAGAATCCTTGCCGTCAGCGGAATCGCTTCGCCTTTGAGGCCGTCGGGATAGCCGCGACCATCCCAGCGTTCGTGATGATGCCGGACGACGGGAACAATCGGGTAAGGAAATTCGACGCGGCTGAGGATCTGCGCGCCCGCCGTGGTGTGCAGTTTCATCCGTTCAAACTCGGCAGCCGTCAGCTTGCCGGGCTTGTTGAGGATGTAATCGGGCACGGCGATCTTGCCTATGTCATGCAGGAGCGCGCCGGCTCGCAAGGCTTCGATCTCAAGCTCCGTGCAGCCGAGCAAGCGCGCCACGCCGGCGGCGTAGATCTGCACGCGCATGACGTGCTCGTGGGTCACTTCGTCTTTGGCGTTGATGGCGACGGCCAGCGCTTCGATGGTCTGGCGGTGCGCGTTTTCCATCACGCCGATGCGCTTGCGCACGCCGTCCTGGTATTGATGATGGCTGAAATAGATCGATAGCATGATCGGCGCGCCGATGATTGCCGTCACCAGCGGGTCATGCTGAAAAGCGATATACATGATACTGCTGGCGGCGCTGATCGGCA
The DNA here is from genome assembly GCA_039648975.1 of Blastocatellia bacterium. Classification (GTDB taxonomy): domain Bacteria; phylum Acidobacteriota; class Blastocatellia; order UBA7656; family UBA7656; genus DATENM01. Next base: position 4,150 of record JBBWZK010000436.1, read on the forward strand.
GGAACAGCAATGCCGCCCAGAGAAAGCCGCGCAAATGGCTGAGGATGGGCAAATCATGGCGCAGCGCAATCAGCGTGGAAAGCAGGACGATGTTGGTGACGACCTGCACCAGACTGGCGGCCAGAATCGCCACCGTCACGGCCAAAAACGAATGCTTGCCGTCAACACTGGGAGCCGGAAAACCATAGTGCAAAACGGCGGTCAGCGCCGCCGCGCTGATGCCCGCACCCACCGACATAATGGCTGAGGAGAAGAGGTAACTCGACCATTGCCGCCGCGTGCGCGCCACCGACGTAAAGCCTTCGATGCCCGCCACCAGGACTGCCGGAAAGACGCCCCCCCAGCAGGCAATCAACAGTATGATGGCATCCGACAGCGTCACCGTGAATTTCTCGCGTGTGAAGCGCTTGCCCATGGGCAACTGAAAGTGATGCGAGAAGAAACCGACGACGACCGTAATCGGGATCAGCATCAGTATGGTGATTTGCTTGTGCAGTGAGTAGGTCCAGACGATACGCGCCAGCGCCGCCACCCATAATGCCAGTCCGAGTACCGTCACCACCGTTTGATAAACTTGAACCTTCCGCTCTCTCGTCATGGCCTGCCCTCTAGTGGCCCGATTTATTCGTCGAGGCGCACGTCGATGGTTATGGAAGCTTGATTACAGTTCTTTCGCTATCGTTGAAGAAGGGGCGTAAGGGGTAGTCAGTGCCTTAATCCGCAGGCCATCCGCTCATCAATCCGCACACGGTTTCAGGTGGACGCGCAACGACACGGATAGATCGGCATCTCTCAATTTAGGCATTGAAGTTTCGGAAAACGAAACGGCTGATTCCCCTGAACTAAGCGCGTCCTCGCCAATCAACTATCGTCTGCTTGCAAGCCTCGCGCCGTTTACCGATAAAGAACGATCCTCAAGCCTTGCAACATTAAATCCAAAACCGGCGAAAGCGCAAGCTGACGGCAATCGGTCAGCTTGCCCGATACGATTTAGTCAACTTGACTAAAATGCGCCAGCACACCTCTGGAAGACAAAAGGCAAAAGTTATAGAAGCAGAGCAAAGCTTGAAATCTTATGGGTTTTGCAGCCAGGCAGTTCATTTTTGCCTTTTGCCTTTTTGCCTTTTGCCTTCGTACCCCGCACGCCAAGTTTCGCCTTCGCGTCGCAAGCGGTCGAGGGTCGCCTGCAACGCCGCCTGCTGCGCTTCAACCTCATCCTTGCCGGCGTGGCGCAAAACGTAGACCGGCTCGCCGACGAAGACAGCGGCGCGCGTGAACGGCCTGGGGATTTGCAGGCGATCCCAACTGGGCAATTCCCAATAGCGCGTCGTGGCAATATGAAAGGGCAGGATGGACTGACCTGTGTGGCGCGCGAGCGTCACCGCGCCGGGCTTGGCCTGGTAAGCCGGGCCGCGCGGGCCGTCAATCGTGAAGGCGACATCCAGGCCGTTCAACAAACAGTCGACCATTTCGGAGAGCGCCCGCCCGCTGCCGAGCGAAGCCGAAACGCGCGCCGTGCCGTATCCGAATAGCTTGATGAAGCGGGCTGTGTATTCGGCATCACGGCAGGTGCTCGACATCACGACGATGCCGCGCTTGCGCCAGAACCAGGTGGCGCTGAAGATGCACACATGCCAGAAGGTAAAGATCGCCCGGTGGCCGCTCGCATGAATCGCTTCGAGATGTCCGGCTCCATGTGCTTCCCATCGTAATGTGACACAGATCATACGAATTAGCAGAAAGAAGAAGAGGTCGGCGGCGCGAATGATGAAACGCTCGCGCCAGTTGTAACCAGAAATATCGGCTTGCTCGTAGACGCGGCGGCGCAAGTCTTGCAGGTCTGCGGCAGCGGCGGCTTTGGCGCGCCGGCGCGTCGATCTTTGTGGCGCAGGGCTCGGCGACGCCGCACCTGCCGATGAATCGTGGGCTGGCGACCGTGTGTCGGGAGAATCCTCGAATGCCGCGCCGTTGTTGGTCTGCATAACCTGCCCTGACTCTATTCGGCGCACCGTCGGCTGTCAATGGGCAGTGGCCATTGACAAAGCTGGAAGCGTGAACGTAACCTTATTTTTGAATCTTTTTGAAGAGTATCGACGTTTTGCTCTATGCCTATGAAGCAAAGAATCTATCCCGGCATCGCTCCTGAAGACGACACGGACATTGAGGTCATTTACCCCGAAGAGCCTGCGGCGACGACGGGGTTATGGTCAGAGATCAAATCGATCACGCGCGACATCATCTTTGCGGCGGTGATGGCCGTGTTGATCGTGGTCTTCGTCGTGCAGCCCGTCAAAGTCGAAGGCACCTCGATGCAGCCGCGACTCGAAAACGAAGAGCGCATCTTCGTCAATAAATTCAAATACAACTTCGAGCCGATTCAGCGCGGCGACATCATCGTCTTCTGGTTCCCGGACGATCCGAGCAAGTCGTTCATCAAGCGGATCATCGGATTGCCGGGCGAAACGATTGACATGGATGCGCTTGGCCGCATCACGATCAACGGCGTGCCGCTCGATGAATCTTATCTCGCGCCGGAGCGCAATCAGATGGCGCGCGCCCGCTGGACGGCGGTCGATCAGCGTTGGAAAATCATCAAGCAGCATTACTATTTCGTCATGGGCGACAATCGCGATATGTCGAACGACAGCCGCTCGTGGGGTTGGGTGCCGGAAAAATACATCTACGGCAAAGCCATGTTCCGCTACTGGCCGTTGCAGCGCATGGGATCGCTCGACTCAACCGCCGACTATGACCCGGAACAACAATAAGAGAATGATGAATGATGAGTGATGAATGATGAATAGGGAACGAGTGAATATCAATCCGGCATTCATCATTCATCACTCATCATTCATCATTTAACCTTCGATGCGCCCCAGGCTCAAACCTCTAATTACGCTGCTCTATAATCCGTCGCGCGCGATGGCGGAAATCGCTGCGGCTGCGCCTTATATCTTCGGCACGATTCTGGCGTTCCTGGCAACGTTTCTTTATCGCGACATCCTGAGCCGCGCTCTGTTGCAGAGTATTCCGACGACGATCACCCGACCCATTCGGCCAGGTCTGATGTCGCCCGCCATCTCTCTCTTCGACAACTTCATCAGCCGCCTAGCCGCGAGCGCTTCGCCGGTCTTTTTTCTCATCGTCATCTTCGTGCCGGCGTGCATCTTCGCGGCTAACTTGATTGACCGGCGTGCCAGTTTCAGTGTGCGGCTGCGGCAGGAGTACGCGCCGCTCGTCAGTTGCGCGCTGTACGGCTGGACGGCGGCACATCTGTTGATGATTGTTCCGGCGCTGATGATCTATCAACCGGGCGGCGCCAATCCGCAGATGACCGAGGCGGTGTTGCAACTGGCGCCGCTGCCCTACTTTCTTTTTCTGATGCTCTTCGCGCTCAAGGCCACTTTGCGACTCAGCGCCGGGCGCGCCATTGGCGCAGTCGCGCTTGGCGCGTGCTCGCTTGTGGCGCTAGCGTTTGTTTCGAGCGCGCTGCTGCGGCTGCTGACCTCGCCGTTTTTATTGATCATGGTGATCCTGCTGTTGCGCAACTTCTTCGGCGATCTGATCGGCCAACAGCGCGCCCGCGAAGACTTCAAACGCCATCTCGAATTTGCCACCCTCAATCCGGCGGATGCTTCGGCGCATTACAATCTCGGCTTGATCTATCAGCAGCGCGGCCAGCTTGATGAAGCGCGCCGGAGCTTCGCCCGCGCCGTCGAGATTGATCCGAGCGAGATCGATGCGCACTACCAGCTTGGCCGCATCAGCCGTGAGCAGGGCCGTCTAGGCGAATCCATCCAGCATTTCGACGCCGTGGTCGGGCGTAACGAAGATCACAGCCTGAGCGAAGTCTGGCGCGAGATCGGCCATAGCTATTTTGAAGCCGGGCAATATCAGGACGCCCGCGCCGCTTTCGAACGTTTCTTGACGAAGCGCCCCTCGGATGCCGAAGGCCATTATCGCTACGGGCTGACGCTGGCGCGGCTCGGTCGGCAGGAAGAAGCCGCCGCCGAGATGCGCGCCTGCATCGAAGCGGCGCGCACCGCGCCCGTCTACAAATATCGCACGGAGAAGCACTGGATGAGCGAAGCCGACGCCTTTCTGCGCTCGCAGGCCGCCAGCCGGTAGCGATATGGCGTGTGAGTGTGGATAATAAAAGTTTGCGACAGGCAATCAATCGCCACCCGAAGCGCGCCGCCGCACTATGTCCTGCTGGCGGCTGCCGATCACGATTCGAGAGAGGAAGCCTTGGAAGCAATACTCGCGCTTGAAGACGGAAGAGTGTGGCGCGGGCGCGGCTTTGGCGCGTCTGCTGCCGTGACCGGCGAAGTCGTGTTCAACACGGCAATGACCGGCTATCAGGAAATTCTCACAGACCCATCATACTGCGGCCAGATCGTCACGATGACCTATCCGCTGATCGGCAACTACGGTGTCAACTCTGAAGACATCGAAGCGCGCCGCACCTTCGCCGAAGGCTTCGTCGTCCGCGAACTATCGCGCACGGTTTCCAACTGGCGGGCCGATATGTCGCTCGATGATTACCTCAAGCAAGCCGGCGTTCCGGGCATCTCCGACATCGATACGCGGTCGCTCGTCCGCCACATACGCGAGCGCGGCTCGATGCGCGGCTGTCTTTCAACCGATGAGACTGACGAACGTGCAGTGATCGAGCAAGCGCGTCGCGCCCCCGAAATGGTCGGGCTCGATCTCGCTTCGGTAGTCACTTGTAAGGAACCTTACGTTTGGACAGATGACCAGTCAACGGCTTACGGCTCGCCGCGCTTGCTGCATCCTTATGTCAAGCCGCGCGCGGTCGAGGCGGCTGCGCCTGAATCGGCGGTCACTGGGCCGCGCTTTCACGTCGTCGCTTACGATTTCGGTTTGAAGTACAACAGCCTGCGCAACATGGCGGCGCTCGGCTGCCGTGTGACGGTGGTGCCGGCGCAGACTTCGGCGGAAGACGTGATGGCCTTGAAGCCGGACGGTATCTGGCTTTCAAACGGGCCGGGCGACCCGGAGCCGCTTACCGGCGTGATCAGTAACCTCCGCACGCTGATCGGGCGTTATCCGATCTTCGGCATCTGTTTAGGCCATCAATTGCTTGGCCTGGCGTTCGGTGGCAAAACTTACAAATTACCGTTCGGGCATCATGGCGGCAATCAGCCGGTGAAGGATTTGACCACGGGCCGCGTCGAGATCACGGCGCAGAATCACGGCTTCGCCGTGGATGCCGATTCATTGCCGCCGGATTGCGAAGTGACGCATATCAACCTGAACGACAACACCGTCGAAGGCTTGCGCCATCGCGACCTGTCGGTCTATTCGGTGCAGTATCACCCGGAAGCCGGCCCCGGCCCGCACGACCCGGCGCACCTGTTCGACCGCTTCGTGCGGATGATCGAAAGTCACCGCGCGCCAGGGTGAAGCCATTACACAAAACCAATGGATGCAAGCTGAAGTTCGAGAGTATCTGAATCGCGCGGCAGGCGCGTAGCAAGAATCACAAAGGCAAAAAGGCAAGCGGAGGGGACATGAAAAAGATTCTGGCAGGATTAATTTTACTCATTCTGTTCTCCACGGATAAAACGATGACTACTGCTCAAGAGAACACCTCTATCAAACCGCCCATAGCAAAGAAATCACCCAAAACCACACAGATTCACGGCGAGACGCTGGTGGACAATTATTACTGGATGCGCGAGAAGAGCGACCCCGAAGTGCTCGCTTATCTCGAAGCCGAGAACGCTTACACAGAGGCCTTGATGAAGCCGACCTCGGCCTTTCAGGATTCGCTCTACAAAGAGATGGTCGGGCGCATCAAGGAAACCGATGTCAACGTGCCCTATAAAAACGGCGACTATTTTTATTACTCGCGCACCGAGCAGGGCAAGCAGTACCCGATTCTTTGTCGCAAGCGCGGCAGCCTCGACGCCAAAGAAGAGGTCTATCTTGATTTGAACGAACTGGCGAAGGGCCTGCCGTTTTTGGGACTCGGCTCGACTGCCGTGAGCGATGACGGCAACCTGTTTGCCTACTCGATAGACACCACAGGCTTCCGCCAGTTCAAGCTACAAATCAAAGACCTGCGCACAGGCAAGCTCCTCCCGGATACCGCCGAGCGCATCACCTCGCTCAACTGGGCGCGCGACAACAAGACGCTTTTCTACACGACCGAAGACGCGACCACCAAGCGGTCAAATCAACTCTACCGCCAACGCCTCGGCGACAAAGCCGAGATGATCTATGAAGAGAAAGACGAGTTGTTCGATCTCGACTCGGCGCGCTCGCGCAGCAAAGCCTTCATCTTCGTGACCAGCGGCAGTTACAAGGCGACAGAAGTCCGCGCCATCGCCGCCGACCGGCCAACCGAAGCGCCGCGCCTGCTGCTCGCGCGCGAGGCCGAGCATCGTTATTACGTCGACCATCATGGCGATTCGTTCTACATTCGCACGAACGAGGGGGCAAAGAACTTTCGCCTGGTCGCTGCGCCGACGGGTGATCCGCAGAAAAAGAATTGGCGCGAAGTCATTGCGCATAACAAGGACGTGATGCTCGCCGACGTCGATTTCTTTGCCGATTACTATGTCGCTTACGAACGCCAGGACGGCTTGCCGCGCCTGCGCATCACGGAATTCAAAACCAACGAGTCGCACGACGTCGATATGCCGGAAGCGGTCTATGGCGTTTTCCCTGCCGCCGGGCCGGAGTACAACACCAGCGTCTTTCGCTTCAACTACGTCTCGTTCACGACGCCCGCATCGGTTTACGATTACGACATGAAGACGCACAAGCGCGTGCTGCTCAAGCAGACGGAAGTGCTCGGCGGCTTCGACGCGAAGCAGTACAAGGCGGAGCGCGTCTATGCGAAAGCGCCGGACGGCACACGCGTGCCGATTTCGCTGGTCTACAAAAAAGAGTTGCAGCGCGACGGCCAGCGCCCGCTGCTGTTACAGGGCTATGGCGCTTATGGCATCTCGTCCGACATTAACTTTTCGATTCCGCGTTTGAGCTTGTTGGATCGCGGCGTCGTCTATGCGATTGCTCACATTCGCGGCGGCGGCGAGATGGGCGAAGCGTGGCACGATCAAGGCAAGATGATGATGAAGCGCAACACCTTCAGCGACTTCATCGCGGCTGCCGAACATCTGGTCGCCGAAAAGTATACGTCGAGCGACCGACTGATCATCACCGGCGGCAGTGCCGGCGGCCTGCTGATGGGCGCGGTCTTGAATATGCGCCCGGAGCTTTTCAAAGCAGCGGTCGTCTATGTGCCGTTCACCGATGTCATCAACACGATGCTCGACGAATCGCTGCCGCTGACGGTCGGCGAGTTCGAGGAGTGGGGCAATCCAAAGACCAAATCGGAATATGATTACATGAAGTCTTATTCACCCTATGACAACATCGAAGCGAAGAAGTATCCGACGATCCTCGTGCGCACGTCGTTGAACGATTCGCAGGTGATGTACTGGGAGCCGGCGAAATACGTCGCCAAGCTGCGCGCCATGAAGACAGATAGCAATCCGCTGCTGTTCCGTATCAAGCTCGGCGGCGGCGGGCACGGCGGCGCTTCGGGGCGTTATGATGCGCTGAAAGACACGGCCTTCGATTATGCCTTCATCCTCTCGCAGGTGGGCGTCACAAGATGAGGCGACGCGGCGACGCGGCGAAGGGGAGACGCGGCGATAGGATTTAATGCTGTACCCTCACCGCGTCACCGTATCGTATTCCTCCCGCGTTCGCGCGTCTCTGAAAAAGGCGGCAACAATTTCGCAAGTTGCATAGGGCACATCCCGTGGTATAATTGAATCATCGAAACTATAACAAACGCCGACGAGAATGCATGTGGACGCAACTTGATCGGAACAGGACGAATCGAAGGTTCGTTCTAAAAAAGAACAGAGCAACGGTAGAGGATTCAAGGATGAAACAGACAGCTCGCCAATTCGTGTCCCGACGTTTGCAAGCAAGCCTGCTTGTGCTGGCGTTCACCCTCTCAATTGCGGCAGCGGCCAGCGCGCGCGCCGGCCAGCAAGACAAGTTCTCGACCATTCACATCAAAAATTTCGGCCAGATGAGCGACCGTTTTTATCGCGGCGCGCAGCCAGCCGAAGCGGATTTCAAAGACCTCGCGGCGCTCGGCATCAAAACGATCATCGACCTGCGCGACGACCCGACAAGCTACGAAAAGCGCGCCGCCGAAGCTTCGGGCCTGCATTATATCAATATCCCGATGAGCGATTCGCGTTATCCGAAAGAAGAACAGATTCACCAGTTCTTGAAGCTGGCAACCGACCCGGCGACCGGCGCATTCTACGTTCACTGTGCCGGCGGACGGCATCGCACGGGCGTGGCCGGCGCGGTCTATCGCATGACGGTTGATGGCTGGGATTATGACCGCACTTACGGTGAGATGAAAAATTATGATTTCTATACACGCTTTGGTCACGGCGCGATGAAAGATTACGTGCAGGTTTACTGGAAGAAGATTGAGGTCGGCGAGATTCAAGTCCTGAGCAAGTAGACCACCATCAGCAATTGTTAATCGTCCGTCTTTAGCATCACTCCTCCTCTCTAAACATAGCGGGCCGCTTCATCGGAGGCGGCCCGCTATGTTTGTGCAACACTCAACTGTAGCTTTTAGATCGGATTTCAGATCGGTGTAGGGCATAGGAGAAGCGGCCTGTTTTGGAGTGCTGAGACTGGTCGCCGCTTTGTTGCAATCGAATACTGCAAAGCGGTGACAAGTCACCGCACTCCACATTGCACCGCTTGCCCTACATCCTATTGCAAGCCGATCTAAGACTTTGTGGAATTTCTTTCTGATTTCGCCCGCTCTCACACCAGCCGCGTTGGCTCGCTCGGCGCTGGATCGCCTATCGGCACAGGGTCAGGCTCGCCTTCCGGCACGCCGGGCTGATCGGGCGGCATCTGCACAGGCGGCTGTGGCCCAACATCAGGCGGCAATGGCTGTGGCTCATCCTTAGGGCTTGCAGGCGGCGAATCAACGTCCGGGTTCGTACTGCCGCCGCTCGCCGGATCTTCGATGTTGGGATTATTTCGACTCATCGCCTCCTCTGCGCTTCGGTTATTAGGGCAAAGCCATACATACAGGCGCTCGCGCGCTTGCTTGGGCTTGCATAAAAATGTTACGGGAGAGCGCGAAGAGACGACGCCCTGTAGAATCGCTTTCCACGTGCCGCGCGTCGTATGTTCGGCTCTCCCGTTTGGTGCAACCGTTTTTCGAGTGACCCATTTCCCTTGCTCGTTCTCGAAAACTGATTGCGTGAGGAAAGTTACTTTACTTTTTCCGCGCCGGCGGCATCGAGAATCTTGCGCGCTTGATCGGCCCGGTCGTCATGCGTGTAGACGCCGACCAGGATACCGCCGCGCTCGATCTCTTCATTGTAGAACTTCGCTTCGTGCTCAGGCAGCCCAAGTCCTATGAGCGCGCCGGTCAATCCGCCGGCTGCCGCGCCTGCGCCCAAGCCCGCCAGCGTCGCGACGATTGGCCCGGCGGCCACCAGCCCGATGCCCGGTATTGCGATGACGCCGAGCGCAACTAGGCCAGCGGCAACTGCGCCGAGCACCCCGCCGATAGTGGCTCCGGTCGCCGCGCCTTCGGGCGCTTTGGTCGCCATCGACAGCCCAAACTCGCGTCCGCGCGTCGCATCGCTCATCAACAAGCTGATGTCATCGCGCGCCCATCCATAATGTATCAAGTCTTCGACCGCACGCTCGGCTTCGGCGCGTGAGCGAAACAATCCAGTTACAAGGGTCGCCATACCTTTTCCTCCCTGCCTCGACAGTAATACTGACAGATTGAATATAGAGCAACGCGAATGCCAGCAAGTCGCAGGCGTGCAAGCAATGTAGGATGCCTTACATTTCCCTTGGGGCAATGCGCTATATGCAAGTGTTTGTGTGGGAGACAAGCAGAAGATGGAAGTAAGCAGGCTGAAGAGGCGTGCGCTTTGCGTCTCTGTTTCATACAACAAGCGCGCTTCGGTTGTACCGAAAGCATATTGCGCGCGGCCTGTTTATTTCAAGGCCGCGCATCCTTAGAGCTTGTCGCAAGCCGTCACGGATAAGACCTGGGAACGCGGGCAAGTTGCCCGCCTGTGTTCGCCTTCGAGAGATTGCGGGCAAGACGCCCGCGCTCCCAGACACAAACTTCACGCGGCTATTGCTGCGGCAGGGTCATCAGTTCGGTGATGCGGCTTTTGAATGCCTGAGAAAGCAGGCTGATCTCTGCCGGGCTATAATTGGCCGCGCGAAAGGCGTCGTTGATCTGTTGATCGCTCAGATGCGAAAGCAGCTCGCCGAGCCAGCGCGCCTGCTCGATGGTGATGTCTTTGAAGAGGTCGCCGCGTTTGCCTTTGTAGTGGAATTCGACGCGGCCCTTCTTGACGCCTTTGATGAATTTCGCCTTCGCGTAATCTTCCGGCTCGTTGCGGCTGCGCGAAATGACGCCGCCTGTCTTGCCGAAAGTCGCACCGAGATCGCTGATGATGAAGTCTGATTCATCGCTTCCCGATTCGGCATTGCGGACGCGCAGAATCTTGTTGTTGGTATCCTTGATGTCCCAGTTATCCAGTAGCACCATCATCACTTTCAAGCCCTGGTATTCGCGCGAGCCGAAGAAAGGATTGACGCCCCACGTCCAATTATCCAGCCGCTTGACGCCTTCGGGACGGGCCTCGAACTTAACGTTAGAGAATGTGCCTTTGCCGTCAATCGTGACCTCCGGCAACAGATAAGCAATCTCTGTTTTATAGCCGATGGCCCATATCAGACGCGTCGCGGCGGTTTCGGGCTGCGCCTCTTTGCTCAACTTGGCAACCCAGACGCGGCCTGCGCCGTCCTGCACGCGAAACTTCTTCGAATAACCGCCAGTCTCCTCTCGTATGACGGTGACATGGCTCAAGTCTGGCTGCCCTGCTTCGCCGCCCGGCCCATAAAAGAGATCGCGCCCGCTGATGTCGCCGGGGTCTTGCCAGAGCACAGGCGTGCCGGTCGCCGCATGTTTCTTCTTCGATTTTTTGTCCCCCGCAAAAGTTGAAAAACTCAGGGCGAGCAGAATCGAGAGACCGACGGCTCTCGAAAGCGATTGTCGTTTCATCCTGGTGACTCCTCCTTAAATTAAGTCGACCGCCGTTGGTTGACTGCACCGATTAATACAAGCCAGATGCCACTCCAAGCTTATCGTTTCAAGTTGCGACCAAGAAGGGCGCTGCCGAACTGAAGCGTGATGCCTGGTCGTATGGATCGTTGAGCGAATTGCGTGCAGGCGTGGCGATTTCGCTTTACAGAGGCAAGAACGAATCGTTACGATGGCGGCTAACGAAAAGGAAATCTCGATGAACTGTCCATACTGTCAGGCTTCGCTCGCCGATAATGCACGCTTCTGCACGGGATGCGGCACAGCCATCGCGCGCCCTGACACACCCGCTAACTACCTTTCAGATGCGGCGACGCAGGTTGTCAACGTTGAGCCGAAGGCTGCCGGCACGCCAGATGATCCGCTGATTGGCCGCATCCTCGAAGACAAATATAAGATCACCGCGCGGCTCGGCGAAGGCGGCATGGGAGCGGTCTATCGCGCGACGCGGGTTCGCATCGGCGATGATGTCGCCGTGAAGGTGATGCATTCACAGTTCGTCAAAGATGAAGCGACGCTCGAACGCTTCCGCCGCGAGGCGCGCGCCGCCGCCATGCTGCATCATCCGAATGTCGTCGCCATCCATGATTATGGCGAAGGCCACACGGCGGAAGCGCCGGCTTTTATCGTCATGGAACTGGTCGCCGGCATCTCGCTGCGTGACCTGCTTGAGCAGGAACACCGGCTCGCCCCGGAACGCGCCGTCGCCTTGATGCGCGAAATCTGCAATGGCGTCGGCGCGGCGCATCGCCACAACGTCATTCACCGCGACATCAAGCCCGACAACATCATCGTCCTGCCGCCCGGCGCGCACGGCGAACAGGAGAGCGCCAAAGTGCTCGACTTCGGCATCGCCAAGCTGCGCGACCTCGCGAGCGACATGACGCTGACGCAAGCCGGCATGGTCATGGGCACGCCTTATTACATGTCGCCTGAGCAGTGCCGCGCCGAAGCGCTCGACGCGCGCTCGGACGTTTACAGTCTCGGCGCGATGCTTTATGAAATGCTGGCCGGCGCGCCGCCCTTCATCGCCACCACGCCGACAGGCGTAGTGGCAAAACATTTGATGGAGCCGCCACCGCCGCTTCCCTTTCAACTCGGCGTTCCCGCCGCAGTCGAAGCCGTGATTGGCCGGGCGCTCGCCAAAGATCGCAATCTGCGGCAGGCCGATGCGACGGGCTTTGCCCGCGAACTGCAAACCGCGATGACTACCAACCTGACGCAGCCGCTGTCGCCCTCGACTGCCAGCATAGGCGCAGGGCAAGCGACGCAGGTCTTCTCCCCGCCCGCCGCGACCGTGCAGCAGTCGGGCGCTTACGGCACCATGCAACAGCATCCAGGTCGCGCCACCGTGCAGGAAGCCTTGCCCGCCGAGCGCTCGCACACAGGCATGCTCGTCGCCGGCATCGTCAGCCTGGTCATCTTAATCGCGCTTGGCCTCGTCGCTTATTTCGTCTTTATGAATCGCAAGCCGGTGGCCGCTCCAGCGCCTTCCCTGAGTCAGGGACAGAACACCGTGCAACCGATCACGCCGACGCCTGTGCCGACGAATGCCAATCGCCCTGAGACCGCCAACCCGTCGCCGGCGGATGCCAAAGGAAAAGTCGAAAGTAAGATTCTTAACAATGAACTGCTCGACCGCAGCGACCTCGCGGGCATTGCTGATGCCGACCTGCGACTGCTGCGCAACACGGTCTACGGGCGGCACGGGCGCATCTTCGACGCGCCGGAGTTGCAGCGTTATTTTTCGACGCGCTCGTGGTATCGTCCGCGCAGCGATTATCGCGATGCGGATTTGACGGCGAACGACCGCGCCAACATCGCGCTGGTCAAATCAGCCGAAGGCGCAAGCGCGCCGCCGGTTGATACGGCGACTCTGCAAAAAGAGGTGATGGATACGCTGAATGGCTGGGTCGAAGCGATGGGCCACCACGATCTCGACGCCTATATGAGTTATTACGCCGGCACGCTCGACACCTACTACAAGCGCAGCAGCGTCAGCCGCAACGATGTGCGCGCCGACAAGGCGAGAGCCTTTTCGCGCTTTGCGACACTCGACATACAGTTGAGCAACGTCAACATCAAAGCGGATGAAATCGGCGGGCGGGTCGTAGTGACGTATAACAAAGCGTATGACTTCGCCGAAGCCGATGGCCATCACTTCAGCGGCTCGGCGCGTTCCGGCTTGTGGTTAGAAAAGAGCGGCAACCGCTGGCTGATCACCAGTGAGAAGGACTTATAAAGTGCGATTAAGAATTGAAAAGCCGCTTGCCTTTGCATTTGTCGTCCTGCATCTGTTATCTGCTGAAAATCCTTTTTGACTGCATTGTCCGGTTGGAACGATAATACCTTAGATTCAATTCACGGAAGAACAGAGGAAGCCTCGTATGGCAAATGAAATCTCTTTGGAAGAGGCGTTTTCGCAAACAAGTAAGCCATCTTTCAAATTGAGCGAGTTGAAAAAGCAGCGATTCACTCCAGAAGGCAGAGATGAGCGCATTGCCCGCTCACTTGCTGCGCTGAATCAGCAAACCTCTATTCACCTGTCCCCCGAAGAATGGCAACGCGTCGCTGAAGATCCCGACATAGAAGATCAATTTTGATTATGCCAGTTAGGTCCTTATCGCTAATTCCTGACGGAAGCAATGTCTTTATTGATGCCAATATTTTTGTGTATGGCTTGAGCGGACAATCAGCACAGTGCATCTCTCTCTTGGAGCGATGCTCGCGCGAAGAGTTAACCGGAATCACCCTGTTTGAAATCGCCAGCGAAGCAGCGCATCGCTTTATGCTGGCAGAAGCCGCAGCAAGAGGCTTAATTCCTCAAGCATCTGCCGGTCATTTGCGCAGAAGATTCAAAGCGATAGCCAGCCTGACCCATTATTGGCAAGAAACAGAGCGAATTCTAAACCTGAATTTACTTTTCATTGCTACGGATGAGTCTATCGTTCGAGCGGCTCAGAACGAACGTCAACATGCGCTGCTTCTCACGAACGATTCGATGATCGCTGCTTGTATGCGTAACTATGGCATCTCGCATCTTGCGACCAATGACAGTGATTTTGAACGTGTGTCTGGCATCACCGTTTTTGCACCTGATGACGTGCCTTGATGCGCTGAGGCTTCGACATCTTCGCTCTGACTTGTGATTATTCCTTCTCCTATACTCAACCCAAAGAGCAACAGGAACATGCAACTTCTTGTTGCTCTTTATGTTTCTGTAGTGAATTGCTACTTCCCTTCAAGCAACCGCGTTGCGGCGTCAATCTGCGCGGTCAGGGCTTGCAAGGCGGCGGCGGCGTTTTTGGTTTGCGGCTCGACATCGCTCCATTGCTTTTGTTCTATCGCCTCGCGCACGCCGGGGATCGTCTTGACGCCGTAGCCTGTGTAAAAGCCTGGCGCGTAAATCTGATGCTTGAACCACGGGCGGCGCGGCAGGCCCTGCTCGCTGGTCAGCCGGCGTTCCGATTGATAGAGCAACTGATTGAGCGCCTTCACCTGCTTCACATTTTGAAAGCCTTTCGCCGTCGCTTTCGTCAACGCCTCTTCATAACGGCGGGCGCTGTCGGTCAGGGCGCGCACCGCGGCGCTCAATTTCGTAAGATCGATGGCTTTCGGCGGCATGCTCTTCTTTGCCAGCTTATCAATCTCATCCACGTAGCGGCCAAACGTCTCCGCAAGATTGGTGAACTCGAACGGCAGCACGTCGGCGTCCGCCAGTCGCATGACAATCGTGCCGTTGGCTTGACTGAGAGCGCGGCCATACTCGAAGGTGCCGTCGCTGAATTTCGTGTACCAGTAGATCGAATCGTAAATCGAATGATAGATGCCGCCGCCGCCTTCGCCGCCGATGCCCGTGTTCATTGAGGCAATGCCGAGATGCTGCAAGAACGGCGTGAAGTCCGACCCCGAACCGAGCGCGCCGATGCGCAGGTCTGCACGCTCGCGAATCTCTTTCTTATCTTCTTCGCTGCGCGCTTGCGTCATGCGGTTCAGTCGCATGGCCTGCAAGGCGCTCTGGTCGGTCTTCGGCTGCGGGATGTCGCGCGCCACTTCGTTGAAGAAGCGTTCGAGCGAATGCGAGCCGCCCGCGCCGAGTGTGCCTTTGCCTGTGCTGTCTGAGTTCAGATAAGCGACGGCCTTTTGCTGCAACTCGTCGGCGTGCGTTTCGACCCACTCGGTCGAGCCGAGCAAGGCAGGCTCTTCGCCGTCCCAGGCGCATAGAATGATCGTGCGCTTCGGCTTCCAGCCCTGCTTCAGCAACTCGCCGAAGGCGCGGCCCGCTTCCATCACCGTCACCATGCCGCTCGTCGGGTCTTCCGCGCCGTTCACCCAGGCGTCATGATGATTGCCGTAGATCACCCATTCATCGGGATACTCGGAGCCTTCGATACGGGCGATGACGTCGTAAAGCGTTTTGATTGACCAGTCGAACGCCAGCTTCAAATGGACGCGCGCCGGCCCCGCGCCAAGGTGATAAGTAATCGGCAATGCGCCGCGCCACGATTCGGGCGCGACCGGCCCTGTGAGCGCCTTCAACAGCGGCAGCGCGTCGCCGTAAGAGATGGGCAGCACAGGAATTTTGGTGATGACTTCGGCTTCTTCGAGCGGCAGCCGCTTCGCCCCTTTGACCGCGCCGATGCCGGGCGTCAGCGGATCGCCCGGATGAATTGGCATGTCCATTACAGAACCGCGCTGCACGCCCTGTTCGGGGCGATACGGCCCTTGCGGAAAGACGTCGCCCTGAAAGTAACCGTCATCACGCGGGTCGGAATAGATGAGGCAGCCAATCGCGCCGTGTTCGTAAGCCACCTTGGGCTTGATGCCGCGCCAGCTTGCGCCGTAACGCGCGATGACGATCTTGCCTTTCACGTCAACATTGAGCTTCGCCAGCTCGTCGTAATCGGCAGGCAGGCCGTAGTTCACATAGACCAAAGGGCCGGTCACGTCGCCGTCTGTGGAATAAGCGTTATAGGTCGGCAGTTGCCCTTGATCGCTCGAATCCGGATCTTCGGCAATAGCGGGTTCTTTCAGTTGCGCCGTGTAAGTCGTCGGCGCGACCAGTTCGAGCAGGCGCTCCTTGGGCGTCGGAAAGAGCACATCGAATTCTTCAATCTTGGCGTCAAAGCCCCATGATTGGAACTTGTCGCGGATGAATTCGGCGTTCTGCTTATCGTAAGCCGAGCCGACATTATGCGGCTCGGCGGCGAGCCGCAACATGTATTCGCGCAACAAATCCGGTTTTGGAACGTCGCGCATTTTCGCTTCCCCTTCCATCTGGGTCTTGCCGCTGGTTTCCGTGTAGCCGCGCAAGCTATGCGTCTTGCCATTGGCTTGAGAGAAGACGACGGGGACGATAGCGTTCAAGGCAAAGAGCAGAGAAAACACCATGCCGGTGATTTGTCTAAGCGTGTGACGGCGCATAATTTCCTCCTGAGAGCTGGAGGGCAAGTATAGCGAGCGCAATACGCGTGATGCAATCTTGCGCCGCGTGGCGGCGCGTCGTTCACTCGCCGTATGGCGCATCCCATGTGCCGGAAAAAGCAACTTCACTGATCGACTTGCGCTTGCGCGGCGCGAGTTCGCCGGCGCGCACTTTTTCATGCAAGTCATCGAGACTGCCGCGATACGGATAGCCAACGGCGATCATCGCCAGCACCGTGTAGTCTTCAGGAATGTGGAACTCGCTGCGCGCCTGCGCGACATGGAATCCCGCCATCTGATGCGCCACCAGTCCCTGCTCGACCGCTTCAAGCACAAGGTTCTCGCTCGCCAGTCCGACATCGTGCTGCGCCGTGCGGTTCGGCTCTTCGTTGTGCGTAAAGTTGTCGCGCGCTATCGACATCATCAGCACAGGCGCTTTGAGCGCCCACGCATTGCCCTCGACCAGGCAAGCGCGCGCTTTCTCCATCGCCTCCTGATCGGTGCCATCAAAGACCAGATAACGCCAGGGCTGCTCGTTGAAGCACGACGGCGCCCAGCGCGCCGCTTCAAGCAAGGTCAGAATTTTATCGTGCTCTACGCTGCGGCCTTCTTCAAAGACGCGCGGGCTCCAGCGACGCTTGATCTCGTTATCAATCGGGTAATCCGCCAGCGCGGGTTTTTCAGGGTAGGTTGCCGAAAGGTCGGCTTGCGGTGATGAGTCTGCAATTTTGTTGTCGCTCATGGTCTCCTCTCTATGGTTGACGTGTGAATATAGCTGCTGTTGCCAATACGCAAGATTATAACAACGCGGTTCTACGACCCCAAACTTGACTTGCTCTGCCTTAGCCAATAGCATTCAGCCCGTGCCAGTGGAGCAAGTTTCAATTTGCGGGTTCAACTGAATCTATTCAATCCCATTTCATTCGAGGTCATCCATGCGACGTTTACTTATCGCTCTGTTCATCGCCTGTATCGCGCTGCCCATCGCGGCGCAGGACAAGCCCGCCGCCGCATCCATCGCCGCGCGCACTAGCCAACTGCAAAAGCTTGACGGCTACGTGCCGCTCTACTGGGACGCCGCGAGCGGCAAAATGCTGATGGAAATCTCGCGCTTCAACCAGGAGTTCCTCTATCAAGTGTCGCTGCCCGCCGGGCTAGGATCGAACCCCGTCGGCCTGGATCGCGGCCAGATGGGCCAGACACGCATCGTCACGTTCGAGCGCGTCGGCCCGAAGGTGTTAATGATCGAGCCGAATTATCGCTATCGCGCCTTGACCAGCGATATGAATGAACAGCGCGCTGTCGAAGAATCGTTCGCGCGCTCGGTGTTGTGGGGCTTCAAAGTCGAAGCGGCTGAAAGTGATCGCGTGCTGGTCGACGCGACGGCGTTTTTCCTGCGCGATGCGCACGGCGTCATCGACGTGTTGCGGCGCACGCGACAGGGACAATACCGCATGGATGAAGCGCGCAGCGCCTTCTACCTGCCGCGCACCAAAGCCTTTCCGCTGAACACCGAAGTTGAAACTCTGCTGACCTTCGCGACAGACGGCGACGCCGGGCCGCAGGTGCGCGACGTCACGCCAACGCCTGCCTCGATCACCATCCGCGAACATCATTCGTTCGTCCAGTTGCCTGACCAGGGCTACAAGCCGCGCAAACTCGATCCGCGCGTCGGTGTATTCGGGATTACTTTTTATGATTACGCCTCGCCGTTTACCGAACCCATAGAGAAGCGCTGGATCAGCCGGCATCGCTTGCAGAAGAAAGACCCGAACGCCGCCGTCTCCGAAGCCGTCAAGCCGCTCACCTACTACGTTGACCCGGGCGCGCCTGAGCCGATTCGCAGCGCCCTGATCGAAGGCGCGTCGTGGTGGAATCAAGCTTTTGAGGCCGCCGGTTTCAAGAATGCCTTTCAGGTCAAAGTGCTGCCCGACGGCGCAGACCCTATGGATCTGCGTTACAACATGATCAACTGGGTGCATCGCTCGACGCGCGGCTGGTCGTATGGCGGCGGCGTCACAGACCCGCGCACAGGCGAGATCATCAAAGGCAATGTCACGCTCGGCTCGCTGCGCATTCGCCAGGACTACATGATCGGCACGGGCCTTGTGCCACTCGGCAAGAATAATCACCAGGGCGCAGACGATGAATGCGAGTTCGGCGCGCTGCCAGACGCCGATTATCTGTTGAGCAATGATTCGCCTACGGATTCGGCGGCGATGTCGCTGGCGCGCATACGCCAGCTTGCGGCGCACGAGACAGGCCACACGCTGGGACTGGCGCACAACTTTGCGGCGAGCACTTACGGGCGCGCCTCGGTGATGGATTACCCCGCGCCGATGGTCGAAATCAAAAACGGCAAGTTGGATCTCTCAAACGCTTACGCCGTCGGCATCGGCGCTTACGACAAGTTCGCCATCAAGTATGCCTACGCGGAAATCTCACAGGGCGCGGACGAAGCGGCAGAGCTTGAAAAGATTCTTCAAGACGGCATCGCGGGCGGCATGCTGTTCATCAGCGACGCCGATGCGCGTCCGCCGGGCGCGGCGCATCCGCTCGCCAATCTCTGGGACAACGGCAGCGACCCCGTGGCGATGCTGCGCCATGAAATGCAGGTGCGCAAGATAGGGCTTGCCGACTTCGGCTTGCAGAGCATACGGCAGGGAATGCCGCTCTCCATGCTTGAAGCGAAGCTGTTGCCGCTCTACCTGCATCATCGCTATCAACTGCAAGCGGCGGTAAAATCGGTTGGTGGCCTTTATTACACTTATGCGGTGAAGACGGCGACGGGCACGAGTCCCGCGCAGGTGCAGGAGGTCGTGCCGGCGGCGCGGCAGCGCGAGGCGCTCGATGCCGTGCTCGACACGCTCAAGCCGGATGAGTTGACTATCCCGCCGCGCATTCTCGATTTGATCCCGCCGCGCGCTTTCGGTTACGACGACGGCCCGGCGGAATATTTTGGCAAGCGCGCCGATCCGGCATTCGACGCCATCGCGGCGGCGACTATCGCCGCGAACTTCGCGGTGGCGGGTTTGCTTGAGCCGCATCGCGCCGCGCGCTTGATCGATTTTCACGCGCGCAATATGGCGAACCCTGATTTCAAGGAAGTCGCCCGCGCGCTCGTCACGCGGACGTGGCGGCAGCCGGCAGCGACGGGCGCTTATCAGGCAGCGATTGCGCGCGCCGTGCAGAGCCTCGTCGTCACACGCTTGATGGAGCTTGCCGCAGACGACGATGCCGCGCCGCAGGTGCGCGCCGTCGCAACTGACGAATTGCGCGGGTTGAGCGCATGGCTCGCTTCGCCAGCAAGCGCCACGCTTGATGCAGCACACGTTCGCGCAACGCGTGACGACATCGAGCGCTTCCTGAATCGTCCCGATGTGACGCGCAAGCAGACCACACCGCTCGCTGTGCCGCCGGGCGATCCGATTGGCACACGCTCACATCAGTAATGGAAAATGATGCGTGATGCGTGATGCGTGACCGGAAGGCTGGCGAATGACGAATCGATACTGAACTTATTATTCGCCCTGTCTCGTCGCTGATCACGCACCACGCACCACGCATCACGTCTTTGCCAATTCATCATGCATCATTCATCGTTCATCATTTATGCTTACTGGTATGTTGAAACGATTGCTCGCCGCCGTTTATCGCCTTCTGCCTGTGAGTTTGCGGCGCGGGGTGGTTTTGCTGACGCAAGCGCGCTTCACGGTGACGGCGGGCGCGGTGGTGGTTAATCGAGAGGGTCGCGTGCTGCTCGTCAAGCACGTCTTTCGACCGGGCAGCGGCTGGGGCGTGCCCGGCGGTTTCATCAATAAAGGCGAGCAGGTTGAAGACGCTGCGCGGCGCGAATTGCGCGAAGAGATCGGCCTTGAACTCGACCGCATCGAATTGGCTTTCGTCCGCGCGGTCGAGCAGGTCAATCAACTGGAGATCATCTTCCGCTGTAGCGCCAACGGCACGCCCCGTCCGCGCAACATCGAGATTCACCGCGTCGCATGGTTCGAGCTTGACCAGTTGCCTGACGACCTGCCGCAAGCGCAACGCCAGACCATCAAGCGCGCCTTGCGGCGTGAAGATTAGCTTCCAGATTGTTGTCTTGCCTCACAGCCTCGGCGCGGCGGGCTTGAGCGGCTTGGCCCATGCTTGCGCGCCTTTAACCTTCAGCTTACGCTTGTAAACTTTATCGCCACAGGTTGCGAAAAGCGTGTCAAAGTTTTCGCCGCCGAACACCAGATTCGCGACTTTGCCGTTCGGCGTCGGCAGGATGCAATTCACACGGCCCGCCTGGTCGCAGACCTGTATGCCAAGGCGCGTGGCGACGTAAAGCCGCCCGTCACGGTCTACGCGCAGGCCGTCCGCGCCGCTGTCATCGGCGGCGTCGGGCACATGCAGCCAGTAGTAGCGCTGCTTAAATTGAAGCGTGCCGTCCGGTTGTATCCGGTAGCTGTAGACCCAGTGCGAACGCGAGTCGTCGACGTACAACAGCGTCTGGTCGGGCGACAAGGTGATGCCGTTACTGTAACCCAGGCCCGTGTCGACTACTTGTTTTTCGCCGCCCGCTTTGATGAGCCATATCTTGCTCGTCTCCGCCCCGCCGCCGGGATTTGTGACGTAGATGTTGCCGTTGCTGGCCACCACAAGGTCATTACTGTGCAACCCGTCGGCGACGACTTTTGCCTTGCCGGCAGCATCATAAGCAAGGATTTTTTGGCCGCCTTCAGCAACCGCGTAGAGCCGACCGTCAGGACCGAACGCCTGCCCATCGCCCTTCTTCGAGTCGGCGATGAATATCGTCACTTTGCCGTCGAGGCCGACTTTGTAAGTCTTGCTACCCGGCACGTCGTTGAAGAAGACCTCGCCTTTGGCATTGACCGCCGGGCCTTCAGTAAACCCGTAGCCTTCGGCCACCAGTTGCCAGCCTTCGCCCGACGCTAGAATCGCATCGAGCGTGCCGTTCTTCGACTGGCCGGTCTTCACAGGCTGCGGCCAATCCTTCCAGAGCCATCGCATGGCGTCGGGAAAGATGGCCGTGCCGTGATTGCCATTGTGCGCCCCTTAGCCCCAGACGTGCTGCACCTCGTAGCCCGCGAACAGCAGCGCCCGTTCCATCGTCTGGTTCGCCATCCACCAGTCGCCGCCGTAGATGTTGAGGTCTTGCGAACCGTCTTGCAGGAAGATGCGAATCGGCTTCGGCTCGACCTTGCGGATGAGCGTCGAATAGCGGTCGCCGCCGCGCAGGCCGACATAGGTGCCAATCGAACTGAAGACGCGGCTGAAGGCATCTGGGCGCTCCCAGGCGGCAGTGAACGCGCAGATCGCGCCGCTCGACGACCCGCCGATAGCGCGGTCGTTGCCGTTGTGGGAAAGCCTGATGGGTCGCCCGTCGCCAGTCTTCCTGGCCTCGACTTCGGGGAGAAGTTCTTCGAGCAGGAAGCGGGCGTAGTGATCGCCGAGGCCGTCGTATTCATAGCTGCGGTTGAAGCGGTCGAGCGCCGTGTTGCTATCCGCAGCCACGACT
>JBBWZK010000440.1:0-43361 GCA_039648975.1 Blastocatellia bacterium
TCGCAACCTGATGCACATCAGCTATGAAGGCGGCATTCTCGAAGACCCCTGGGCCGAGCCACCGGCAAACATCTTCATTATGACGCGCTCGCCCGAAGACGCGCCGGATAAGCCTGTGTATGTCGAGATTGATTTTGAAGCGGGCGTCCCCGTAGCGGTTGACGGCGAGCAGTTGTCAGCCGCGACATTGCTTGATCGCTTGAATCAAATCGGCGGCGAGCACGGCATTGGGCGCATTGATCTGGTCGAGAATCGCTTTGTCGGCATGAAGTCGCGCGGCGTCTACGAGACGCCCGGCATGACGATTCTCGAAGCCGCGCATCGCGCCGTCGAGTCATTGACCTTAGACCGCGAAGTCGCGCACATCAAGGACTCGCTCAACACGCGCATCGCCGAGATGATCTACTACGGCTTCTGGTACACGCCGGAGTTTGAAGCCATGCGCGCCTTGATTGACCATACACAGAAGAACGTCACCGGCACGGCGCGCTTGAAGCTCTACAAAGGCAACTGCATGGTCGCGGGGCGGCGCTCGCCGTTCTCGCTCTACTCCGAAGCCTTCGCCACCTTCGAGCGCGATACGGTCTACAACCAGCGCGACGCCGAAGGCTTTATCAAGCTGAACGCGCTGCGCCTGAGAATGCGCAAGCTGACCGAAGCGCAGGAGAAGTAGTGTGAGCTGTTAGCTTGCGCGATCTGCCCGAAGGAGTGCGATGACGGCGCAAGCTGACAGCTTGCGCTACACAAGGAGCAAACCATGATTAGCCAGCCCGTCATAGCCAATGAGGTAGCCAGTAATACAACCGACGCCGAGGTGCGACTCGTGCGCGTCGATAAGATCGCCTCGTCTACGGTGAATCTCAATCTCGCGCATGAGCTTGAAATCACCACACGATGCGAAGCGCGCGCCGGCAACGTCGTCGTCGTCCGCACGCTGACGGATAACGCCACCTACAACACGCTTGAACTGGTCACGGGCCGCATGGCGAAGATCAATCCCGGCGACATGATTGCGGGTGTGCTGGGCTATCGACGGGCGCTCAAAGGCTTCGTCGGCGACGTGCCTGTAACGTTGCAGGCCGGCGACCGTTTGCACCTGCTCAACCTCGGCGGTTTGATCGGCCAGTGTCTCGGCCATCATCATAGTCTCAACAATGCCATCGAAGTTGAAGTGATCGGCATGCCTGTGCGCGAGGGGCGCATTCTCAACATCAGCGAAGGCGCTATCGCGCAGCGCGCCGAGTTGACAGCAGCCACGCCGCTCGTGCTGGTCGCGGGAACCTGCATGAATTCAGGCAAGACCTATGCGGCGACCGAGATCATCAAGCATCTGACGCGCGCCGGCCTGCGCGTCGCAGCGGCAAAACTATCGGGCGTTGCCTGCTTGCGCGACACGCTCAATATGCAGGATCACGGCGCGGTCAAGACCTTGAGCTTTCTCGATTGCGGTTTGCCTTCGACGGTCGGCGTCAGCGATCTCGCGCCGATTGCCAAAGGGGTCATCGAAGAGCTTGCGAAAGTCGAGCCGGATTGCGCCGTGATCGAACTCGGTGACGGGTTGTTAGGCGGTTATTCGGTCGATACGATTTTCAACGACGCCGCGTTGATGCAGGCGATGGCGGCGCTGGTCTTCTGCGCCAACGACTTCGTCGGCGCGTGGGGCGGGCGCGAGTTGCTGGCGGCGCACCATGTGCAGATCGATGTGATGAGCGGGCCGGTGACGGACTCGCAGATGGGCGCCGATTACGTCTACGAGCATCTCGGCATTCCCGCTGCCAACGCCGTCAATCGCGGCGAGCAACTCGCCCTGCTGGTCAAAGAGAAGATCGAGCAATGGAAAGTGACAAGTGACGAGTGACAAGTGACAAGAAAGGAGCGCAGGGTGGGCAAGACTGGCAAGCTGTTTCCGGTCTTGTCACTTGTCACTCGTCACTTGTCACTTTGGAGAAGCCATGATTAAGGTTGGCATACTTGGCGGGTCGGGTTACGGCGGCAGCGAATTGCTGCGCATACTGCTATTCCATCCGCAGGTTGAGATCAAGCTGGTGACGGCGAATGAACACGCCGGCAAGCGCGTCGATGCAGTGCATCCGAATCTGGCGCGGCTGACCGATTTGCAGTTCACCGCCGCGCCCTCGGCAAGTGAACTGGCATCGCTTGATTGTCTGTTTCTCGCCTTGCCGCACGGACAGGCGATGGAAATCGTGCCGTCGCTTCCCGGCGCGGTCAAAGCGATTGACCTGTCGGGCGATTTTCGTCTGCGCGATGTCGGCGTGTTCAAACAGTTCTACGGCTTCGAGCAGACGCACGCACAAGCGCAGCGCGAATTCGTCTATGGCCTCACAGAAGTCAATCGCGCGCAGATCAAAGAAGCGACGCGCATTGCCAATCCCGGTTGCTTTGCCACGGCGCTTGCGCTTGGCCTTTATCCATTTATCGCCGCAGACGTGGTCGCCGGCAAGATCATCGCGGATTTGAAGACCGGCTCGTCAGGCTCGGGCGCTAAGCCTGCGGCCAACACGCATCACCCAAAGCGCGCCAATAGTTTTTACGCTTACAAAACCTTCGCGCATCAACATCAGCCCGAAGTCGAACAACTGCTGGCGGCGGTGAATCCGCACTGGCAGGAAACCGGCAGCTTGATCCTGCAAACGCATTCGCTGCCAACCGTGCGCGGCATATTCGCTTCGATCTACTTGACGACCAATCAAGCGATGACGCACCAACAAGTCGGTGAACTGCTCAGGGATTTCTATGGTAATGAATATTTCATTCGTCTGGTCAGCGGCTCGCCCGACATCAACTGGGTGAAGGGCACGAACTTCGTTGACATCGGTTATGCGGCACAAGACGACACCGTGATCGTCTTCGTGGCGCTAGACAATCTCGTCAAAGGCGCGGCGGGCCAGGCCGTGCAGAACATGAACCTGATGTTCGGCATCGAAGAGCGCACAGGCTTGATGCTGGCCGGCAGCAATCCGTAATCGCCTTGTAGAGGCGACCCTCTGTGGTCGCCCCAGATTGCAAGTCCGTTCACAACGAATTCTGTCGAATATTATTCTGGGGCGACCACAGAGGGTCGCCCCTACAAAAGGGGGCAAGGTGAGCACGCAACCGCAGATGAAAAACATCATTGACGTTGAAGAGCATTATCAGGTCGCAACCTACAAGAAGTTTCCTTTTGTCGTCGAGCGCGGCGAAGATGTCTGGGTCTACACCAGCACGGGCGAACGTTATCTCGACCTCTATGGCGGCCACGCTGTCGTGTCGACGGGACATTCACATCCGCGCATCGTCAAAGCTATCAGCGATCAGGCGGCACGCTTGATTTTTTATTCAAACCTCGTCTACAACGACACGCGGGCGCGCGCCGCGCGTAAGCTGGTTGACATCGCTCACCCGCTGCACAGCAAAGTCTTTTTCTGCAATTCGGGCACGGAAGCCAACGAAAACGCCATCAAGATCGCTCGCAAGCTGACCGAACGCGACAAGGTGATTTCCTTTGACGGCAGCTTTCATGGGCGCACACCGGGATCGCTCGCGGCCACAGGGCTAGCCAAATACCGCGAAGGCATTTCGCCCATGCTTCCCGATCACGTCTATGCGCCGTTTGACGACATGGCTGCCATCGAGCGTCTGATCGATGAAGAAACGGCGGCGGTGATTCTCGAACCGATTCAGAGCATGGGCGGCGCGCGCATGGGTTCGCCTGAGTTTTACCGTGCGTTGCGCGAGTTGTGTGATCGCGCCAACGCCATGTTGATTTACGATGAAGTGCAGACCGGCATGGGGCGCACCGGCGACTTCCTTTTCGCGGGCCGTTACGATGTTGCGCCGGACATGGCAACGCTCGCCAAAGGCATCGCCAGCGGCGTGCCGATGGGCGCGGTGCTGGTGACCGAAGAGATCGCCAGCGAGATCAAGATCAGCGATCTCGGCACCACCTTTGGCGGCGGCCCTCTCGCCTGCGCGGCGCTCGAAGCAACGATTGATGTCATGCGCGACGAACGCTTGCTCGATAACGTGCGCGCCAACTCCGAGTATTTGTACACGGAACTCGCCAAGCTGCCGACGGTGGAAGAACTGCGCGGGCTGGGCTACCTGGTCGGCATCAAATTCAAAGGCGACAGCGCCAAGCCATATCAGCAAGCTTTGCTGGAGCGCAAAATCATCACAGGTCTTGCGGATGAGGCAAGCGTGCTCAGACTGCTGCCGCCGCTGACGCTCAAGCGCGCCGAGGTTGATCTGTTTTTGCGCGAGTTGGCGACCATGCAGTTTTGAATTTGAGATGCGAGGCAATTCCTCAGCCGCCTTGAGGCGGCTTTCCCGAAGGGCAGGTAGGCCAGCGCTTTTAGCGCTGGTTAGCCAGGGGTGGAAACAGTTCTCAGCGCGCTTTAGCGTGCTTATCGAACCCGGCTTTAGCCGTTTGCTTTTGCATTGGCTAAAGCCGAATGGACAAGCCCGTTGAAACGGGCTGTGGGTTTGCTGGCGGTTGTGAACCAGCCGTCAACGGCTGGCCTAATTGCCCTTCGGGAAAGCCCGCTGAAGCGGGCTGAGCGAGGAATGATTCGAGATTTGATATGAACTTGCAAGGCAGAGACTTTCTCAGCACGGCAGATTTTACGGGCGAGCAGTTGACGGCGCTCCTTGATCTCGCGGCGCGCATTAAGGCGGGCGATTATCACGAGCGACCGCTTGCGGGCCGCAGCGTCGCGCTTGTCTTTTTCAATCCATCGCTGCGCACGCGCGCGTCGATGGAGATCGCGGTTTATGAGCTTGGCGGTAACCCGGTGACGATGGATGTCGGCAAAGGCATGTGGAGTCTGGAATACCGCGATCAGATCGTTATGGACGGCGACAAGACCGAGCACATCAAGGAAGCGGCGCGCGTGCTCTCGCGTTACGTCACGGCCATCGGCGTCCGCGCTTTCCCGGAGATGAAAGATTATGCGGCAGAGATCACCGACCCGCTGGTGCGCGGTTTTGCCGAATACAGTGATGTGCCGGTCGTCAATCTCGAATCGTCGCGGCATCATCCGTTTCAGGCGCTGGCCGATGCCCTGACCATCCGTGAAAAACTTGGTCACTTTGCTCACCAACGGGTCGTGCTGTCGTGGGCTTATCATCCGAAACCGCTGCCGATGGCGGTGCCCAATTCGTTCGCGCTCATCAGTGCACAGATGGGCCTTGACCTGACCATCGCCTGCCCGCCCGAATACGATCTCGGCGATGAAGTGATGCAGGAAATTCACAGCGCCGCCGAAGCGAGCGGCAGCCGCCTGACGATAGCGCGCGATCAGCGCGCCGCCTGCGCCGGCGCAAAGATCATCTACGCGAAAAGCTGGGGCGCAAAACAATTCTATGGCCACACGGAAGACGACATCGCCTTGCGCCAGCAGTACAAGCATTGGCGCATTGATGAAGAGGTGATGCATTCGACCGATGCGGGCTGGTTCATGCACTGCCTGCCGGTGCGCCGCAACGTCGTCGTCACCGACGGCGTGCTCGACGGGCCGCAGTGCGCCGCCATTGACGAGGCCGAAAACCGCCTGCATGTGCAGAAGGCAGTGCTTGGCTCAATAGTCTAGCGAGTCCAGAGAGTCTAGCGAGTCGGGAAGGCGAACGGCTCTCTGGACTCTCTGGACTCTCTGGACTCTCTGGACTCTCTGGACTATTCGATGATTCAAGAACGCTTAGACCTGTTGCGCGAGGCGCTGCCCTACATTCAGCGCTTCAAGAACAAGACCTTCGTCGTCAAGCTGTCGGGCAAGGTGACGGAAGAACAGGCCCATCTCAACGGGCTTGCCGAAGAGATCACGCTCTTGAATCAAGTCGGCATTCACGTCGCGGTGATTCACGGCGGCGGCAAACAATTGACGACGACGGCGGAACGGCTGGGGATCGCGCAACGCCTGGTCAATGGCCGCCGCGTCACCGATGCCGAGACGCTTGAGGTGGCGAAGATGGTCTTCGCCGGCCAGATTAACATGGATATTATCTCAGCGCTGCGCCACGCCGGCGCGGATACGGTTGGGCTATCCGGCGTTGACGGCGACATCATCCAGGCGCGGCGGCGCGAGATTCAAAAGGTGTTGAATCAGGAGACCGGCGAGGTCGAGATGGTTGATTTCGGTCACGTCGGCGACATCGTTGACATCAATGCGCGCTTGATCAGACTGCTGCTCGACAACGGTTACGTGCCGGTGATTTCATCGCTCGGCGCAGATGAGCAAGGTAATGTATACAACATCAACGCCGATACGATTGCCGCCGAGATCGCCGCGCATCTGGCCGCCGAAAAGCTCATCCTGCTCACAGACGTTGACGGCATCCTGGGCGACCTCGATGATCCGTCGTCGCGGATTTCGCGGCTGACTGTAGATGCAGCCGAAGCGCTGGTGAAGAACAAAACCGTCTCTGCCGGCATGCTGCCGAAGATTGCCGCCATCGCCCGCCTGATACGGCGCGGCGTCGGCAGCGCTCACATCATCAACGGCAACAAACGCAACGCCCTGCTCTATGAAGTCTTCACAGACGAAGGCGCCGGCACAATGATCACTTCGTGAGCGCGCAAAGTAGGATTGGTTGATCATCGCGCTTACGGCAAGCGGCAGCCTGTGCCCTCAGTGGTTCGCACTCGGAGCTTGTTGGTTCTTGGTATTTTGAAAGACGGCGATTAGCCACTGGCCTTTGTCTTTCGTCAGAATGAAGACAGGGACGACCATTGGGGTTGCAGGAAACTCTTCGGCTTTTTTAACCGTGCTGCCTTCGACATGGACAACGGCGACATCATCGCGCAAAAAGCGGATGCTGCGCACGCTCAGGACCTGCTTCGTGTCTTTGTAAATCGTGCTGAAAATCTCTGCGTGCCCGCGAGTGATGCCCTCACGGCCTTTGACATATAAGCCATTCCAAACGGTGAAATCGGCATCCGTGGCAAACGCCTTGCCCCAGGCTTCAGCGTCGCCACGCGTCCAGGCGTCGGCCAGACTGGCGATGATCGCCCGAATAGCGGCCTCGTCTTTGGCGTGCGTTGGCGCGTTTTGTGCTGCCGCCAGGCTGCACAGGATCACGAGCATCGCAACGGCTGCAACTACTCTCTTTGTCATGATTTCTCCTTCAATCTATTTTCTTGAGAATTTCCACCCTCGACCCTACATGCGCAAAATCGCGGCAAAAGGGCTCACACGGTGGCGGGCTCATAAAAAAAGTCGGCCTGGCTGGAATCGTTTGCCAGAGACCGTTCGACAATTGAAGAGGCGTGGATTATTTGCCGTTGCTAGCTGTGCGATAGGTGGTGGCTTTATCAGGCTTGCCCCAGAGGCTATAAAGACGAATCAGACGCGCCAGCGCCCGCTCGGTCTGTTTGTCATGCTCGCCGCGTTTGGCTTTCAGTAGAGTGTAGCCTTCGACCAGCAAAGGCTCGGCGTCATCGAATCTGTGCCGCGCCGCGAGGCAGCCGCCGAGCACGCTTTCGGCATCGGCAATCTGCCAGTTGCCTGCGGGGAGATCGCGGCGGCGATTCTCCAATGCCTCTCTAAGCAGCGGTTCGGCTTCCTGCGCATGGCCGCGCTCGCTCAACAGCAGGCCAAGCCCGATCAGCGTTGCCGCAATGTGCGGATTGCCCGGCGGCAGCTTCTTTCGGCGAATCTCCAGCGTCTGCCGAAACAGTGACTCGGCATTCACGTAGTCGCCCTTTTCATAGAGCAACGTGGCCAGGTTGTGCAGGGCAACCGCCGTGTCTGCGGCTTGCTCGCCATAGAGCTTGATGTAGATGGCCAGCGATTCGCGCAGCATCGGCTCGGCGGCGGCGTAGTCATTTCTATGCATGAGCGTCCGCCCCAGGTTGTTCAAACTTTGCGCGACTTCCTGGCTGTCGTTGCCCAGCAAATGGCGGCGTATATCGAGCGACTCGCGGTACAACGATTCGGCTTCGGCGGGCTTGCCTTGCTGATTCATCAACCACGCGAGATTGTTCAAGCTTTCGGCGACCTGCGGATGATGGTTGCCATAGACCTTGCGACGCATCTCCAGCGCTTCACGAAACAGCGCTTCTTGCTCTTGCTCAGAGTGGCCGCGCGTGCTCGCCACGAAGGCGAGATAGTTCAGGTCGCCGGCAATCGTCGGGTGATCGTTGCCGTACAACTTGCGATGGATGGCCAGCGCCTCGCGCAGCAGCCGTTCGGCTTCTTCATAGTCGCCTTTGTTGTAAAGCAGCCAGCCGAGATTATCCAGGCTCTCGGCAACCTCGCGATGATCCGACCCGAAGAGTTGGCGGCGCATAGCCAGCGCCTGTCGCCATGCGGCTTCGGCTTCTTCATATTTGTCGGTCGCCTGCAACAGCGTGCCCAGCCCATTCAAGCTGGTGGCGACCGCCGGGTGCTGGTTGCCGAAAAGCCGCTGCCGGATGGCCAGCGATTCACGATATAACGGCTCGGCCTCGGCGTAGCGGCTGCGATCATAGTGGAGAATGGCCAGGCTCAACATGCTCTCCGCCACATCCGCATGTTCGTGCCCGAAGAGCGCCAGCCGTGTATTGAGCGACTTTTCCAGCAACGGCGCGGCGGCATCGTAGAGCCCCAGGCGTTCGTAGACTTCGCCAATCGTCGCCATCAAGGTAGCCTGAATCTCAGGCTGACCGCGCAATTCTTTGTCAATTCGTTCAGCGCCTTGGTCTAAAATCTCGCGCGCCGTGACGCTGTTGCCGCGCGATTCACCGGGGTCTGAGACTTTGAAGATTTCCGTGAGAAACTCGGCCACCTGCTTCGCCTTGTCGCGCTCGCGGGCGGCGCGCACCGACTGCTGCACGATGACGGCGAGGGCAACCGCGAGCAATAGCAGGAAGGCCAGTGCGACGCTCACGGCGACTTTGTTGCGCTTGATGAATTTGCCGGCGCGATAACCGAAGGTGTCTTTGCGGGCGATGACCGGCAAGCCTTCGAGGTGGCGGCGCAGGTCTTCGGAAAACTGTTCGACCGACGCATAACGGCGTTGCGGCTCCTTGCGCATCGCCATCAAGATGATGTTGTCGAGATCGCCCGCCAGTCTTTTGCGCAGCTTGTCGGGATGCCCTTCGCGCGTGCGGCTCACGGCTTCCGGCGTCCGCGTGCTTGCCGAAGCGCCCGCCGCGCTCGTCGCTGCTTGCCGGCGATTGATGGCGGTGCTGGGTCGCTCCGGCTCTTGCTCGCAGATGACGCGCTCCATCTCGTGCGGCAGGCTGATCTTGACGTGATACGGCCGATGGCCCGTCAGTAGTTCATACAACAAAACGCCGAGCGAATAGATATCGCTGGCGGTGGTGATCGGTTGCCCCTTGACCTGTTCGGGGCTGGCGTAATCCGGCGTCATCGGGCGCAGCGTCGTGACCGTCGGCGCGAGGGTCTGCGCATACATCTCCGGCTTCAGCAGCTTGGCAATGCCGAAGTCGAGCAGCTTGGGTGTGCCGTCGGGCGTCACCAGTATGTTGCTCGGCTTGAGGTCGCGATGCACAACGAGGTTCTGATGTGCATAGTGTACTGCGGCGCAGACCTGGCGAAACAGTTGCAAGCGTTCGGCGGTTGAAAGTTTGTGCGCGTCGCAATACTGATCGATGGTCTGCCCTTCGATATATTCCATGACGAAGTACGGCAGGCCGTCTTCGGTCGTGCCGCCATCGAGCAGGCGGGCGATGTTCGCATGATCGAGGCTGGCAAGTATCTGGCGTTCATGGCGAAAGCGCGAGAGGATTTGCTCTGTATCCATGCCGCGCCGCACCAGCTTGATGGCGACGCGCTGGCGATACTGATCGTCGGCGCGCACGGCCAGATAGAGCGTGCCCATGCCGCCCTGGCCGATTTCGCGTATGAGGCGATAAGCGCCGATCAAGCGGACTTCAGAAGACGACGGCGGCGCGACGGCAAGCAAATGCTCGGCGGCAAGTATCGGCGTTTCCAGAAAGCTTTGATTGTCATCGTAACTGGCGATCAGCGATTCGACTTCCGATCTGAGCGCCACATCATCCTTGCAGGCTTGTGCAAGCCAGACGGCGCGCTCCTTGGGGTGACGCTCCAGTGCTGTATGCAACATCTCTTTGATCTGCTGCCACCGTTCAGGCGTCATCACTGTACTTCACCTCACTTTGAATATGCGCCGCGCCGGTTTTCATTAACTGCGCAGCGCGCAGGGGATTTCCTTCAGTCGCTCAAGCCTTGTGCGGCGGTCTTGAGCTTGCGGCGCAGGAAAGCTTTGGCCGTCGTCCAGTCGCGTTTGACCGTTGCGGGAGAGATGCCGAGCACATCGGCAGTTTCTTCGATAGACAGGCCGCCGAAAAAGCGCATCTCGACGACGCGGCTCTGCTGCGGATCAAGCGCCGCCAGTTCCGTGAGCGCATGGTCGAGCGCCAGAAGATCCAGGTCTGGCGGCTCGTAGTTGGCGCGCGCATCGCCCAGCGTGACCTTGAATGCGCCGCCGCCGCGCTTGGCGGCATGGCGGCGGCGCGCGTGATCGACGAGAATCTGCCGCATCACGCGCGCCGCCACGCCGAAGAAATGCGCCCGGCTATGCCAGTCCACACGGCTTTCATCCACCAGCCGCAGGTAAGCTTCGTGAACCAGCGCCGTCGGCTGCAAAGTGTGCCCCGCCTGCTCGCGCCGCAGGTAAGAGACGGCAACGCGATGTAGCTCCGCATACACTGCCGGCATCAACTGATCGAGCGCCGCCTGATCGCCGCCGCTCCACTGGAGCAGCCATTGGGTCACTTGATGGGATGTCTGGATAGCCATAACGCGCGCCGTTGGTACAGGAAGATTCGTCGCTTGACGCGCGTAGGATATGCAATTCCGCTGTCGCCGTCAATTGCTGTTTGCGGCAGCGCAGCAATGTCGGCTAAGTGGCAGGATGAATGTCGTCAACCCAGCGAACTTCTTCGGGCGCTTCGACCGTGGAGATGTCGAGATTGACGACGATGGGCTCCTGGCCGCTGCGCACCAGCACGCATTCGAGGCTTTCCGACGCACTGGCATTGATCTCCTGATGTGGCACGAACGGCGGCACGTAGATGAAATCGCCCGGCCCAGCTTCGGCAGTGAATTCGAGACGGTCGCCCCAGCGCATGCGCGCCCGCCCGCGCACCACGTAGATGACGCTTTCAAGCTCGCCGTGATGATGCGCGCCGGTTTTGGCGTTTGGATGAATCATTACCGTGCCGGCCCAGAGCTTCGCCGCGCCCGCGCGTGCATGAGTGATGGCGGCGGCGCGATTCATCCCTACGGTCTGCGGCGTGTTGGTATCAAGCTCATCGGCATGAACCACGCGCACGCCGTGATGTTTCCAATCCGGTTTTGTTTCGCTGTCCGACATATTGTTGGCTATCACTCAACTACCAAATTACCTTTGTCGCTCGCAAGCCTGAAAGTGGGCCAGCGCCAGCTTGCTTAAACTTCTTTGCTTCGCTGCATAAAAGATGAGCGGGTGCGTGTCTGAAATGACAGCGGCTAATTCATCCACGATTTCGTCCTTTTGAGACGGTGCGCTTTGCTGCGGTTGGATTACGCTTCGTTCTCTTGGCCGCCGGAACCTTATTAAGCGAACGGCGAAACAGAGAACGAATATCAGCGTCTGCTTTTAGTAGGTCGGGATCGGCTTCGTTGATCGTGATCGTGCCGGCGATGGAGTGATGCGGGCGATCATTGCCGCCGGTTCTGGCATTGCTGATCAACTGGTCAAGAGCTTCACTGACGCTACGCGCGCCCGATGCTTTTGCCCTCCCGCGCAACCAGAGCAGGTTCTCAGATGATAAAGTGATCGAGATAGACTGCTTGCTCATAGGACGATTATACGACAACCGCGCACGGTGATTTAACCCAGTTCGGCTTTCGCCCTCGCCAACGCTTCAGCTACTCTATCGGGCGACGTGCCGCCGCGCGCCGGCTTATTCGCTAATGAGGATTCGAGCGTTAGGGCCGTATATAGACTATCTTCAAAGAGCGGCGAGAACTGTTTGAACTCGTCGAGCGACAATTGCTCAAGCGCCTTGCCGTGCTCGATGGCATAAGCGACGGCGCGACCGATGACTTCGTGTGCGCGGCGAAACTCGAGGCCGCGACGCACAAGATAATCCGCCAAGTCAGTCGCATTCATGAACCCATGCATCACGGCCTCGCGCGTGCGCTCGCCATTGATGCGCGTGTTCCGCAGCACCGTCGTCATCACGCGCAGCGAGCTGTGCAAAGTGTCTATTGAATCGAACAGCGCCTCTTTGTCTTCCTGCATGTCTTTGTTGTACGCCAGCGGCAAGCCTTTCATCGTCGCAAGCAAAGCGGCGTGATGGCCAAAGACGCGGCCCGCTTTGCCGCGAATCAATTCGAGCGAATCGGGATTCTTCTTCTGCGGCATCAGCGACGACCCCGTCGACACGGCGTCCGACAGTTCGATGAAGCCGAATTCGGTCGTTGAATAGATGATGAAGTCTTCCGCCAGGCGGCTCAGGTGGATCATCGCGATGGCCGCCGCCGCGACGAACTCAATCACGAAATCGCGGTCGCTCACGGCATCCATACTGTTTTCGCAAAGGCCGTCAAAGCCCAATCGCCGCGCCATCATCTCGCGGTCAATCGCAAAACCTGTGCCCGCCAGCGCCCCAGCGCCGAGCGGCAAGCGATTCACACGGCGGCGCGCATCCGCCAGGCGGTCGCGGTCGCGCTGGAGCATCTCGAAAAAGGCGAGCAGATAATGTGCGAACAGCACAGGCTGGGCGCGTTGCAGATGCGTGTAGCCGGGAATGACTGCGTCACGGTTGACTTCGGCCAGTTCGATCAAGGCGCGCTTTGTATCGCGCAGGATTTCCAGTGTGCGATCAATCTCGCCGCGCAGGAAGAGACGCAAGTCCGTAGCGACTTGATCGTTGCGGCTGCGGCCCGTGTGCAGTTTGTAGCCGGCATCACCAATCAGCGCGACCAACTCGGCTTCGACAAAACTGTGAACGTCTTCGGCGTCGCGGCTGTCGAGATAAGCCGCTTCGGCGCGGGCGCGGCGCAGGATTTCGTTGAGTCCTTCGCTGATGCTTTGCGCTTCGTCTTTACTGAGAATGCCTGCGGCCTGCAAGGCTTCGGCCTGCGCCAGGCTGCCTTCGATGTCGGCTTCGAGCAAGCGCCGGTCAAAGCGAAACGAGGCATTGAAGCGCGCGAATTCGGCATCCGCTTCGCCCGTGAATCTTCCACCCCAGAGTTTCACCTGTGACCTAATCTCCTCTTGATTGAATTAATGAGTGCCGCACTGCATTGCCGCAGTGATGGCCCAGCGTTTATTATTCACTGGCTCCCTTGCAGAATACTATGGGCAGAGTTGCCGGACAACATACGACAATAAAAGATGAACAAGCTGGTTATTCCACCTATCCTTGCTGAAGCGGCGATTGCTGAAGAATACGCTTCGCCGGCGTTTTCACAGAATCAACGGGCGGCGCTGATCGTTGCGCATCCGGGGCATGAATTGCTGGTGCATGGATGGCTCGGTTTAGCCAGCGCCACAATCTATGTCCTCACGGATGGTTCAGGGCATTCGGAAAGATCACGACTGCAAGCAACGACCAGCTTATTGAATGCAATCGGCGCATCGCCGGGCTGCATTTACGGTCGCTTCACGGATGCGCAATTCTACAGGGCGCTGCTCAATCAAGACGTCGCACTGTTTACCAGCCTCGCGAGCGAGCTGGCTGAAGACCTGGCGCGACGGCGCATCGCCTACGTGGTCGGGGATACAATCGAAGGCTACAACCCGACGCATGACATTTGCCGTTTGCTGACCAACGCCGCCGTCGAGATGGCGCAGCACGCCACCGGCCAGCCGCTTGCCAATTATGGGTTCGCCGTCGTCGCGCGCGCCGATGCAACTCGGCCTCAGTCAATCAGGTTGCATCTCGATGACCGCGCCTTCAGCGACAAGTTGGCCGCAGCGCGGGCTTACGCTGAGTGGATGGCCGAGGTTGACACGATGCTCAAGGATGCGGAAGCGGAATCTTTTCGCGACGAATACCTGCACGCCATCAATGATGGCGAGGATCGCGACGTGGCGGTTGCCGAGCCGCCCTTTTATGAGCAGTACGGCGAGAAGCAGGTCGCCGCAGGTTATTATCAGGAGGTGTTGCGCCATCGCCAGCACATCCTGCCCATCAAAGCTGCCTTGCGCGAATATGTCGACATGAAGAATCGTTAGTCGGAATGCGAGTTCTCATCACCAACAACACGCTTGCGGCGCGCGCCGGTTCAGAGTTGTACGTGCGCGATCTGGCGACCGCATTGCTCGACCGCGGCATCACGCCCATCGCTTACAGCACGCAACTCGGCGAGGTCGCCGAAGAGTTGCGGCGCGCGACCGTGCCGGTGATTGATAATCTCGATGCGCTGGCCACACCTCCAGACTTGATTCACGGTCAACATCACCTTGAAACGATGACCGCGCTGTTGCGATTTCCCGGCGTGCCGGCGATTTATGTCTGTCATGGCTGGCTGCCGTGGGAAGAAATGCCACCGCGCTTTCCACGTATTCTACGTTACATTGCCGTAGATCACACTTGCCGCGACCGGCTCGTCTGCGAACACGCGATTCCTGAAGATCGCCTGCGCCTGCTGTTGAACTTCGTTGACCTTGAGCGCTTCAAGCCGCGCGGCGCGCTGCCCGCTCGTCCGGCGCGCGCGCTGGTCTTCAGCAATTACGCGAGCGAGCAGACCTATGTGCAGGCGGCGCGCTCGGCCTGCCAGCGCGCCGGCATCGCGCTCGATGTGATCGGCTTGAACGCCGGCAAGGCTTGCGCCCAT
The DNA here is from genome assembly GCA_039648975.1 of Blastocatellia bacterium. Taxonomy (GTDB): domain Bacteria; phylum Acidobacteriota; class Blastocatellia; order UBA7656; family UBA7656; genus DATENM01. Next base: position 14,793 of record JBBWZK010000440.1, read on the forward strand.
CCTGAAGCCGTGCTGGGCCGCTACGATCTGGTCTTTGCCAAAGCTCGATCAGCCCTTGAAGGGCTCGCCGTCGGCGCGGCAGTTGTGCTGTGCGATGCAGCAGGCGTCGGCGAGATGGTGACGACGGCGAATCTCGACCGGCTGCGCCCTTTGAACTTCGGCATACGCGCGCTGCGCGAAGCGGTCAGCGTTGAAGCACTGGCGCGAGAAATTGCCCGCTATGATGCAGGTGATGCGGGTGAAGTGTCGCGCCGCATCCGCGCCACCGCAGGGCGCGACGCCGCCATCGATGAGATCGTCTCGCTTTATCAGGAAGTCATTGCCGAGAACGCCGGACAACCGCACGATGCCCTGGCGGAATACCGTGCGGCGTCGGCTTACCTGCGAGCCCAGGCCCCACGCTTGAAAGAGCGCGATGGTCTGTGGATTGCCTATCAAGCGATGCAGAAAGAGCGAGAGCATTTGCATACCGAGCGCGATAGAATAGAAGCGGAACGAGAAGCCTTGCGCGCCGGGCTTGCCGCCAGCAATGAACGAGTTGGCATACAAGATCAACAATTGTTCGCAACACAGGCGGAGCTTGAGCGCATGCGCAACACACTCGGCTGGCGGCTGTTGAGTCATTACGGGCCGATCAAACATCGCTTCGTGCTGCCGGCGTATCATCGAATCAAGAAACTGCTCAAGGCAGAGTGAATAGAACGTCAGAGATTTTGCCGAAGCGTTAGCGCCGGGGTATGCTTTCTGAGAGCTTGCGCTTTTCAGGTTGACCTGAAGGATCATGTTTTCGTTTGCCGTTTGAGGTAGAACGCTTATGTCGAGTCAGCAAATCATTCACGCCGCTTGCCCGCATGATTGCCCGGACACCTGCGCTATGCTGGTCGAGGTCACTGATGGCCGCGCCACCAAAGTGTCAGGCGACGACGCACACAAGCCGACGCGCGGCTTTCTCTGCACCAAAGTGACGCGCTATCTGGAGCGCGTCTACCATCCGGATCGCCTGCTCTATCCGATGCGCCGCGTGGGAGCCAAGGGCGAAGGGCGATTCGCGCGCATCTCTTGGGATGAAGCCATTGCGGAAATCGCCGGGCGCTTCCGCGACCTTGCCGAATCCGCAGACGGTCCGGAAAGTATTCTGCCTTACAGTTATGGCGGCACCATGGGCATCGTTCAGGGCGGCAGCATGGATCGGCGATTCTTTCACCGGCTGGGCGCGAGCCTGCTTGAGCGGACGATCTGCTCGGCGGCAGGCGGCGCAGGCTTGATCGCCACACTCGGCAGCAAATACGGCACGGACATGGAGAACTTCCACCGCGCACGGCTGATCGTGCTGTGGGGAACCAACACGCTTACCTCCAACATACACCTGTGGCCTGAAATCAAAGAAGCTTTGGCCAATGGCGCGCGACTCATCGGCATCGATCCTTATCGCAATCAGACGCTCGACCATTGCCATCAGTTCATACAGGTGCGGCCCGGCACCGACGCGGCGCTGGCGCTCGCCGTGATGCACGTTCTCATCAGCGAGAAGCTTTGCGATTACGACTACATTGAAAAATACACGCTCGGTTTTGACTTATTGAAAGAGCGCGCCGCCGAGTATCCGCCATCGCGCGCCGCCGAGATCTGTGGCATCAGCGAAGACGAGATTCTCGGTTTGGCGAGAGAATATGCGGCGACGCGCCCGGCGGTGATTCGCGTCAACTACGGCTTGCAACGCCATGCGGGCGGCGGCATGGCTGTGCGCACGATTGCCTGTTTGCCGGCGCTGGTCGGCGCATGGCGTGAGGCAGGCGGCGGCGTCTTGCTGTCGACCAGCGGCGCGTTTGCGATGGATGAAGACGTGCTGCACCGGCCCGACCTCAAGCGCGGCAATCCGCGCACGATCAATATGTCGCGGCTCGGCGAAGCCTTGACCGCAGCTCGTCCGCCTGTGCGGGCGCTTTATGTTTATAACTCGAATCCGGCGGCAGTTGCTCCCGATCAATCGAAGGTCATCGAAGGATTCAAGCGCGAAGACCTGTTCACCGTCGTCCACGAACAGTTCCAGACCGACACCGCCGATTACGCCGACATCTTGCTGCCGGCGACGACACAGCTTGAACACCGCGACGTAGTCAAGCCTTACGGTCATTACTATCTGGTTGACAACCAGCCGGCGATTGCGCCGCTCGGCGAAGCCAAACCGAACTCGGAAGTCTTCCGGCTGCTCGCTCAAGCGATGGGCTTTGCGGAAGATTGCTTCAATGATTCCGACGAAGAGATTCTCCGTCAGGCGCTCGGATCCAAGAATCCGATGCTCGAAGGCCTGACGCTTGAACAACTCGAACGCGACGGCTGGGCGCGCTTGAACATCCCTGAGACCTTCGCGCCGTTTAGTAATGGCGGTTACGCCACGCCTTCAGGCAAGTGCGAATTCTTTTCCGAGGGCTTGCAGCGCCAGGGGCTCGACCCGCTGCCGACTTATACTCCGCCGCGCGAGTCGCCTGAAACCGCGCCGCGACTGGCGGCGCGCTTCCCTATTCAACTGCTCAGCCCGCCGGCGAATTCGTTTTTGAATTCGACCTTTTCACATCTCGCCTCCTTCCTGAAAAGCGAGAAGCAACCCTTCGTGCTCATCAATGCAGCCGACGCCGCGCCGCGCCGGATCAGCGACGGCGACACGGTGCGCGTCTGGAATGATCGCGGCGACTGCACGCTGGTTGCGCGCCTTTCGGATCGCGTCAAACCGGGCGTCGCCTGCGCGCTGTCGACGTGGTGGAACAAGCTGAGTCCCGGCCACCGCAATGTCAATCAAACGGTTTCGCAGGCACTGACTGATCTGGGCAACGGGGCGACCTTCTACGATAATCTGGTTGAGATAGCAAAGGCCGATGCAAGCTAAAAGCGCCTATGGAGTTGAGCGGCTCGCAAGATTGCATCACCGGCGCAGTTGTTCTGACCGTCGGTGTCAATGTTAATATCAAAGAGAAGCATCCAACAAAAACGCTGACACCGGATTATGACGACGAAGTTTTTTCAAGCGGCGATTGTTCTCCTGTTATTGTCCACTTTGCTCGCGGCGCAAGCGCCGCCGACGACGTTGCCATCGCGCAAGCCGGCGCTCAAACGCGACCGCACGCAACGCATTCTTTATCCGAAGATCATCCAGTATGAAGACGAGCGCACGACGCCGGATGATCTGTTAGAAATGCTTCAACCGCCGCTTGGCGGCGCGCGCCGCCGCGCCCTGTTGGTGTTGGCGCGCATCGGATATCCGAGCGCCCTCGGCCTTCTCATTGATGTGCTGAACGCCGACCGCAATCCCGAATACCGCGACCCGGAAATGCGCGCCCTGGCGGCTTTCGCGCTCGGCGATATCGAGAGCCAGCACGCCGCCAGCTATCTGGTTCAACATCTCGACCCGACGGTCGAGACTTCCGTAACGGTGCGCGCCCGTTGCGCCGAAGCTCTCGGCAAGATCGCCTCGAACAAACTGTCGGTGGCGGCGCTCGGCGATTACGGCGTCAAGGGGATTGCCGAAGCATTGGCGGCGCTGCTGCCGTCGCCGGAAAAACCCTTTGTCTCTGAGAATCACAAGCTGCTGGTCGAGTTGACGCTGACGGCGCTGCTGCGCGTGCGCCAGCCGGCCACCGTCGAAGCGATTGCCACACAACTGCGTTCGCCCGACCCTGACATTCGCTGGCAGGCGGCGAACGCGCTGGCGCGCATGCGCGAAGGCATACAGACGGCTGTGCCGGGACTCTTGCCGCTGTTCGACGATACCAACCCGCTGGTGCGCGCACACGCCGCCCGCGCGCTCGGTGTAGCCAAAGCTACACAGGCGGTCGATGGGCTGATTAAGCTGCTAGCCGATGCAGATGCGCGCGTCACGGCCTCGGCCATCAACGCGCTCGGCAATATCGGCGAGGCGCGCGCGGTGCCCTCGCTTGTCGCGTTCGGCAATAGTCAGCTCTCCGCCTATCGCGCTTTTGACCGCAATAAATCGGGCATTCCATCACAACAGAATCTCCTGCTGTTGATTGCCACGGCGCTCGGTAATCTGAAAGACCCGCGCGCCTTCGAGTTTCTTCAGGCATTTCGCTTCATTGATGGCAAGCTCGGCGCATTCCCTGAGGTAGAGGTGGCGGTAGCGCGGTTTGGCGATGCTCGATTTTTCGATATTCCAGATACGGCTCGGCTCGCGCCGGGCGACTGGCGAGCGATGGCCGCTTATGCGCAGGGACTCGGACAACTCGGCAGCGAAAAAGCCCGCGCCATCCTTCTCGACCTCCTCAGTGGTAAAAGTTACGGAAAGCCTGATGCGCGCGCCGTGTCGGATATTCTCAACGCTATGGCGGCGGCAAAAGTAGATGGCTTGCGCGATCTGCTGCTTGAGCAACTGAAAGCCGAAGATGTCGTCGTGCGCGCCACGGCTGCCGAGTTGCTGGGCGAGGCCGGCGACGCCAGCGAGAAAGTGACGAGCGCCCTGGAAGCGGCTTATAAAGCGGCGCGCAAAGAGGCGGTGAACGACGCGCGGGTGGCGATTCTTGAAGCCGCACAGAAGCTCAAGCACCCGATGAATCTGCAAGTCCTGGCCGAAGAGACGCGCGACGAGGATTACGTCGTGCGCCGCAAAGCCGTCGAGTTGCTGGCGCAGTCGAAGTTTGAGATCGCCACGCAGAAGCTCGCCATCGGCAGAGTCAACACCGGCCATGATAAAAAATACTGGCAGCGCATGGCGCAGTTGGCCGAATCGCGAAAGAACCCCCTCGCTGTGATTCATACGAAGAAGGGCGACGTTCGCATCGAGCTATATGTTCAGGACGCGCCGATGACGGTGGATAATTTCATGAAGCTCGTGCGCAATGGTTTTTATGACGGCCTGGAGTTCGTGCGCATCGTGCCGAACTTCGTCATACAGACGGGCGACCCGCGCGGCGATCAGAACGGCGGGCCCGGCTATCAGATACGCGACGAGATCAACCTGCGACGTTACGGCACGGGCGCGGTCGGCATGGCCTTGTCGGGCAAAGACACAGGCGGCAGCCAGTTCTTTATCACCCATTCACCGCAGCCGCATCTCGATGGCGGCTATACCATCTTCGGCCAGGTCATCGACGGCATGGAGGCGGTGAACAAGATGGCGCGCGGCGACAAGATCGAGCGCATCGAGATCATCGAACCAAAATAATCGACGCGGCGGCTGTGGTATAATCGCGCGGCTCCAGCCGCTCACGACGCAAAGGAGAAGGCGATGAAAAATGTTCAGTTCATCACCGATGCAGAAGGCAACCGAACGGCGGTGATCTTGCCGATAGACGAGTACGAGCAACTCATGGAAGACCTGCATTTGATCCGCGTCTACGAAGAAAGCCGCGATGAGCCGCGCCGTTCGTTTAATGAGGTTGTTGAAGAGATGCGCCAGGCCGGAGAGATTGATGTATAGCGTGACGATAACATCCCGGTATCATCGAGCCGAAATAATCACCTTGATTCGGATCAAATGAGATCACCAAATCCGGCGCATTCTCCCGCAACCCTGCGGCGCTCGCTGCGGGCAAAAGATTATTTCACCTTCGCCTTCGGCTCGATGGTCGGCGTCGGCTGGATGGTGGTGATTGACGACTGGCTGCGGCGCGGCGGCGCGGGTGGGGCGATGCTCGGCTTTCTCATCGGCGGCCTCGCACTCATCCCCATCGCTTACGTTTACGGGCGGCTGACGGAAAAGTTGCCCGACGCCGGCAGCGAGGTGGCTTACACCGGCGCGGTCTTTTCAAACCGCATCAGCTTTGCCACGGGCTGGACGATGACGCTTGCTTACCTGATCGTCTGCCCTTACGAAGCCGTCGCCGTCGGGCGCGTCGCGGCTTACGTCTTCCCGCAGATGAACACGGTCGAGCTATACCGCGTCGCCGGCTATCCGGTCTACCTGCCGCATCTAGCCGCAGGCTTGTTGCTGACCGCGCTCATCACCTTCATCAACCATCGCGGCGTGCATCTGAGCGCGCGCTTTCAAAACATCACGACGTTCGGCTTGCTCGCGGTGTTTGTAATCTTTGCAACACTCGGTTGGATGCGCGGCGACGGCGCGAACTGGCAACCCTGGTTTGCCGGCGACGGGGGCACGACGAGCGTGCTGGTATCGACGCTGCTGGTGCTGCAAATCGTGCCGTACTTCATGACAGGCTTCGAGGCGGCACCGAAATGCGCCGAAGAAGCGGCGCGGGATTTCGAGTCGAAGCATTTCGTGCGCGTCATCTTCGTCGCCCTCGGCGCGGGCATCGTGTTTTACGTCGTCGTCATCGCCGTCGTCACGCGGTTGCAACCCTGGCAGTCGCTCACCGAAGAACGCTTCGCCACGGCGGTGGCTTTCGAGCGCGCCTTCGGCTCGCGGCTGCTGGTCGAGGTCATTATGCTGGCCGTGTTGCTGTCGTTGCTCAAGATCTTCAACGGCAACTTCATCACCTCGACGCGGCTATTGTTTGCGATGGGGCGGCGGCGCATGCTCGACCGCCGGCTGGCAACCATCCATGGCGAATACCGCACGCCGACCGCGCCCATCTTGTTTGTCGGATTGATTACCGCGCTGGCTTCTTTTCTAGGGCAGGCGGTGTTGATACCCATATCAGAAGTCGGCTCGCTGGCATCAGCGACGGGCTGGCTGGCAACCTGTCTGGCCTTCTGTTTCGGGGCGGGCAACGCCGTCACGCGGCGTACACGAATCGTTGGCGTGATCGGCGCGCTCATCGCCGCCGCGCTCATCGCCATGAAGTTGCTGCCCTGGGTTCCCGGCAGCTTCGGTAAGTTTGAATACATCGCCCTCGGCGCGTGGGCCGCGCTCGGTTTCGTGTTGTGGGTGCAGCGCTCGAGCCGCGAATCCTCCCCGGTCGTTCAGTGAATCTCAATAAAGCCTGCGCCAATCTGACTATCAATTCCACATTGACCGGAACAGATGCAGGTGTTGTTGGCCGTGCCTCGCTCCGCAATCGTGCATAACGTAGTGGCTGGAGACTTTCGAACCATTTCGCTGGCGAAGTCTTCTTGAGGAGGTAGCCACAAGCCCCGGCGCACAAGGCGCGAAAGATGCGCTCGCCATCATCGTAGACCCTGAGCACCAGGATCGACAGCTTCGGGTAGCGCTCTTTCAGGAACTGCATGCCTTCGATGCCGGTCATTCCCGGCAGCCCCATGCCCGCCAGCGCAATATCCGGCACGTCGTTGCCGATTTTGAGCGAGGCTTCTTCCATAGAATGAGATCGCCCGATGCACTCGTAGCCATCGGTGAATTGAATGAGCGTCGCCAGCCCTTCGCGAGCTTCGCGCCGGTCGAAGACGTTTTGCGCCTTTCCAACACTAGAGATGTAAGCAGAAAGAGATCGTCGATGTTACCAGCCGACGGATCGCTCACCATTTTCAGGGAGGTAATTTGAAATGAAACAAGCAATTTCGGTGGCCTTTAGTCCAAACGGACAGCTTCTTGCCAGCGGCGGTCATGGCAGCAGCATTAGGCTTTGGGATGTGCGGGCCAAAAAAGAGTTAAAGACTCTCTCGGGACAATTCTTTGACATCGTCTCATCCGTGGCGTTTAGCCCTGACGGCAAAACGCTCGCGAGCGGCTATGAGAGCGGCACCATCCGTCTCTGGGACATTGCGAGCGGTAAGGAATTGGAGGGTTCGATCACGGCGGCAGTTTAGCCAGGAACAAAGCGCAGAGACGTTTTGTCGGGAACCGACAATAGGTTATGAAGCCGCAAAGAAGTGGACTTGGTCATTGAAAAGGGAACGCGCACTATGTCGTACCTTTTGTGAAATAGATTGAGTGAGCGGGGCTTCTCTGAATCAATGCACCTTGGACTTGACCAAATCTGAAGACTAATTGAAAAACGGGAGGAAAAGATCATGAGACGCAAAACCATCGCTTCGTTTATGCTCTTGAGCATAATTTCAGCAGGAATCTTGTTGGCACAAGAGGTCAGTGCAAAGAATATCGTCACGAGCAATAACGTATCAGTTGAGGGCGCAATCACAGAGGCTGCGACGCAGCCTTCGAACGATGCCAGCAACCCATCTGTAGACTACGACTCGGGCGCCGCTCTAGTCACTTTCCAAAACTATACGCCCTGGGAGGTACAGTGTTACGTGGACGGCACGTTTGTGGGCGTCGTTTACCCCGGACGAACGCTGTCGTCGTGGACTGGCAATGGATGGATCAGACCCTACGCGCGTGCGGTGTTTACTGACGGGTCGTCTCTAAGCTGGGACCTGGGAAACGTGTACTACTTGCCTGGCGGCAGCTATGCGTTTCCGATGTACCCCTGAATTCTTGGGACTTCGACACAGATACGGAAAGCTGGCGCATGCCTCGGCGTGCGTCAGCGTCCTTTTCGAGACTGGTTACTAGGAAATTGTGCTTACTGACTTTTTGATCTGGCTCTTTGAAAGACTTGCAATCAAGTGATGGTGTGGAGTATAGATTGTGCGCTCAACTACAATTTTTCTTAGGCACTTCAAGCAAAGGAAGGATGTCGCAGGAGAGACCCAAACTCGGTGACCGAGGATTTGAGTTATTTCTTACGTGGCTCGATCCGGACAGAGAAAAGGCCGCTCAGGAGCACCTTCGTCTGCACGCCGTCCTCACCAGGCACTTCCTGGCAAAAGGTTGTATCGAGCCGGAAGACCTCGCCGATGCGACGATGGATCGCGTATGCACGATCCTATCGGCAGGTAAGGATCTATCGGCTCATCACCGCGAAGCTTATTTGATACGCGTAGCCTACTATATCCAGTACGAGCACTGGAGAGAGCGTAAACCAATTGTCACGCTCGCCGATGATGGTTCCAGTCTTCGTGACGGTCGCTCATCGGCTGCTTTTGACTTTAATGAAAAGGACAACGACGAGCGTTTTCATCTCTGTCTTGACCAGTGTCTAGATGAACTGCTCCCGGAAGAACGCCTGTTTCTATTAGAGTACTATTCTCAGGAGAAAAGAGAAAAAATTGACGCTAGAGATCGGATGGCTAAGGGCTTGGGAATCAGTCATGGCGCCCTGCGGCAGCGCAAATCGAAGCTGCTGGCTCGCGTGAGACGCTGTGCGCTTCGATGTATTGTGAGTTGAAAAAGAAGATGGACATAGACGAAAAAAATAATCGCAGCGAGGACGAGGTATTTGTTCGCCAGTACCTGCTTGGTGTCCTGCCGGAAACCGAGTCTGATCGGCTTGAGCAGAGGTCTCTGGACGATGAAGCGTTCTTCGAAGAGATACAAGAGATCGAGGATGAATTGATCGATGACTATGCTGGCGGCGCTTTGACTGAGCAGGAGCGGATTCGGTTTGAGGAGTACTTTCTTTGCTCACCCGAGCGACGCGAGAAGCTGCGGTTTGCACTTGCAATGACAGAACGCGCGGTTAGCTGGAAAGAGCAAAGGCAGATTAGTGGGCCCCTCTTAAAGGTCGGCACCCGTGCGCCGTTAGGCGCTTCGTTTGAAGAGCATGAGGGTCTGGGGAAGGTGCTGCCATTCAGCCGCTCGTCGCAAACCGTTCCGGCGTGGCGACTCTGGGGAGCAATCGCCGCCGCCGTTCTGATTGCCGTCGGAGCCGGCGCTTTGTGGTTGCGCAACAATGAATTGCGCCGCGATGTTCTTAGTGCGAATGCTGAAGAAGCACGGTTGCGGAACGAGGCCGACATGGCATCGGCGCGCGCCGAGCAGGAGGCAGCGGAGAAGAAGCAGGCGCAAGAGCAAGCCACAAGATTCCATGACCAGATCCAAGCTCTCACGGATAGCTTGGAGAAGTCGCAACCTAAGAGCATCTTGAGCGCCTTCGTCGGCCTCGAAAATATCGTTCGGGTTACCAGAGGTAAGCCCATCGGCAGAACAAAGACGATTAACATTCCGCCGAATGCGCTTGCGTTACGGCTGAGCGTCGAATTTGATGCGACTCGGTTTCAGAATTTCGAAGCCACACTTGAGCGCGGCGAGGGGCACGATGTGTGGTCGAGCTCGAAAGCGCTAAAACCACACGCCAGTGGCGACACACAAAGTCTCATGCTGAAAATCCCGGCGCAGCGTTTAGGGGCGGGCGCATACCAACTCATCATCCGAGCGGCTGAGTCAGAAGGCAAGAATGAGGTCGCTCGCTATCTCCTGAATATCAAGCGGTGAGAAGTGTTTCCAGTCAAGTGGGAGCGTCCGGCGCAAAAACTGTTATCTCAAGGGAGCCAAAGCCATGAATAGATCACACGTATCCAAATATTTTTCAAGGCATCGCACAACCGTCGTTGCTTTATTCCTGCTCTTGCTCCCGGTGTGTTTTGCCGGGGCACAAGCCCAAACGTCTTCAATGCTCGAGCCCAATAAACCCGTGGAACGGACTATTACAGGCGGCGAAACGCATATCTTTCAAATCAATCTGCGAGCCGGAAAATTCATGCACGTCGAGGTCAAACAGCAACTCGGTTTGGATCTCATCGTCTCCCTCTCCGCGCCTGGCGGGAAGCAACTGATCGAAATGAGCGCGGAGAATGGTTTCCTTTGGTTTGAGAACTTGTCGTGCGTAGCCGAAGCGGACGGCGCTTACCGCATCGAAGTGAAACCGGTCTTGCCAAGCACGCTGGCTGGTAGCTACACGTTGACCGTAAACGATCTGCGCGAACCGACTGAGCAGGATCGTCAGCGCATCGTCGCTGAGCAAGTATTCAGCAAGGCACAACGCATGTTTCTTAAGGATGGAACGCCTTTGGTGGATACTGTCGCTCAGTATCAGGCCGCGCTCTCGAAGTGGCGCGAGGTCCACGACAATCATTGGGAAGCAGTGACGCTAACGAACCTTGGCTGGGCTCAAACTGATCTCAAGGACAAGGATTCCGCGATAGCTTCATTTAGGCAAGCGCAAAAGCTGTTTCAAGAGGTCAAGGACCGGGCCGGGGAAGGCAAGGCGGTGAACGGCTTGGGTAACATTTATATCGACTACCAGGAAAATGAAAACGCTCAAAAATGCTTTGAACAAGCTCTGGTCATAAGAAGAGAGTTGAATGATCGGCGCGGCGAAGGCGTTACGCTTGGCAATTTAGGACGGGTTTGCAACAACCTGCGCCAATATGAGCAAGCGCAGGCATATTACGAACAAGCTCTCGCGATAGCGAAAGAGCTAAGAAACCGTGGCAGCGAAGCTTTTGTCTTAACGCTATTTGGTGACTCACATTTAGATCGACGTGAGTATAGCAAAGCGCAGGAGTATTACGAGCAGGCTCTTGAAGTAGTCAGAGCATTAGAACTCAAGTCGGACCAGGGAAATATGATCGTCAAGTTGGCCCAGATTCACTTCTCTTTGAAGCAATACGAGAAAGCGGGAGAGTTGATGGAACAGGTTCTGGTTATTAGACGAGAGCTAAAAGAACGCCGAACTGAGGGCGGGACGCTTGCCCTTTTAGGAGATGTTCAACTCAACCTGTTTCAATATGACAAGGCGCGAGCTTATTACGAAGAGTCGCTGGCGATCAAGCGCGAACTAAAGGATCGCGCAGGTGAAGGATATCTACTCAGAAAGATCGGATTCGCCTACGAATCGTCTGACCACTACGATAAAGCCCAGAGCTACCTGGAGCAAGCGTTGAGCATCAGCATAGAAACTAAAGATCGAGATGCTGAACGAGATGCGCTTCGCACGCTTGGGATTTTGTACTCTGGCCGTAAGCAGTATGAGAAGGCAAGAGAGCTGCTCGACCAGACTTTGGCAATTGACAGGGAATTGAAGGACCCCAGCACAGAAAGCAGCACACTATCAATTATCGCCGGAACTTATTCAGTGTCTCAGCAGCCTGAGAAAGCGCTGAAGCTTTTGGAACAGAGTCTAGAGCTCGCGCGCAAAGCATCCAATCGAGACTATGAAAGTTTTGCGCTCATGGGCTTAGGACAAGCCTACGGTGCCCTCCGCGACTTCGCGAAAGCAAGGGCCTTTGCCGAAGATGCCGTCTCAATAAAAAGAGAGATGAAAGACAAACGAGGTGAAGCTGACGCTCTTGGAAATCTTGGATTGATCTACGTTGATTCAAGCGAGTATGAGAAAGCAAAGGCTGCATTCACGCAGAACCTAGCCTTGAGAAGAGAAATCAAAGATCGCATTAATGAAGGCCATGCGCTCGACAACTTGGCGCTGGTGAGTATATTCCAAGGCCGCTTTGAGGAGTTGCGCGATTACTCAGAGCAAAGTCTGGCAATAGCGAGAGAAACAAAGGATCGAAGCGGTGAACAGATGGCGCTCAATGGGTTGGGAATGGCTTCCGCTGGAATAAGCCACTTTGAGACAGCTCGAGACTACTATGAACAGGCATTGGCAATCGCTAGAGAGGTCCACAACCGTGCTGATGAGGGAACAACGCTGAATAGCCTCGGCGGCGTTTACACCAACCTGGCTCAATACGAAAAAGCGCGGGCTTATCACGAGCAAGCATTAACAATTGCACGAGAAGTAAAGAACAGGCTTGCAGAAGCCGGGTCGTTAAGCAGCCTCGGGCGAGCGGACTTGGGCCTTAATCAATTTGAGAAAGCCCAACAGAGTTATGAGCAGAGTCTAGCCATTTACAAAGATCTGAAAAATAGACTCGGTGAGGGATACGTACTTACCGAGCTAGGTTTCGTTTTTCTGAACCTGAACCAATACGAGAAGGCACGCGATTGCTACGAACAAGGTCGGGCAATCAACAAGGAATTGAAGACCCGGTTGAACGAAGCAAATCCGCTTATCGGTTTCGGGGCCGTCTTTTCGGATCTTAGCGAATACGGCAAGGCCGCCGATTTGTACCGCCAATCGTTAGAAATACTCAAAGAGTTGAAAGACCGGCGTGGGGAGGGAGTTACGCTTAATCTGATCGGAACTGCCTACCTGAAATTGAAACAATATGACAAAGCTCGCGATTATTTCGGGCAGGCTCTGCCAATCGCCCAAGAAGTCAAGAATAAGAATGATGAGGCTAACGCGCGGATCAACCTCGCGGGGGTATACCTGAACCTTAATCAAGTTGCCAAAGCGCAAAAATTTTACGGCGAAGGACTGGCGCTCACACGCGAAGTAAAGAGCCGGAGCCTTGAAGGCTATGGGTTGACTGGCATCGGAGACCTCTATCGGAAACAAAAGCGATACGCCAAGGCAGGCGATTCGTACCAACAGGCACTCAACATAGCGAGAGAAATCCATAACAAGATGTTGGAAGGTAAGGTGCTTTCGAATCTCATGGAACTTTCAAAGAATGAAAAGAAGCCCTCCCTTGCCGTGTTCTACGGCAAGCAAGCTATCAACGCATTCCAGGAAATCCGTGGCAACATCAAGACCTTCGACAAGGAATCACAGCGGAGTTTCGTCCAGGACAAGGAATCGACTTATCGCACGCTTGCTGACATCTTGATCGAAACCGAGCGGCTAGCTGAGGCTGAACAGGTTCTCGCCTTACTCAAGGAAGAAGAATACTCCGGTCTCCTTCAACGAAGCGGCCAACAAAAATCTAGCGTGAGTTATTCCCCTGCTGAAGCCCAAGCCACCAAGATTCAGGGCCAACTTGCGGAGCTTGGGAGGGAGCGCAGTGAGTTGTTGGCCTTAAACGACAAACTTGATGCGACAGGCAAGCAGCGATTGGGCGAAATACAGAGCGTTTTGCTCCCGAAGGCTAATGCCGCATTGGACCGCGCACTAGAAGCAATCGGGACTGAAATGCTCTCCGGTAACGATAGCGTGAAGAAAAAGATTAAGCACAGTGTAGTGATTGCAGAGGTCGAAAACGAAATATTGATGCCCTACCTGCGAGCGCTGGGTCCTGGAACGGTGGCCCTATACACTGTCATTCTCACGAAAGATGAACTGACCGATACGAAAGGTGAACTGATCGATAAAGGCTGGGTATTTCTGGTTACGCCAGACTTTCGCAAAGCTTATTCGATCAACGTGGCTAACCTGAACCAGACCGTCGCGGCTTTTCGTGAAAACCTAAAATCATCTACAGGCAATCCTCGGCCTATGGCTCATGAGTTATATCATAAGTTGTTTCTTAATCCGCAAGTCAAAGGGCCAACTCTTGCCGAAGATCTCCAAACATACTTGCGCGATCAAAAGGACAAGACACTGATGTGGTCTTTGGACGGTATATTGCGCTATGTGCCCATGGCCGCCCTATATGACGGTGAAAAATACCTCGTAGAGCGCTATCGCAATGTCGTGTTTACTTCCGCGAGTCCTGCCCTTACGCTTCCGGTGAGTCGTGAGTGGAGGGCATTAGGTTTGGCAGTATCCAAGCCATACCCCGGGTTAGACCCATTACCAGCAACACCACTGGAGATGGCCGCAATTGTGCAACAGCAGGGCAACGCGAGCGGTGTTCTGCCAGGACTGGTGAAGCTCAATGAACAATTCACTGAAGAAACAATGATGGATGGACTTCGAGAAGGTTACCAAGTCGTTCATATTGCGAGCCATTTTGTTTTTGATGAAGCGGATTCGCAACGCTCATTTCTATTACTCGGCGACGGTAGCCATCTCGAAACTTCAAAGTTTAAGGACAGCGCAAACATTTTCGAAAAGCAGGACTTGGTGACCCTCTCTGCTTGCGATACGGCACTGGGCCAGCCTAGAGGAAAGGACACTGAAGGGTTTGCGTTCGTCGTGCAGAAGCTCGGAGCCAAAGCGGTCATCGCTACGGTGTGGAAAGTGGATGACGCAGGAACGCAGATACTGATGCCAGAATTCTATCGTTTGCGAGAGACCGGTTTAACCAAGGCGGAGGCTCTTCAACGCGCGCAGATAGCTATGCTTAGCGGCGAGCTGAAAGACGCGAAAGGCTCACAGCTCAGGCACCCGTACTATTGGGCGCCGTTTATTTTGATCGGCAACTTCAAGTAATCGGTGATGCCTATGATTCACCGTGCGTCGCGCGGTGTTCCGCGAAACCTCGCAGAGGGCTATCGGAAGCGACTTTACCCAAAGATAACTGTCAAAACGCGACAACCCGCTTTGTGTGCAAAACCACAGAAGGCCGCGCGGTTCTTGCTTGATGTGATAGACCAGAGCGCGCAACATGCCGTCGGCAGTCGTGTAGGTCTTGACCGGAAGCGGCTCGCTGCGGACGCCCGAGGCCGCCAACAGAGAACGAATCGCCAATACAAATAGAACCGTGACCGCTGCCTATCGAGGCTATTATTGGTTACGGCATTATGCACGAAGTGGTGGATAAGCAAAAGCGGCAGAATGACACGGCGAGAGGCGCTCGCGTGGAGCGCGTCGAAAAGATGATTTGCTGGCGAGCGACGGTCGTGCGCCGATAGAAACGGGCGCGCGTGGCAGCATCGAGAGCAGATCGGGCAGCGCGAGCCAGATCAACCGGGAGGCCAGGTCAGGGTGCGCCCGCCGAGCACATGGGCGTGCAGGTGCGGCACCGACTGGCCTGCGGCGTCGCCCGTGTTGATGACGACGCGATAACCGCTTTCGGCAATCTCCATCTGGTTGGCTACCTTGGCGGCAACGTAGAGCATGTGGCCCACCAACGACAAATCGAGTTTCGACATATCGTTGAGCGATTCCAGATTGTGCTCGCGCGGAATGACCAGCACATGGACGGGCGCTTGCGGATTAATGTCCTTGATCACCACGACCTGCTCATCCTGATAAACGAATTCCGCAGGCGTGTCCTTAGCGGCGATGCTACAAAAGAGGCAACTTTGTTCCGGCATATTTTCCATAATCGTCTCACTCGTATTATCAACCACGCATTCTAATCGAGTCAAATTTAATTGGGTAGAAGTCAGAAGTCAGAAGTCAGAATAAAAGCAGAGGTCGGCGCTGTGCGCCTCCACTTCTTTTACTCTTAATTTCCATTCCTTATCCATTCTGACTTCCGACTCCTAATTCCTGTCCCGCTCGATGGCCGCGCCCACGGCGCGCAGTTTTTCTTCAATCTTTTCGTAGCCGCGATCAATGTGATAAACGCGGTCAATGATCGTTTCGCCGTGCGCCGCCAGTCCCGCCAGCACCAGCGAAGCCGAAGCGCGCAGGTCGGATGCCTGGACGCGCGCGCCCATCAAGCCGCCGTCGCCTTCGATGACCGCCTGCCGCCCGTTCAAACGAATCTTCGCGCCCATGCGCATCATCTCCAGCGCATGCATGAAACGATTCTCGAAGATGGTTTCCGTGATGATCGACGTGCCTTCGGCCATGGTCATCAGCCCCATATATTGGGCCTGCATATCTGTGGGGAATCCCGGATAGGGAAGCGTCGTCACATCCGCCGGCTTGAGCGCGGCGGCGGCGCTGACGCGCAGCGAAAAAGCGTTGGGCTGGTCGATCTTGACACCGGTTTCGAGAAACTTGTCGATCACCGCGCTGATGTGTTGCGGATTACAATTGACAATATCGAGCTGGCCGCCGGTCATGGCAGCGGCGGCGATGAAGGTGCCGGTCTCGATGCGGTCGGGGATGATCGTGTGCTCGGCGCCGCCCAACTGTTCAACGCCTTCGATGCGTAGCGTGCTGCGGCCAGCGCCTTCGATGCGCGCGCCCATCTTGTTGAGCAGTTCGGCCAGGTCGATGACTTCGGGCTCGCGCGCTGCATTCGTCAGCGTCGTCACGCCGTCGGCCAGCGCCGCCGCCATCATGAGGTTCTCTGTGCCGGTGACCGTGACTTTGTCGAAATAGATTTCGCGGCCTTGCAAACGCCGTGCGCGGGCGACGACGTCGCCGCCTTCGAGCGTCACTTCAGCGCCGAGCTTTTCAAAGCCTGAGAGGTGTAGATCAATCGGGCGCTGGCCGATGGCGCAACCGCCGGGCAGCGAGACGCGGGCTTCGCCGAAGCGCGCCAGCAGCGGCCCCAGCGCCAGCACAGAGGCGCGCATGGTCTTCACCAGATCATAAGGCGCTTCAAAGAGTTCAATCTTGTTGGCGGCGATCTTAAGCGTTCGCAATTCCGGCATCAGTATGCGCGAGCCGAGGTCTTCGAGCAGGCGGCGCATGGTGATGATGTCGCGCACGTAAGGCAGGTTGTGCAGCGTCACGGTTTCGGCAGTGAGCAAGGCAGCTGCCATGCAGGGCAAGGCCGAATTTTTTGCGCCGCTGATTGAGACGCGCCCGGCGAGCGGGCGACCGCCGACGATTCTAAAGCTATCCATCCCCTCACACTCTTGCTGCAGGCTGATTGTTGACAGGTGATGTTAGCACACGCGCCGGAAGCGTGGACAGAAAAAGATGCGCCAGGCCACCATTCAACGCAAGCAGAGCCGCAGGGCCAGTGAATGAACCCGTCAGGCCATTGCGACATGGCCGGGCGGTTGGTAGACTAACTGGCGTATGCGAGGTGCGAAGTATCCATTAGCAGTGATCGTTTCATTGATCCTCATCGCCGTTCCGGTCTGCGCGCGGATATGCGATTTCAACTGCTCTTTTTATGGCTGCTCGCTCAACGCTTCGGCAAACCTTGCGGAAAACTCCGGCGCGCAGGCCGCATGTCATCAGCACAAATCGCATAAAAAAGCGCCGGAGCGCCAAGGCTCGACCGAATGCGCAGGGCATTCGGATGCAACGGCGCTGCGGTCATCAACGGCAAGCTCAACCGGCGCGCCGCCGTCTGTCTCCGATGCGCCTGCGCTAATTCCCGCGCCGCTCTCTTTATTCCATTCTTCAACTGAAAAGCCGTTGGCGCAATTGGGCTGCAAGCCCGACCGCTCGCCGCCTGCGCAGGCCGTGTTGCGAATCTAATTTCCCCTTCTGGTCTTGATGCCTGATGAGCCGGTGAACTACACATGTGTTCGCCGGAAGCCGGCTTATGGCGCTCGCGCCATGGATTACCAGACCGAAGGAGAAATGTGATGCAATTTATAAAGCCGCGTTTGATGAAGTTCGCGGTGACGATGTTTTTTTCCGCACTGACCGTCGCAGGCGTTCTGACAGGGCGCGCACTGTCTGCCGTTCCTCAACATGAGCATCATCAAGACCCGCCGCCTGCGGCTCAATCTCCATCACCGCAGACCGACAAGCCGCCGCACGATATGTCCAAACACGATACATCGAAAAAAGATGATCCGCACACAGGCCATGACATGGCAGGCATGCACGGCGATTCTGACTCCAGCGTGATGATGAGTACAATCACCGGCGGGCCCTTTCGCGCCATGACGGCCATCGGTTCCGGCACCAGCCTCATGCCGGCAACTTCGCCCGGTTATATGTGGCACTGGATGAAAGGCGATTGGATGCTCATGCTGCACGGCAACCTGATCGCCGGATTCGATCATCAAGGCGGGCGGCGCGGCGTCAACAAAGCCGAGTCGCAGAACTGGGTCATGTTCATGGCCGAGCGTCCTGCTGGCGGCGGACAATTGATGTTGCGCGGCATGTTCTCGGCTGAACCGTGGAGTGCGCCGCGCCGCGGTTTCCCTGAGCTATTCCAAACCGGCGAGACCTTCAAAGGCCGTCCGATCATCGATGCGCAACACCCGCACGATCTGTTCATGGAACTCGCCGCCCAATTCACGTTGCCGATTTCTGAGCAGGTAGCGATCAACCTTTATGGCGGGCCAGTGGGCGAGCCGGCGCTTGGCCCCATCGCGTTCATGCATCGTCCCTCGGCGATGGAGAACCCTGCGGCGGTGCTCGGCCACCACTGGCAAGATTCAACGCACATCGCCCATGGCGTGGTGACGGCGGGCGTGACGGCCTGGCGGTTTCGAGTTGAAGGCTCGATCTTTCGCGGCGCGGAGCCGGACGAGAATCGCAAAGACATCGAACTTGGCAAGCTCGATTCGTGGAGCGCGCGCATCTGGTTTGCGCCAACGCCGGACTGGACGATGCAAGTTTCGCATGGGCAGCTCACCAATCCTGAGCGACTCGCGCCCGGCGACCTGGAGCGCACGACCGCCTCGATTCATCACAATCGAACCTGGGCCGATGGCAACTGGGCATCCAGCTTGATCTGGGGCCGCAATCACGAAGCCCATGGCAACTCGAACGCCTATACGTGCGAGTCAACGGTGAACTTCCGTGACAAGAATTACCTGTACACGCGCCTTGAGCTTGGCGATAAGAACGGCCTGTTGCAAGAAAACATCTGGGGCCGCCCCGGTCTGGTTTCAGCCCATAGTATCAGTGATGGCGATTCCATTGTCGGCTCTGATCCACATGACGAGACGGCGGATCGCTGGTTTCGCGTCGGCGCGTTGACCTTCGGCGGCGTGCGCGACATCATCGCCGAGCCCAAGCTGCGCGTCGGCATCGGCGCGGACGTGACCTTTTATCATGTCCCGGATGGGCTAAAGGCCATCTACGGCTCGCAGCCCACCAGCTTTCACGTCTTTCTCAGGCTCAGGCCCGGCAAGATGGAACGTTAAGTGCGCGTCCGAACAATCGTCTATTCCCCTGTAACCTTTCAGGCGGGCGCGGTGTCTTAATAAGTAGAGGCGGATTGGAGCCGCGAAAGGAACCGAGTAATATCAAATGCAGAGAGGTAACAATGAAGCAATTGAGTAGAATTCAGAAACTTGCTATGGCGTGCGCGATGGTTTGCGCATTGGCTGTCCCGGTCGTGATGGCGCAATCGAGCGGCGATGACACGAAGGGCGGGCGTCAAGGCCACTTCGGACATCGTGGCGGGCACGGCGATTTTGCCATGATGGGTTTTCGCCAGCTTGACTTGAGCGATGCGCAGAAAGCGCAACTCAAGCAGATTCACGAGAGCCATCGTCAGGCCATCGCGCCGATAGCCGAACAGATCAAGGCGAAGCGCCAGGAGATCCACGCGGCGAGCCAGGGTGGCGCGGTCAATGAGTCGGTGATCACACAGAAGCTCACCGAAATCGCGCCGCTGGAAGCCAAGATGATCGCCGAGCGGGCGCGCATTCATCAGGAATCGCTCGCCGTGCTCACGGCAGACCAGAAAGCCAAGCTCGACCAGATGCGCGAGCAGGCGAAGACGCGATGGGCCGAACGTCGCGCCAACAAACAACAAAAAAATCAGTAAGTCTAGCGGGCAGGCCCGCACGGCGCGGGCCTGCCATTTTCAAACGATTGAACAGGAGCGGCGCTGGCAATCGAGATCGAAGAGGCTTCGGAGCAGGAACTGGTGAGCCTGGCGCGACAGGGGAGCGAGCCGGCGTTTGAGGAAATTGTGCGCCGCCACAGCCCGCGCGTCTTCCAGATCGCCGGTCGCTTCTTTCGCCAGCGCGAACTGGTTGAAGAGGCCGCTCAAGAAGCTTTCCTGAAAGCTTATACACAGCTTTCAAGCTACGAAGGGCGCGGCTCGTTCGAAGGCTGGCTGGCGCGGCTGACGACGAATCTTTGCCTGAACCTGCTGCGCAGCGCCAGGCGGCAGCCTGAAGCTACGGTCGTCGACCTGACGAGCGCTGAAGGCGAATGGCTCGAAAACCAGATGGCTGATCGATCTGCCGTGCGCCACAAGTCAAGCGAACAAGGATTGGTCGCGGCTGACTTGGCCGAAAAAGTATTGCGCGATATGTCGCCGGATGACCGGCTGGTCTTGATGTCGCTCGATGGCGACGATCTGTCGATCAAAGAAGTGGCGGCGATGACCGGCTGGAGTGAAGCCAAAGTGAAGACCTATGCGTTTCGCGCCCGCCGGCGCATGCGCGAAGCCGTTGAAGCATTGTTGAAACGCCGGCAGCAAAGCGAACTTTAAGTAGCCCGGTGAACCCATGCCAGACCAGCACATCACTCTATTGCTCGAAGAAAAGCCGGTCAGCCGACTGCGCGCCGATGAGCTTGCCGTCATCGAATCGCACATCGCCGCGTGCAGCGATTGCCTGCGCGCTTACAGGGCGGCGCGCTTGGCCGAATCGCTGATCGAAGCGCGCGCCGCCGAAGGCCAGGAGGTGTCGCCATTCTTCAAAACGCGAGTGATGGCCGCAATCCGCGACAAGCGATTGTCGCCGGAGCCTGGAGCGTGGTTACGAATCTGGCGAGCCGCCGGGTCTTTAGTCCTGGCGATGGCGACGCTGATGGTCATCCTGATCGGCCTGAACGTCTTCATCTATCCAATGGATGCGCCGCCGCCGGAAGCGATTACCAGCCAGAATATCTATTCGCCCGATGAGATGGTGCTGGGTCAGGACGATCTGACTGAAGAGACTTACGATCAGGTACTCGGAACCATGTATGACTCAGAGGATGGCGATGGAAACTAGTGTCAATAACAAATGGCAGATTCGCCTGGCGGTATTGCTCATCTTCGTCATTGGCTTCGTTGCCGGGGCGCTGACGATGAATGTCTATCGCGCGCGCCATGTGGTCTCTTCGTCTGGAAGCCATCGCGACCGATTCGAGCGCGTCATGGAGCAGTTGAATCTCAACGCCGAGCAGCGCGATCAAGTGAAAGCGATCTTTGACGATGCCCGCGCCCGATTTATTGAGATGCACAAAGAGGCGCAGCCGAAATATCAGGAAGTGCGCGAGCAGACCGATGCGCGATTGCACGCCGTGCTGACAGCGGAACAGTGGGAGCAGTTTCAAAAGCTGACGAGCAGCCACAGAGAAAGACGTTCACGCAGAGGCGGGCGAGACAGTGCGCCATAGAAGCAGGCAAGCGGCCTGTCCCTTTCAACGCTCGTTCGGCGATGGCCTGAAGCAGTGCGGCAGCGGCCAGACCGATTCGTCTTCATGGTCTTCAGCCGCTGCCTTGATCGCTTATCCTGCCTTACTCGGCTTGAATCAGCCGGACTCTGAAATGCAACCCGCCTGATTCATAGCGACAACGCAAACGTATTAGATTGCACGCCGTTGTTCAGAACGCGAATCTGGTTGGTTCCGGTTTGCAGGTTCAAGCTGGCCGCATCAGCTTTGATTTGCAGTTTCTTGCCTGACAAGCTGAAGTCAAGCGGCGGCGCGACCATCACACCATTAATCTCAACCTGAAGTGTCCCGCTAAAGCCTTTGCCTTTGATCTTCAACTTCACGCCATTATAAATGACGTTCGTAATCGTCGGCGCGGCGGGATTGGCCAAATCGCTCTTGAGCCTGTAGCCCAGTGCGTTGAGCGCCATGAGATCGTTATCGGTGATGCTTTCTTGTCGACCATCTCCCAGAGTCGGGTCCATGATGCCGATGTGTACGCCGGTCAGCGCGTCATCTTTCCAGTGCGAGGCCTGCTCCTTATCTCCGCCTGTGCCGTCAGGCCGCCCGGTCGATAGCGCGACTTCCTGGCCCGCGAAGAAGAAATCCTGACTCCCGCCGCTGGAAAGAATGCGCTTTGCGCTCGCAAAGGAATCAAGCGTCATGCCTGGCCGAAAGCGAAAAATGTCCCAAATAGACACCGCCACAGGGTCTGTCCGATCCAACTCCAGGTCGCCCACATTTGAAACGAACCCCAGCGCGTGGCCAATCTCATGGGTCGCGACGGCATTGAAGTCGAGTTTATTCGGATCAATGCCATCGCTTGGATCAAAATCGAAATCCCACTTGGAATTGAAACCGATTGCCGGCGGGCTGCCCAGAGTCTGTTTCTCGCCTGCCGGGTCGGCAATCGGATTGATTAAGCCGAGCGCGCGCCAGGTCGCCGAAGGCGCGAGAATGTAGGTCGTACTACCCAGGTTCGTCGGCACGCTGGTTTGCGGCAGCAGGCCGAAGGTCGAGCTTTGCAGATTCGTTGACTGATTCGCTAGCAGCGCCGTGCGAACGTCGCTATAGATAGACGCATCGCCGAGCACCTGCGAATCGGTTTCTCCCAGGGTCTTCGCATCATAGGATTCGCCAAACCAGGTCGGCCCGAAATCGACGTCGACGACCACGCTGATCGGCGCATCGATCAACGCCTGCCAGGCGGCGGCGGCATTGAGAAAGGCTGCTTTGGCGGCGGGAAAGTTTTCCAGTTGCTGTGTGCCGCGCAAGGTGATTTGCAAACTGCTCGTCGCTTCAGTCGTCACCGCATCGGTGTGAAGCTGATCGCTATGAACCGCCGAGATGATATGCAGAGGCCGGGTCAAATCGCGTTGCCGCATCTGCACAGCAGCCTCTGCGGTCGCCTTGCGGCAGGCCGTCTGACCATTCGCCCTGGTAATGCTGAAGCTTCCGGCCCCGGTGAATTCCGTCAAGTGCGGGCCAGACGTGGCCGCTTGCCCGCCGCCAGCGGCACTGGCGTTGGTTCGCAAGGCTGAGACGCCCGGCAAGATCGGCAAGTTGATTGTCGTTAATATTACAGATAAGAAAATGAGCAAGGCTCTGGATCTGGAAATCGCGCATCGCCACATGAGAACTCTACCTCCTGAACAGGGTCAGTTATTTTTTCAGCCTGCCGCACAGCAGGCCACAATCGTTGTGGATGGCCGTATGAAAGAGCGCAGACAGGTAAGCAGCGATTAGCTCTACAGGGAGACAACCTGCGCTCCTGACGGACGCCGCAACCGACATGGACTTTGCCGAGTCTAAACTATCGCTCTTTTTGCAATTGAGTGGCCATGTGCCCGTGAACTTCGGGGAGGTTTCGGCGGGCACTCTCTATTTTAGCAAGGCCGGCAAAACGAGCGCTAGCACCGCATCAGCGCTGGCGTTGAACGCAACAAAAAAACAACGTGGGCGAAGCGGTGTCGGGCAGGCTCTCCCTTTCCTGCGCAACAGAGGCCGCCTGGCCCACGTCGCTGTAAACGAATAGAGAAGTAACAACCTTACGTTGTTTTTTTACATTGCTCGCGTTCTGTTTCCATTGTTTTAGCTTTGATTGATCTACAAAGTTTTTTAGAATTTTACACGTAACTGTGACCCAACTGTGCCCCAATAATCACTGCCCTATCGTAACGCTCTTTGATCCAGCCCCGAACTGAGGTGCAGTCATAATGAGAGTTCAAGGCGCTTTGAGCCGCATCCCAATATTGGAGCATTTATAACGTCAGAATTTTGCTGCAATTTGGCCTTCGGGTTCGTTGCCGGTTTTCCTGATAAGCCTTCGGCGTCTGATTGCCAAGTCCGCTATGCGGTCGTTGTTGATTGTAATCCTTCCTCCATTCCTCGGTATTGTCAGGTTAAAGAGGTTTGGCTAGACGTGCTATGATACCTCATCAATGAACATTCACCCGAATCAGTATCGCCGTCATAGATTCCCATCCGCAATCATTAGCCATTGTGTTTGGCTATACTTTAGATTCTCACTCAGCTTCAGAGATGTTGAACTGATGATGGCAGAACGTGGTGTAGTCCTGACCTACGAGACTATTCGCCAGTGGTGCTTGAAGTTCGGCCAGAGTATTCGCAAACGGCCTACACAGAAGACGCCCTCGAACCGGCGATAAATGGCATCTCGATGAAGCGTTCATCAGAATAAATGGAGAGACTTATTACCTGTGGCGAGCAGTAGATCGGGATGGGAATGTGCTCGATATTCTCGTGCAGAGACAGCGCGACAAGAATGCAGCTAAGAAGTTCTTTTGCAAGCTATTGAAGCGTCTACAGTATGTGCCGAGGGTGATCATTACCGATAAGCTTGGCAGCTACAGTGCAGCGAAGGCAGCGGCGATGCCCGGCGTTGAACATCGCCGGCATAAGGGATTGAATAATCGAGTTGAGCATGCACACCAGCCGACCAGAATACGAGAGCGCGGGATGAGGAGATTCAAATCCGCTGGACATGCGCAGCAGTTTCTCTCGGCATTCGGAATGATCTCATCCCACTTCAGACCTAAGCGATCCCTGCTTACAGCCAGACCAAACAGGGACGATGAAATGAAGCTGAGGTTTGCAACGTGGCAAGCCGTAGTCTCTATACCCTCTGCTGCATGAACGAATCGGGTAGAAGGTCATCCTCTATCCGAACTCTCACCTTTTGCCATTAAGTTGACAACACCGTCTCGTGTTTCAAGAGCACGCATGTAGGGCTGCAAGGCGGCTCTATGCGAATGCCGTTGACACAATTGCTTGCGCATCAGCACGCTTTACAAACTCCCAGTATTCCTTGACGGCGCGTTCATGAGCAGGCTGGTAGGTGGCAGGCAAGGGCCTTTTCAACTGTTCCGGGATGGCGAGTGTGAGAAATTTCTCTGCTTTCTTCGCTTCCTCGCTCCCAGCCGTGTTTTCCAGTTCGGTTCGACCGCCTTCGGTCGTGTAGTCGTAGTACTCTATTTCCGTCTTCTTCTTTTCGTCCCAATGGGTCGTGCCTGGCAACCAATGATGATAGAAGCCCAGCTTGCCCGGTTTAAGCTCACCCACGCGGTCAGAGGTCAATAACCCAATGACCTGCTGAGGAGCATGCAGATAGTCCTGGGTCACACTGAAGAATTCATCTGTACTGTAGATAACGTAGTCCCTCCCAGGCGCATCCGGGCTCTGTAAAATGGCGTACAGATCGGCCCGGATCCCGTCACCATACATCGCACTGTAATCAGAATTGGTTTTCAACCAATCGCTGCTCCCGCGATGCCCCAGCGTTACCAGCAGTCGCAGCAAATCAACGCTACTGGTAAGCTGATGGCGTTCCCTATCCGGCTCTTTGGCGAACCGACCGCCCTGCGGGTCATAGACAATCAGCGGCACATTGAAACACTCTTCATACACGGATGCGCCCTTGCCTTGCAGCCCATGCGAACTGGCATACTCGCCATGATCGGCGCTGAAGACGACGACGGTGTTGTCGGCAAACTCTTCCGGGATGTTGTGGATCACTTGGCCGATGTGCACATCAACCGCAGACATCATTTGGGTGTAGAAGTCGAGCGCCCGCGCCCAATAAGCATAAGGTGCAACCGCCGTGTGCTTGTGCTCGGCGGCAGGCGTCGGCTCGGCGTAGAAGTAGCGATGCGTCTGATCTTCGGCAATGCCGCCTGTCCAGTAATAAGCGAACATCTCCTTGAAAACCGTTTGCAACTCGGGCTTGGTTCTCCTCAACTGTGCGGACGGCTCCCAATTATCCGGCGGGCCGTCGTAAAGATGCGGCGGCGGCGGCGGCCCGACGACTTGGTTGAAACCGAAGGCCGGGATCTCGAAGCCGGTCGGACTCAAGGGATCAGGAATGGTGTTGTAGACGGCATTGAACTGATTTGCCTGCGTGCCACCCCAGAAAAACTGCTTGTCGTGCGGGTTCACAAAGCCTACGCTCAGACAGAAGGGCTTCTCATTTTTCCGATCTTTGGCGCGATCAAATAGCCACCGCACCGCCTGTGCAGAGATCTCCGGGTCACCGGGCGGTGGCGGCGCTCCCACGTATTGCGGCTTCGTCAGACCGAGCCCTTGCGCTGGCATGCCGAGCGGGTCTGGGATCGTCAGACCTTGAAAGCCGTATTCATCCAGGTATTGATCAGCGCCCTGAGATTGGTCAGTCTCCGGACAATCCGACAGATGCCATTTGCCAATATAGGGAGTGTCGTATCCGGCATCACGCAAGAGCCTGCCATAAGTTGGAAACTCAGGCTGTAAAGCGGGCTGCGGCTGTTTCGTAGCGTACGGGTTATTGGCGCTCTCGCGCGTCAAAAACAGGTTCGTCTGATAGGCATACAACCCGGTGACAAAGGTGCCGCGCCCAGGCGTACAGTCAGCCGCCGCTGTGTAGTAACACGTGAACTTGACGCCTCGCTTCCAAAGCGAGTGGAGATTGGGCATGAAGTTAGCCAGAAATTCACCGGCATTCTGAATGTTCTTTGGGAAGTGCATGGGAAAACGCATTTCATCAACATGGATGAAAATGATATTGGGCTGTCTATCTCGCATCTTGCTCATCTTTTCCTCCTTTGGTTTTGATGCTCAGACGCTGTCTTGTTCGAGCTTCCCGAGCGTCATAGCCGCTGCTTCAACGAAGCTCGCTGACCGGCAGGCTGATTGAATCTGCGGCCCCACATCTCAGGGTCATCTGCCTAAAGTTATTGCCCACGACGGCGACGACGCACAGGTATTTGCGGAGTTGTGGCGCACGTAATCACCGTGTTTTCATTCGCCAGCTTGTTGAAGCTATCAACCGCAAATTTCACTCGCAGACATGCATCTTTGATGGCGATGAATTCGGTGGTGAAGCTCGGCACGTTTGCGCCGTCAGCCCCCTTGTACTGGCGCAGCGCTCGCCACACTTCATTGGCCGCTGTCTGGGTGAAGGGAACGCCTTCGCCGAAATCGCCGCGCGGGTCGGTGTGCCAACTGGTATTACAGGAAAACGGATTGGGCTTATGAAAACGCCAGGACTGGTCTATCATGCACTTCTCATGAGAGTAGGTGTCACCGATTGCATGCAGATAGATGCCAAGCGCCACCAGTGTCTTTGGCTTCACAGGCTTACCAAACTTGTCGAGCGGCAGTTGGCTCGCGGTCGGCTTGGGGCCCGGCAGCGCAAACGCCCAGTTTCGGATCCAGTCAATCTCGGGGCCCTTGTTGGTGCACGGCGCGGTGTACTTGTTATTTGGATTGCCGTTCTTGAAATATTCGCAGGTGTTACTGACTGAGCCCGGCGCCTCCACCTTCTCATACTCTGACGAACGCCGGGCGAAATGGTAGAGCAGACCGTTGGGTCCGAAGCGGTTGGTGTTTTTCACGGTGACGGTCTTGGCTCCGCCTGAAATCTTATAGCCGGTGAAGGTTCCCAGATCCACCGCCTCCCCCGCCACCGCGATTTCCTCCGCCTCCTCCTTACTGAACCCGGCGAGCACGGCAAGAACGCGGATCATCTCATAATGAAAGGAACTGTGCGTGGCCAGCCCTGTGATCGCCTGCGTGGCATCGGCGTTATAGCCAGAAGTGATTGGCACAAGGCCCGCAAGGAACAGCCCCAAGGTCATGGCGACTGCGAGACTACGGGTCAAAGCGGATCGCGTCCTTTTGATGGTTTGGTGCCGCTTGTGAGCCATAGGCGCACCTCCTGTGACGTGATGATTAACCTTATCGGGTCGTCCTAAGGCCCGGCATCACCGGGGCCGCAACCCAGAACGGCTTAGGCAACAGTTTAGTTCCGACCCTCAAGACGAGTGGTATATATCACAAAATATAATCCGATTCAATAATGTAGGGGATGAAAGATAGGGCAAGAGTGAACCGTATTCCTGTTATTTTCTTCCACAGTGCTCTCAAGGTGTGTCAAACATATTAATGTCCTACCTATTGATTATACATTTCAGAAATGTCGCTCCCCGACGGACGATTTGAATGGCACCGGTGGATTCGCTAGGCCACCGTGAGCTTACTCCACCAGGATTTTTACCTGTTGGCCACCGAGGCGCTGACGCCGACCCAGACTATCTTGTGATACATCTCATCCATCTGGTCAGGTGGCATCGACATACCTCGATCTATCCACCACTTCAGCATTGAAAGTAGCGCGCCCGCCAACGCTTGCGCAACAGGGGCACGAGACGCCGAGGCGATCCCATCTGCGCGCGGCAGTTCTATCAGCCGCCTTTCTATCCCACGCGCAAAATGGCCTTGTGCTAACTCTAGAAAGTCATGAATTCTGCCTGATTCGACCAGTGCTGTATAAAGCGGCTGTCCCTCCGCAACGTGGGCGAAGAACTCCCGGGCCGGATGTTGCTCAAGTGTTGCCTGTGGCGGATCTCTGGCTGACAGGCCGGGACAGTCCCACATTTGTCCTTATAATCAGCGGCAGATTTGAGAAGAAAACTACTATTGACGATCTCTTCCATCACCCCTA
>JBBWZK010000473.1:0-9077 GCA_039648975.1 Blastocatellia bacterium
CACTTCAGCGTGATGCTGGCCGGCACGGTCGCCTATGCGGTCGAAGTAATTGTACAGCCGCGCGATCCGCACCACTGATTCTTTGGCCGCCTCGACCGTCTTGAAGCTCAGGACGTTGCGGAAGAAACGGCTGTAAGTGTTCTGGTCGCGCCCGGTCGTCGTGTACAGATCGAAGTAACCTTGAATTAACCCGGCGCTCTGCAAGACGCTGGCAACGTAGCTCGGCTTGGTGCCGACCTGCCGGGCAATTTCGCTAATCTCAGTCGTGCCGGCGCGGTGCAGTTCGAGTATGCGGCTCTTCTTTGAATCTTTGCGCGTCGCGCGCTTGCGCTGCCGTTCTTCGACGGGCGCGGCAAGCGGCGGCGGCAGTAACTGGTTAAACAAAATTTCCTGCATAATTAAACCTCCTACTGCTCACAGGAAAGCGACAGCGGCACAGGCTTAAAGCGATTCAATCGGATGTAGCGCAAGCTGTTAGCTTGCGCCTTGACTGCACAAGCTGACGGTTTGCGCCGACCGATGCGCAAGCTAACAGCTTGCGCTACATTTGCGCTTCGATGAAATCCTTAGCCGGCGTGACGAATTTCCACTTCGTCAGGCGTTTTCGATTTCAAGTAATCGATGAAGACGCTCGCCGCTTTGCGCGATAACTCTTCGGGACGGCACTTCAACAATTCGAGGCACTGTGCCTCGGCGTTGACGCCGTGCGCGTTGGCAATCGCGCGAATTGCTACGAGTTGCTTGGGCGTCACGAGATCGGCCATGGTCTTCGCCACAGGGTCGCGCGGGAATTGTGACTGCGCCGTTGCGACGTTCGGATTCTTCGATGAAGCGGCCTCTTCTTCCTTGCGGTACAGTTCGCGGGCGATGCCGAATTTTACCGCCGCGCGCTTCAAAGCATCGTGCTCGGCCTTCTTGATGCCCTTCTCGTCGTAAGCCGAACCGGTGCCAACGCCTTGACGGGTGACGCCTTGAATCGTGATCGACGCCGTGACCGCAACAAAATCGCCGATCTGTTTGATCGAAATCACTTCGTGCGACCAGTTGGGACAGATGCGGTCGAGCAGGTCTGCGACGACGTGCCACTCGACGTAATCGACTTCGTGCTCGCGGCCCGCGCGATCCGTCCAGCCGACGCGTTGGCGGATTAATTCCGGCGACAGGGCGTGCGACAATTCTTTTAAGGTTTCAGCAAACGGCATCGCAATGACTCGCCCGCCATGTTCATCCTGATGAACA
Organism: Blastocatellia bacterium; assembly: GCA_039648975.1. Lineage (GTDB taxonomy): Bacteria > Acidobacteriota > Blastocatellia > UBA7656 > UBA7656 > DATENM01. The sequence continues at coordinate 1,240 of JBBWZK010000473.1, forward strand.
CTCTCACGATCACGCATTTCAGGTTCCGCCTCGGCGGTCGCTTCCTGGGTTACTTCATCGGGCGGCTCAAGGTGGAACTTCACCGCCAGTATGTGCTCGCAACGATAACGCGGCTCCGCTGCAACCTGCGCTTCATAGTCCGCACAGGAACAGCGCACGCGGCCCTCTTCATCGCGCCAGACGCGGAAGGTTTCCTTCTTGATGCCTGGGCTGGTGACATTGAAGCCTTCGTAGTCACGCTCGACCATGCCCATCGCGGCAATCGTCTTGGCGCGATTGATTGATTGATTGGTTTGCTCAACTGCTGCACTCATCTGCCGACCTCGCTTTCGTAAATTGCTCTTGTTCGTTTATCCGTGGCGATGACTTCGGAAGCCTGATGTTCAGACTCGACGGCTCCGAGCCGCGCCTCCAGTTCGCGCACCTGGCGGCTCAACTGCTCGCAGCGCCGCCACAGGGCATCGAAGCTTTCCCATAGCTCTTCAGAATGGCAGGACATCGCTTTTCCCTTCCTGCACCATGGCCGGTGCGGCGCTCATCGCCTGCTGCCACTCAGAGAAAAACTCCATTTCAGCTTCCAACTGCGCCGACCAGAACTCATAGCCTTGCCAGGCGCTCCAGTCCGCCCATTCATCCATCTCAATTTGATAGCTCGTCTCCTGCTGCCTGCTCTTCATGGCTATCCCCCTATGGTTTCTTTCTCTGTTTCATACGTGAAACATTGTATCACGGTTCCGAAAACTGTTTCAAGTGTAAAATAAAATGTTGCATCCGTGATACAGACTGTGTTATACAGGATATGTTAGTAAGGAGGATCTTTATCTGATGACAGAATCCGCGTTGAACATTGTTGAATTAGGGGAGTCCGTGAAACGCAAGAGGCAGGAAGAAAAGTTGTCGTTGCGGCAAGTGGCGACTAATATCAGTGTCAGCGCCTCGACGCTTTCGCGGATTGAGAATGGCATAGGCGTGCCCGACAGCGCGACGCTGGCGCGGCTGGCGGCGTGGCTGGGGATACCGCTTGAGCGCTTGATGCGCGGCTCGTTGATGGAGACAGGCGAGATGGCCGCCGAGGCTTATGTCGAGCCGGTGATCTATTATCCGACCGAGTCTATGCCGAGCATTGTCGAAGCCCATCTCAGGGCCGACCGCAATCTGAAGCCCGACATGGCGAAAGCCCTGGCCGAGCTTTTCCGCGTCGCTTATACTCAATTCGCCACCAAGCCGAGCGAGACGACTGAGACGAATGAATAACCAAGAGAGGCAGCCGACTCAACCCATAGATGAGCTGCTACCGCCGACGGCCAAGCGCCGCGTCTATGAGCGCATCGCGCTCAAGGTGCGCGAATTTGCCGGCACGCCACTGGATTTACCGCTAAATCCCTGGAAATTAGCGCCATTTGTCAAGATTCGCGTGATGAGCTTGCGCGACGTGCAAGGACTTTCCGAAGAGAGCCGGCGCGTCTTGCTTGGCGACAATGGCAAATCGTGGTCGGGTGGCGCGAGCCGCCCGCTGCCCGATGGCTGGCGGCTGGTATTTTTGAATCCGAATCACACGCGCGAACGCCAGGCGGCGACCTTGATGGAAGAGATTTGTCATGTCATCTGCGGCCATTCGCCGACCCGCTTGATGCACGAAGAAGAGACCAACAAAGGCGTGCGCTTCCGCAACTTCGACAAGAATCAGGAAGAGGTCGCTTATGCGGTCGGCGCGGCGACCTTGATTCCCTACTTTCCGTTAAAGCATGCGGTATTGGCCGGCCTGACTTCCGATGTCATCGCGCGGCGCTTCGGCGTCAGCCGCGATCTGGTCGAATACCGCATCAAAGTCTGCCGCCTGTGGGCGGAATACAAAACACGCCGCGCCCAGGCCAGCTAATCAAGCCATCGTCAGACTGCTCATGCAGTGACCTGGTTCAATAACCTGCACTGTCACAGCTATCGCCGTCGCTTTATCATCCGCTGACGGCTTCGAAGGCATCATCTCCACTCGCCTGATTTTCCGATATAAGCTCTGTAATCATTACGTCAAACCGTAGACAGTCGCCGTCACATTGCTTATAATGCCACTCGCCCTTTAAGGTTGTTGACACTTTGAATATGAGGAAAGCAAAGTGGGCAACCTGGACCGCGTCCGGCACACGGACGATCTACAGTGGGTCAATAGCCGTCGCCAGCGCCTTGCCGATTCGCGCCATGGCGAGGGTCTCTTCATTCCTGGAAGCAGTTGCTTCTCGCCAATTGTCCTAGGCGCGAGTGAGCGGCTCTGCGCCATCAGAATCGCGCTCGCCGACGTTTCATCTGTTCAATCATTCCAGACAATTTGTTTGACTGGCAGGTTGCCGCGCCTCGGCGCACACTTGCTGGCTCTCCCGTTCCGCTGTGGCGGTCAATACTGCAGGCTGAAGCGGTTTTCAAATCAGTTAGCCCACCAGACCGCTCTATTGCACGCATCGAGTTGGTAGAGAGGAATTGCTAACGTGACAGAAAAGATACTGGTAGTTGACGACAGCAGCGATACGCGCGAGATGATGACGAAGTTGTTGGAGTTGGAATCCTTCAACGTCATCACGGCGGAAGACGGGCGCATCGGCTTCGACACGGCAAAGGCCGAGCGCCCTGACATCATTATCACCGACATCAATATGCCGAATCTCAACGGCATTGAGATGATTCGCATGCTGCGCGATGAGGCGGACTTCAGCAGCGTGCCCATCATGGCGATTACCGCTTATGGTCAGAACGTCGCGCAGGAAGCGGTAGAGGCCGGCGCGAACCATGCGGCGACCAAGCCCATAGACTTCGATAAGTTGATTCGCGGCATACGCCAGTTGCTCGATTCGGCAAAGGGCAATCACAAGCTCAACGGCTTCATCTGACGGCTGAACGTCGCAGTCGCGCCGGCAATGGTTTGGAGTTCCACCTGAAGGCAGAACTCTCTGCCGCGCTGCTGATTGATCCATTACCCAAAGACCAACGGCCTGCCGGCGAGATCATCGCGGCAGGCCGTTATTTGCATTACAAACCGTTTAGACGGCGATTAACGCAGAAGCTGCGCCAGCGCTTCCATCGGCAGGTTGCCTGTGATGCGCACGTCTATGTCGTTGCCGGTGATCGTGACGCTCTTGAGCGCCGCAACCAGTGACGACATCTTCGCATCCTTCGACGCGCTGAGGAAGCCGCGCGCCATATCAAGCAAGCCGTTGAGCTGTGAAGCCAGCGTGTGCGCATGCTCGGCGGTGTCGTTGCGCAAGGTCGCGTTGAGGTCGATTCCCGTCGTCACGTCAACGCCGCCGAAGATCATCTTGATTGAGCTGAAATCGCCCATCTGCCCGGTCGGCAGCTTGCTCGCAAGCGACGACGTCATTTCCAGAGCGAAACGCACCGCCGCACCATTGCTCGCCGCCAGCCCTTCGCTCAATTTGGCGTTCTGCGCGATGCTTGGCCGGCTGCCGTTCTTCACGTCAATCGAAGCGCGCACCGATGCAGGGGTGCCGCCGACTACCGTGCCCGCGTCGATAAACGCGAAGCTGCCCGTGTTATGCCGGCTCTGCTTGCCTGTCTCTGGCTGTTTGGATTCAACCGACTCGGTTGTGAAGACCTCGATGCCCTTGTAAGTCTCCGACGTCAGCTTCAGCCTTTCGTCGGCGCGCAACCGCGCCAGCAGTGCGCCTTGATTCAATCTGCCTGAAACGGCGACCGCCGGATTGTTTGTATCATTATTCGAAAACGCTATGGCCACGGTTTGCACATCGCTGAGGCTCAAACCGACGGTGGTCAGTTCCGCCTGCATATGCTCGAACGCCGAGCGGAACTTTTCCTGCGATGTCAGCATGCTCCATAGCGGGCTTGAGATGACGCGCTGCACATCAACCAACAGCACGGCGTTGCCGTCGGGCAACACATTCAGAAGTTCATTGCCAGCCTGCGACGCAGGCCGCGCCGCTGACGGACGGACACTCACGCTGATGGCAAGCGCGAGCATGATAGCTGCTAAAGCGACTCTCTTCATACCAATGTCTCTCCTGTTCTTATTGTAGCATTGCGGACTCGACCCGCGCCGGTGGCGGCGGGCCGCCCGGCGCATGGTTTACTCAGACTCACAACCTGACAACGAGCGCCGCCCGCCCGATGTTTGCAATTAATCGGCCCCTTGAAAACGCTCGCGCTGGTGAAGCGGTCTTGCGCGCGCCTCTGCGGGTTGCTTAAAATTGCCCTTACCGCGCGGAAGCTCCCTTCACGTTGAGTAATACGCAGGCGGTAGCCAATCGAATGCAATTTGTTAAACGCTTTTAATCTCATGCGCAAAAAGAATTCATCTGCCCAACCTTCCGGCGCGCTCGACGTGTCGGCAACCTCAGCCGCCGCCAGCGCCCTTGAAGATCAGCCGCCATCTTCATTCATCAAACGACTGGGCGCAACGCTTCGTCGGCACACGCTGTGGATACCAATCGCTCTGGCGCTGGTCGCCTCGCTCATCACGCTGGCAAACGACTTTGCCTGCGACGATGCGCCGCAAATCGTCAACAATGCGCTCATCAAAAGTCTCGCCAATCTGCCGGCGGCTTTCACCTCGCGGGCGTGGCGGTTCGCGCCGTTCGAGGTCACAACCATCTCGCAATCCTACTACCGTCCTTTGTTCAGCGTCTGGTTGATGATCGGCAATGCCATCTTCGGCGCGTCCACCTGGGGCTGGCATCTGATGAGCGTCCTGCTGCACGCGGCGACGACGGCGATGGTCTTTGTAGTGATTAAGGGGCTGTTCGATAAACGTCGGCTGGCGCTCATCGCCGCGAGCCTGTTCGCCGTGCTGCCGGTTCATGCCGAAGCCGTCGCCTGGGTATCAGGCGGCGTCGACGTGTTGATGACGTTGCTGCTGCTGGCGGCGCTGCATTTTTACCTGGCTTATCGAAAAGCGGGCCGCGTTTATCAGCTTATCCTGGCGCTGGCCTGTTATCTGCTGGCGCTGTGGAGCAAAGAAGCGGCCCTGGCATTTCCGCTCGTCGTCGCTTACCTGGAACTGGCGCAGATCGGCAAATCGCCGGCGATTCCGGCGCGCGGCAGACGCTTACTGCCGTTTGCCGCAGGGTTGGCGCTGGTGACGGCGGTATATGCGCTGATGCGCTATCTGGCGAACGGCGCGATCTTCGCCACAGATGAAACCCGCCTGCCGCCTGGCCCGGCGTTGCTGACGATTCCGCTGGCCATCGTCAAGTATCTGGCGCTCCTGCTCTGGCCATTCGGCTACAGTTATCAACATTACACAATTCCAGTTACGTCGTTGGTCAGCCTCAAGCTGCTTGCGCCGCTCGTGCTGGTCATCGTGCTCGCCTTCATCGTCGCACGCTACGGCTCGCGGGAATTGCGGTTTGCCGGCGCGTGGTTCATCCTGACGCTTGCGCCGGTGCTGCTCGCGATGAATCGCTTTGAGATGGAGCATCTCGTGCAGGAAAGGTATCTTTACCTGCCCTCGCTCGGTTTCTGTCTGGCGGCGGCCTTCGGCGTCGAATGGCTCGCGGCGCGACAATCGTTCAGGCTATCGCCGGACAAATTCGCGGCGGCGTTAGTTGCGGCAGCAGTGGTGTTTTATGGCATAGCTTACATATTGCACAGCCGTCACTGGAGCGATTCGCTCAGCATTTATCGCCACGCCGTTGCGGTTGCGCCGGATTCCGCGCCGGCCTACACGGCGCTGGCGAGCGAATATGCCTTTGCCGGACGGGCGCGCGACGCCGAAGCCTTGGCGCAACGCGCCATCGAGCTTGATCCGCAATATGTCGATGGTCATATCACGCTCAGTTACCTGACCATGCAACAAGGCAATCTCAACAAAGCCATCGACATTCTTGAGCAGGCAAAATCATCCATCAGCCCAAACGCGATCAACCGCAGTAAGCTGGCAACGCTCATCTTAAATATCGGCAGGCTCTATTCGCAGAAAAAAGATTACGCGAGCGCCACCGCCTACGCACGAGAATCGCTGGCGATGTGGCCGCGCGCCGCCGGCTGGTATTACATGGCGCTGATCTACTCTTACGCCGATGATCTCGAAGAATCGCTGCGGCTGTACCAGGAAGCCGAGCGCCGGCTGCCGCCCGCCTATTCGGTGGCTCATCTCTCGCTAGGCATCATCTACGAAGGGCTTGGCCGGCTCGAAGAAGCGCGCGACGAGTATCAGAAATATCTGGCGTTGCTGCCGCCCGACGCGCCGGAAGGCAAGGGCGCGCAGGCGCGGCTGAAAAAAATCATCGATCAATTACAAGGCCCGGTACTGGATAAACGCGGTAATGAACTACCGCCAGGCAGCAAACCACGTCGCAGCGGCGGTCAATAAAGTGCTGCGGGCGGTGCGCCGGTTCGCTATAATCGTGAGGCATTGGCGAGCCCCAGACGATTCTCTTTGACAGGAGGAGGAAGGTGAGCAAAACGATTGGCGTCATCGGCGCAGGGACGATGGGCAACGGCATTGCGCAAGTCGCGGCGCGCGCCGGCTTCGAGGTCGTCATGCGCGATGTCAGCGACGATTTTCTCAAGCGCGGACTGGCGACCGTAGACCGCAGCCTGCAACGCGACGTTGATAAAGCGCGGCTCGCCGGCGAAGACAAGCAGCAGATCATCGCGCGCATACGCATCACGACGGCGCTCGACGATCTCGGCGATTGCGATTTCATCATCGAAGCCATCACCGAGAGTCTTGCCGCCAAGTCCGAAGTATTTCTCTATCTTGACAAGCTCGCACCGCCCAGGGTGATCCTGGCGAGCAATACCAGTTCGATTTCGATCACCAAGCTGGCAGCCGTCACCTCGCGCCCCGACCGCTTCATCGGCATGCATTTCATGAATCCTGTGCCGGTGATGAAGCTGGTCGAAATCATTCGCGGCCTGGCCACGTCAGATGCAACCTACGAGGCGACGCGCGCGCTGGCTGAAGCTCTGGGCAAGACGCCTGTTGAAGTCAACGACGCGCCCGGCTTTGTCTCCAATCGCGTCTTGATGCCGATGATCAACGAAGCCATCTTCGCGCTTTACGAAGGCGTCGGCACGCCACAGGCGATTGATGAAATTCTGAAGCTCGGCATGAATCATCCGATGGGGCCGCTCACGCTCGCCGATTTCATCGGGTTAGATGTTTGCCTCGCCATCATGAATGTGTTATATGATGGCTTCAACGACTCGAAGTACAGGCCGTGTCCGCTGCTCAAGAAATACGTGGATGCCGGCTGGTTGGGTCGCAAGACGGGAAAAGGCTTTTATGAATATTGATTGCCGAACCAAAACTGGCTGAAAGCTTATCAGCAGAATCGGCCACTGGAGCCAGTTTCACGGCAGTTGCGGTATATGTTGTAGGTTAAGAAAGCGGGTGGCCTTTTAGAAATGATATTCTGTCAACGTTGCACTCATCCGAATCCTTATACGCGCGAAACCTGCCGGGCGTGCGGCATGAAGCTGATGATTATCACGAGCACGCCGACGCTAGTGGCTTACGGCGGCGTCGAAAGTTTGCTGCGGCCCACCATCGAAGAACATCTGCTCGAACGCATCAGCGCCCTTGAAGCCGAGCTTCATGGAGCCAACGAACGTATCGAGCTGGTGCTTGAGTTGCTGCACAGGCAGGCGACCAGCGGCCTCTACGATCACGCCATGCTCGATGCCTTGGTCGAACATCTATCGGCGCGCGGCGCGGTCGAAGGCAATGAGTTGGAGACGCTATGGCGCGACCGCGTCGCCGAGCATTACGAAGAGGTGAGCGAGCAGGAACAGTTTGAAAAGCGCATCGAGCGCATGCTGCACAGCTTCAGCGGCGAGAACTTCGATCTCTTCGCGCGCCTGCTCGACAC
>JBBWZK010000170.1:0-8867 GCA_039648975.1 Blastocatellia bacterium
GGCATCCACAGGCGACGTGATGGTTGGCCGCATCTCGAAAAAGTCGAAGAGGTCTTTCAGGTAAAGCGCCTGCTGCGTGATCTCGCTCGCGCCCATCAGCAAACGCTGAATCAAGTCGCGGCTGCGCGCAAACGAGCCGGCGAGAAACGTCAGCGAGCCGAGGCTGATTGCACCCGTCACGGCGCGCACCAGGATGATCGCATACGCGCCGTAATAACCTGCCGTGCCGATGATCGACAGCCCCGTGGAGATGAACGCCTTGCGCACCGACAGCCGTTTATTCTCTTCGTAAAACTTCTCCGACAACGCACGGAAGCGGCCTATCAGCCACGGCGCGAGGCCGAACATCTGCACCTCTTTTGCGGTCACGTCGCTTGCGCCGATGTAACGCAGATAATCCAACTGCCGGCGCTCCGGCGTCCAGCGAAAAAGTAAGGAATACTCCAGAGAAGCGAAATGCGTCTCGCCCAGAAAGCTCGGCACTACGGCGACCGCCAGCAACAACAGCAGCCACGGGCTGTAGACCAGCAACGCGCCGCCGAGTGAAATGAGCGTGATGCCGTCCTGCGCCATTTGAATGAGCTGCATCAACAGGCCGATTCGCCCGGTCGTCTGCCGCCGCGCCCGTTCGAGTTGATCGTAAAAGGTCGGGTCTTCGAAGTGATAAAGGTCGAGCGCCGCCGCGTGTTCCATCAAGCGCACGCTCGTCAGATTCGAGAACAGATCGCCGAGCAGGCTTTCAACCAGCGACGAAGCGCGCGCCAGCATCTCGCCGCCCAACACGATGGCGATTTCGAGCACCACCAGTTTCCACAGGTGCGTGAAGGTCGCCTGCGCTTCGCGCCTGGCGATGACCGCATCGATGATGAGTTTGCCTATCCACAACGTCGCCACAGGGATGAAAGCGCGCACCAGTCGCAACGCCACCATCACTGACGTATAACCGCGATGCGTTTGCCAGACCAGGCGCACCAGCGGCGGCACGTAACGCAACGCCGCGATGCGTTCGCGCCAACTCGGCTGCTTGCTTTCCGGCTGACGATGCGGAGACGACATATCAACACGGTAACGCTTGCCCACACGCCAGACAAGTTGTGCAGGCGAGGCAATGGCATAAACTGATCAGCAACACGCTATGTCGACTGGCCCGTTTCTTTAGCTGTAGTCGTGCCAGGGAATGGCATCAGGGGTTCACCCTGGGGTCGCCAATCTTGATCAGTACCATCACCAGTCCAGCGCCGCCGACGGTGATAGTTCCCATGCGAACGACGGTTGAGCCCGAACTGGTCGGCGCGGTCATCGTCCATGCTCCGGCCATTTCAGAGAGATAGACCGGCGTGCCTACGTCCGTGACCGCAGGCACGCCTCCTGCCCAAACGTTATCAGGCACGTGCATTTCACCACTCGATTGAACGTCGAAGTGCGAGCCGGGGATGTAGACGATCCCTGGGCTAGCTCCTATGGGGTTGGTTAACGTGCCGACGCCGTTCGCCGCGGCCAGTGCCGCGTTGCGCGCCTTTCGGGGGCCTGTAGGCACAGCGTCGTAGACCGCCGCCAAAATCTGCCCGGCCCAGAATACTGCCCCGCCGATTTGCCCGCCGCTGGCAACACATTGAGTTTGGTTGACCGGGGGCGTGCGGCCAATCTCGTACCAGGAGATTCCATCGCAGTACAACAGCATGGAGTGGCCCGGCCCAAGGGTTACGCGGTTGCTCGACAGTCGCAGCTTGGTGCCCTGCCTGGTGCCATCCAAGAACCTATCGTCTTGAAGTGTGACTCGACCGGTCGCGTTTTGGTCTATGCTGAGCAGAATCAGCGTGCCACGAGCTGCAAGTGCAAACGTCGGTTTACCCGTCAAGGTGTAATCTCTGTCATAGGGATGGAGCACGTTGCAGTGCTGGCTGAAGGTCGTGGTGCCGTTTATCGAGAATGGAGCCCCAGTCACACGACTATCCGGTTCGAGTTGACCGCCACTCAGCAACATCAATCCGTAAACCGTGGGATTCAAGCCGATATTTGTAGCATGGAGATTGGTTGAGTAGTCGCCTCCGTGGCCGAGTTCAAAAATGCCGTTGCGGCCGTAGTACACCCCGGTCACGCTGCCACCGCCGCGGTCACCGGGATAATCGATGTTGTCGTCAGGTTTCCCGGCTTGATCTACCGGATTGTGAATAGCACAGCCCAGTGTCGACCAAAGAAAGAACATCTTCCCCGACCCGCTATCTTCGCTATAGTTTCTGAGGAACAGCGGCGTCAGTACCGGCCCGCCCTGTCCCACGCGAATGCTGTACATGCCCGCGTAGTCCATTTGCTGTCCAACCAACAGTGGGCCGTACAGGCCTGAGAACGCGAAGTGGCAGTTGGCGTTTCCGCGCCAAAGGCTGGTGCCTTGAAACGAGTTGATGTTGTTGTCGCCGCTCGGGCACTCGTGATAGCCGTCACCGCTGGCGATTTCGAAATCAAGATCGGTGCCCGTGTAAGCAGACTGGAAGGTCGCTTCCAGTCTGGTAGGGCTGATGATGCTGACGATCATTCCGTGCTGTATGGCCGTGGCAGGACGGAGATATTCCCAATGCACCGGATGCGCCGTGCCGTCTGTGATGTCTGAGCCAGTTCCCGTGGGACCGCCCGATTCTGCCGACTTGCCCTGCGTGATGACTCGGTAAATATTTCCGCTATTGGTCCGCCGCACGCCCACGGCATAGTCCGTCGTCGCTTGCCAGGGGCTCGTGCCGATGCGGATACCGTCACCCTGGCGCAACTGCATCTCATAGAGGTCAATGCCCCCGCCTGAGAAAGTGAACACCTCTGACCCGATGTCAACCTCGACGCTCGAACCGTTCATGGGGGTGTGCTGGATGGTCGAGACACGAAAATTGTCCGCGCCCAATGAGTCCCAGACATGTCCGTTGCTGCCGCCGCCGCAATCGAAGAATGAGTTGGTGTCGTTGATGCTGTGGTGGAAGTTGCTCAAGCTGAAATCACAGCCTACTTCGTTAATGAATGCCGGCGCGGGTGCTACCGTGATCTGCCTCTCGCTGTCCACTGAGATCAACCTGCAACGGGCGATCTCTTTGCCTTTCTTGATAATGATGTTCGCGGGTGGGTTCGGATCGACCTGAAGCCCAAGGGTGTCCAGTTTGATGGCGCCCTGAAAGGTAATCACACCGTTGGCCAGGACGCTGCACGTCACGCCCAATTGCGGACGATGCATGCTCGCCTTCACCCACGTGTTGTCACACCGCAGGTAGCGCAGCATTTCAAGCGTCAAACTGCCGCTCGTGTAGTGCTCGCGGTCGTCCTCGCCGACGAAGCAAATGCCATCGCGCAAACAGTTACCAACCCCAACCGACCTGAACGTCCCTAGTGAGCAGCTCTGCCCGTAGATACCCACCAATGCGCGTTGATTGCCATCGATGCCAAGATTTTCGATTGCCACGTTTGCCCCATCGGTTGCGATGGAGAGCACCGCGCGCATCGGCGGGATGGGCATCGGCGGGATGGGCGCCGGGCGCATCCCGCCGATGGCCTTGAAGGTGGACACCTTTCCGTCCACGGCTCGCGTGCCGATGATGGTCGTGTGCTTGGTCGCCGGAATATCAATCTCCTGCGCCGTGGCGTAGGTCTTGGCGTAGAGGTGAAGCGGAATCTTCGCGGCCCATGATGCGACCAATGCGGCCTGAATGGCGGGGCCGTCATCGGTCTCGCCATCGCCTACAGCCCCGAAATCTTCGGGCCGAATCACGGACTCAAGGCGATGTGTGAGAACTTCCATCCCGATGGCACCCAGGGTGATTGTGTCGGCCACACTTCCGAAGTTCAGTCGGAGCGCCAGCGAGACCGCTGCGCCTGGCCGAAACGCTCTAACCAGCGGGCTTCGATAGGAGGTAGCTGTCGTACTCAGCAGATCCGTAGCGTCGTCATGACGCACCACAGCTTGATCCGGCGTCTGCATTTCCACCAGTCGAACTTGTGAGATGAAACTCCTGCGATTGGAGAGTTGATAGCAGACATGAATAGCTTGTATATCGTGGTAAAGCGGGACCCGCAGTCCCAGGTAGATCCATTTAAGATCTCCGGGAGTTTTTGCTTTTACCAGGACGGCAGGATGCGTTACGGAGGGATAACTAATCTTTAACGACTTGTCCCCAGTCACAAAATCAGTTGGACTTAACCAGAGTATATCAGTGGCCATGGTGTTCTCCTTGGTTTGTTTCAGACTCGATTAGCATCGCCGCCCAACTAAAGCGAGATAAGCCGCTCCTGAGCAGCTTTGCGAGCGCAGCGTGTGAAGCGAAGTACAAGAGCTTGTCCCGTAGCCTAGCGGAGGGAGGTCAGCTTCAACGAAGAGTCAGGCGTTTTTGCGCAGGTCATAAAAGCGGAGGGAGCCTTAACAGTGTAAAGTATCGTACTTTCGCAAAAACGCCTGACTCTTAATTCGGCTTATGACGTACAGGAGCGACATGAAGGGATTAACGAGGATTGGCGATGTTCCTTTAAGCAGCCTTTGTTGCTCTTCCCATAATCGATAGACGCAATAGATTCCCTGATATTACAAAAATAAAAAAGCGACGCGGTCTGCGAAGACCACGCCGCTCAAGTCACTTTAAGCATACCGGGTCAAGCAAACCTTAGATCGGTTTTCAAATCTGTGTAGGGCATAGGAGAAGCGGCCTGTTTTGGAGTGCGGCGACTGCTCGCCGCTTTGTTGCATACCAATACTGCACAGCGGTGACTTGTTACCGCACTCCAAATTGCACCGCTTGCCCTACATCCAATCGCAAGCCGATCTACAATCGAGTTTCCGGCGATAGCAGAGCGGGCCAGTTGGTTATGTGGTTGCGGTTACTCAGGCGGCGACGAATCGGAAAGCGCGGATTGACCGGAACACAAGCGGCCTTCCAGGTGGTCGTATTCATGCTGAATGACTTGCGCGCGAAAGCCTTTGATTCGTTCCTGCCGCCATTTGCCTTTGCGGTTCTGCCAGCGCAGCACGATTTCGTTATACCGGCGAACCTTGTAATCATAGCGTTCTTTTTCGAGACTGTAGCAGCCTTCGTCGTGGACAGTGGTTCCGGCTTCTTCGACCGGCGTGAGTTCTGGATTGATATAAACCTGATTCAAGGCGATGAAGATTCGTAGATTGCTGCCGACCTGTGGAGCGGCCAGCCCTACAGGTTCGCCCCACGTCAGTTGGGTTTTGATGAAGTCAAACATCTGGTCGACAAAGTCTCTGATCTCTTTGGTGATCTCGACCGGCGCAGACTTCCTGAATAGGATCGGGTTCGGGTATTTGATCAGCTCCATTCTCTGTTCATTTTCCATTCCGACTTCTGACTTCTGACGCCTGACTTTTATTCGTAGCGCAGCGCGATCATCGGATCGACTCGTGTGGCGCGACGCGCCGGAAGATAACTCGCCGCGAGCGCCACGATTGATAAAGCCAGCGCCATGGTGACAAACACCAGCGGGTCGCTGGCGCTGATGCCATAAAGCAGGCTCGCTAAAGCGCGGGTTAATGTAAACGACATGACTAAGCCGATGACGACGCCGATCAACGCCAGCTTCAATCCCTGACCGAGCACCAGGCGCAGCACATCTCGGCGTTCAGCGCCGAGCGCCATACGTATGCCGATCTCGCGTGTCCGTTGCGCGACTGAATAACTGACGACGCCGAAGATGCCGATGGCCGCAAGCGCCAGGCCGACCAGGCCGAGCACGCTGACGATGCTGGAGGCCAGCCGCAGAGGGATCAACGAAAAGCCGATCTGTTCGGTCATCGGCATCACGTTCAACAGCGGTAAGTTTTTGTCCAGCCTTTGCGTGATCTGTCGAACGGCGGCAAACACCGCCGCCGCGTCGGTCGGCGCAGCGCGGATATGCAGTGTCATGCCGGACGAGTAGGATTGTGCGAACGGCAGATAAAAATATGGCGTCGGCTCTTCGCCGAGGGTTTCATACTTGCCGTCTCTGGCAATGCCGATAATCTCAATCGCGTCTTTGTCGAGCGTGAATCGCTTGCCGACGGCATCCGTATCAGGAAAGAAACGCCGCGCGAACGTCTCATTGACGACGGCCACCAGCGGCGCGCCCTGTTTATCGGTTTCGCTAAACCAACGCCCGCGCTGCAACGGCACTTCGAGCGTTTGAGAGTAGCGCGCGTCGACGACATTGCAATCAACCGAAATGAATTCACGACCCGGCGGCGGCTCGATGCCTTCGACACGGATGCCTTGCGCCATGACGTTGCCGGTCAGGGGCACGAGTTGCGCAAGGCTCGCCGAACGCACACCCGGTGTGGCTTCGATCTGTTCGACGAGTTGGCGATAAAACTCGCGGCCTCTAGCTTCATCATAACCTTGAATGCGCAAGTTATAACCGACGGTCTGCACGCCATCTGGATTAAAGCCCGGTTCGATGTGCGCGGCGTTCATCAGGCTGCGCAGAAACAGGCCGCCGACGATCAGCAGCACCAGCGAAATCGCTACTTGCGCGATGACGAACGCATTGCGCGTCCGCGAGCGATGCGCGCCGCCGCCCAGCGTGTCGCTCTTGAGCGCCGACAGCAGGTCGGGCTTCGAGGCTTGCAAAGCCGGCGACAGCCCGAACAGTACGCCGGTCACAAGCGAGGCCAACAGCGTGAAGCCGAGCACGCGCCAGTCTAATCCCAGATCGATGAAGATAGGCATGTCGAACGGCAACTGGACCGACGCCAGCAGGTTTGTGGCCCACATCGCAAAGAGCGTGCCCGCCGCGCCGCCGAGCAAAAACAGCACGAGGCTTTCGATGATCACCTGTCGGATGATGCGGCCTCGTGTGGCGCCCATCGCCAGGCGGATGGCGATCTCTTTGCGCCGCGCCGTCGTGCGCGTCAGAAACATCGCCGCGACGTTGGCGCAAGCAATCAACAGCACCAGCCCGACAATCGCCATCAATATGCCCATGAAGCCGACCACAGGGCCGCGCACCGCGCCGGGCAGCGCGCTCGACGGTTGCAGCCTGATGCCGCGATCACGATTGGTTTCGGGATAGGCTTGCTGCAATTGTTCGGCGAGCGTCACCAGTTCAGCCTGCGCTTGCTCGATTGAAACGCCCGCCGGCAAACGCCCGAATGATTGCAGCCAGCTTGAATTGCGCGTCACCAATTCGCCGGGCATCACTGCTTTACGCATGGTCAGCGGCACCCAGATGTCCGGGCTAAAAGCGACCACCGTGCCTCTAAAATTCTCCTGCGCGACGCCGATAATCGTGTATGAATGATTGTTTAGCGTGATGGCGCGGCCAACCGCCTGCGGGTCGCCGCCGAAGCGCCGCTGCCAATAGCTGTAGCCGATGACGACGACCGGCTGCGCATCCGGCGTCTGATCTTCTTCAGGCGAAAAGAAGCGGCCTGCGGCTGGCCGCGCCCCAAGCACGCTGAAGTAATTGCCCGAAACGATATTGCCCATGGCGTGCTCAGGCTGATCGCCAGCATTGATATAGGCTTCGAGAAAACTATAGGCGGCGATGCCCTCAAAGAGATGGTTATGATCGCGATAATATTCATAATCGGGATAAGACAGGGTGCCGAACTGGCCATACGGCGAGGTCGCGTGCAGGTCGGCGAGACGCGAAGGCTCGTTAATGCCCGGCAGCGGGCGCAGCAATAGGGCGTTGACGATGCTGAACACGGTCGTGTTCGCGCCGATGCCGATGGCTAGGCTGAACACGGCAACCAGCGTGAAGGCAGGCGACTTCCCCAGCATGCGCAGGCTATAGCGCAAGTCTTGCAGCATGATGATCGGTATTCCTTTCTCTGATCTGTAGAAGCTCTATCCGCTTCTGACTTGCTGAAACTTACGCGAGGCGCTGCCGAGAAGTTCCTGACGATTCGATGGGTTGAGGGTGAGTGAAATGAGTGAGTGAAGTAATTATCGATTGGCTTCTGCGCCGACGACCATCTGCTGCAACAGCGTCTTGTCCAAAGCCAGTGTCGCGACGCTTGTGAGCGCGATCAGCTCGTCCAGCGCAATCAACTGATCGCTGGTGCCGAAGTTGTCGGCGTAGATCACGTAGACGACGTTGCCGTTTCTGAGCAGCGGCACCGCCAGCGCCTGCAAGCCTTCGTGGCCGCCGCCTATCGCTTCGAGCATCTCCGTGTTCCAGTAAGTGCGCTGCAACCTGCCGACAAACGGGCTGCGTTCGCGGGCAACGCAGGCCACCAGCGCGTCACTGGCCAGCGGGATATTGATGCCGCGAATCAAGCCGTCGACGTGGTGGCTGTGCATAAAGCGGTCAACGCCGAACTGGCCGAGGCCGTGCAGTTCGCCTTCATGAACGCCAAACAGCACGCCGCGCGCCGCGAACTCGCTGGCGTAACGCATGACCAGCAAACTGATCTCCATCAGCGCCGAGTTGGCGCTCAATTCCGCCAGCAGCGCGTAAAAGCGCTCGATGCGCTGCTGGTTCGGCTCGTTCGGCTCCGCCGCCCCATTGCCCGCAACATATCTACTGACGTTGCCGTTGGTCGCTGCGCCGTTGGTTGGCGCGGGCGTCCGCCCGGCTTCTTTGTGGTTTTCGCCACTCTTGTGATTCTGAGCCGCGCCGGCGGCGAAAACCTTTTTATTCGCAGGCTCGAACTGGCTGCTCAGAATCCTGGCCGCCGGTTCGGGCACGCGTTGCGCCTCGTCACTTTCGGTCGCTGATTGCAGCAGCACTTCGCCGATGTCGAGACCTTCGGCGAGCTTGAAGTTGTCCCACGCATTGACCAGCGCCGTCTCGTTGAGCAGCAAACGGAAGCTGCCTTTGCCGATGTCTACAAGCCGCGCCACCAGCGTGCAGATGTGCATGATGGCGGCCTTCTCCATGTCGCGCTCGCTCAACAGGCC
>JBBWZK010000476.1:0-2634 GCA_039648975.1 Blastocatellia bacterium
GCACGGCCCACAAAGCGAGAAAGCATCCCTGTGGCAAAGAGATTTTAGCCGCGAACAGCGCACGCAGCTGTTTCTCGCTTTGTGGGCCGTGCTGATTATCTTATTCTTTTGCTTCTCGACGACGCAGGAGTATTACACGATGCCGTCTTATGCAGCGTTCGCGTTGCTGATCGGCTACGCCCTTGCAAACGCCGAAAGCGAATGGCAAGCTCGGCGCGGCAGGCGCTGGTTGATCGCCATGCAGCTTATGCTGACGCTGTTGAGCGTGGCTATCTTCATCGCCGGCACCGCCGTCTACCTGAAGACGCGCAGCCTCGCGGTTGAAGGCGATCTGGCTTCGACGCTGACGCGCAACCCTGACGCTTACGCGTTATCGCTCGGCCACGTGCTCGACCTGACGCCACAGTCGCTCGCGGCGCTCGGCGTGCCGGTGATTGGTACAGCGCTCACCTTCGGCCTCGGCGGGCTTGTGGCATTGATTGCCAGGCGCAGGGCATGGCATACGGCATCGAACATCACACTTGCCGTTATGATGGCCGCCTTCTTCTTTTTTGCGCATCAAGCACTGGCACAGTTCGAGCCCTACCTGTCATCGCGCCCGCTCGCCGAAGCCATCAACCGCGGATTCAAAGAAGGCGACGTGATCGTCATCAACGGCGAATATGAAAGCGGCTCGTCGATCAATTTCTACACGCGCAGGCAGGTTCATATCCTCAACGGGCGCGCCGCCAATCTCGAATACGGCTCCTACTTCAACGACGCGCCGCAGATTTTTTTGAATGATACGGATATCGCAAGGTGCTGGCGCGAAGCGGCGCGCATCTTCTTAGTTACCGACGCGGCGCAACTCGATCAACTGAAGCGCACGATTAATGCGCCGGTCTTCACGTTTGCCGAATCGGGCGGCAAACTCGTATTGACCAATCAAGAATCCTAACGGTTATGAAAAAACTTGCTCTGATTTTCGCAATGATTCTGACGCCACTCGTCGCGGCTGCGGCGCAGGAGACGCCGTTTGTGAAAGCCGACAATCTGTTTGCGGCGCGCGACAATCTTGACAGTCTCAAGCAGGCCATCAGTATGGCCGAAGCGCTGTGCGCCAAAGAGCCGGCGAATTTTGAAGCGGTCTATCGCGTCGCCGAGTACAAGTATTATCTGGCCGACCGCGAGACGGACAAAGCGAAACGCTTGAAGCTCTACGAAGCCGCCATCGAAGCGGCGAAGAAAGCCGTGGCGATTGACGCGAATCGCGTCGAGGGGCATTTCTGGCTGGCGGCCAATGACGGCGAGTATGCCGACTTGAAAGGCGCGATGAGCGCTCTCGGACTGGTGAAGACGGTGCGCAAAGAATTTGAGACGGCGCTGGCGATTGATCCGACGTACAAGAATGGCGCGATCTACCTGGCGCTTGGCAGGCTTGATCTGGAGCTGCCGCGCCTGTTCGGCGGCAACGACGCGCGCGGCCTGGCGCGGCTCGAAGCCGGTTACAAGGCCGCGCCGACCAACGCCGAGTTGAAGATGACGCTCGCTGAAACCTACGAAAAGAAGAGCCGCAAAGACGAAGCGCGCAAGCTCTACGAGAGCATCATCAGTTCAAGCGACCCGGTGCGCACGCCAAACGAGTTGACCGAACTGCGCGCCAAAGCCCGCCAGCATCTCGACAAGCTGAAGTAGCCGCGCAGCACGACACATTGACTGGCGGCTATTTCGGCAAGTCACTGAGGGCACTAACCACAAAAACCACTTGCTTGACGCCTGCGTAAACGTCAAGCTATAAACTCTTGATGGTCTCCCGTGAGAAAGGATGCACATGAAGACACTATTATTGAACCCTCCCTCGTTTCCGAACTTTGATGGCGGCGCAGGCTCGCGCTGGCCGGCGGCGCGCGAAATCGCTTCGTTCTGGTATCCGGTGTGGCTGTCTTATCCGGCAGGCTTGATCAAAGACAGCCGTTTGCTCGATGCGCCGCCGCACGATGTCACGCCCGAACAGACTATCGAAATCTCTAAAGAGTATGACTTCGTCGCGCTCTACACGAGCACGCCCGGCTGGCGCAACGACATCAAGCTTGCCGAGCTGATGAAAGCCGCCAAGCCCGATCTGAAAATTGCCTTCGTCGGCCCGCCGGTCACCACACAGCCGGACACCGCGCTCAAGGCGAGCCCGGCCATCGACTTCGTCGTGCGCAAAGAGATCGATTACCCGCTCGCAGAGTTCGCCGAGGGCCGTCCGCTTGAGCAAATCCTCAATGTCAGCTATCGCCGCAACGGCGAGATCGTTCACAACGCCGAGCGCCCGCCGCTGCATGACCTCGATGCGCTGCCGTTTGCGGTTGACATCTATAAACGCGACCTCGACATCACGAAGTACAACGTGCCGTTTCTGCTGAATCCTTTTCTATCGTTCTATTCATCGCGCGGTTGCCCGGCGCTCTGCACCTTCTGTTTGTGGCCGCAGACGATCAGCGGCCATGCGTGGCGCACGCGCAGCGCCGCGAACGTCGCCGCCGAGTTCAAGCGCGCCTGGGAGTTGTTCCCGAATCTCGAAGAAGTCTTCTTTGACGATGACACCTTTTCGTGGGGCAAGCGCCGCACCATCGAAGTCAGCGAGGCGCTGAAGCCGATCAAGAAGAC
>JBBWZK010000478.1:0-17571 GCA_039648975.1 Blastocatellia bacterium
ATGGCGCGCAGGCCGCCGCGCCCGAACTCGACCGCCAGCGGCAGCCCCACATAACCGAGGCCGATCACGCCGACTATGGCGCGCCGCTCGCTGATCTTTTTTAATAATTCATCACTCATTCGTCTGACCCCATTGCAATAATTCCCCTTGTCAATTCTATAAGGACAAAATTATCAAACTATGTCCTGCTTGCGTCCGTCAACACAAAATAAACCTGATGCGTGGTGCGTGGTGCGTAATACGTGAACATAACACTGGCCATCAACTGACCGATGCGGATTCATTCACGCACCACGCATCACTCACAAGGTCGCCAGCAACTCATCGCGCGTCACGGTCGCCGTGCCGACTTTGCCGACCACGACGCCGGCAGCGTGATTCGCTAAGATGGCCGCTTCCGCAAAGGTCGCGCCCGACGCCAGCGCCAGCGCCAGCGTCGCAATCACCGTGTCGCCCGCGCCGGTCACATCATAAACTTCGCGCGCCACGGTCGGGATGCGCGTCACCTCGCCGCCATCCGTAAACAGCGCCATGCCTTCCTCGCCGCGCGTAATCAGCACCGCCCGGCAATCAATCGCACCGAGCAATCGGCGACCCGCTTCATTCAGACTGGCTTCGTCTTCAATGGCAAGCCCCGCCGCTTCCGCCGCCTCCTGATGGTTCGGTGTAATCACGGTTACAGGTTGATAGCTGGCGAAGCTGCGCATCTTCGGATCGAGGCAAACCGGAATGTCGCGCTGGCGTGCTGCCGCGAGCGTCTCCGACAAGAGACGCGGCGTCAACAAGCCTTTGTTGTAATCCGAAACCACCACCGCATCCGCCGTGTCGAGTGCGCGGCTGAAGTGCGCGACGAGAGCCTCTTCGATAGCCGTTGAGATGGGAACGCGGCTTTCGCGGTCGGCGCGCACGACCTGCTGATTGTGCGCGATGATGCGCGTCTTGAGCGTCGTGGCGCGCGACGGGTCAACGACGAGACCATCGCTTGCGACGCCGATGTCATGAAACACGGCGCGCATACGGTCGGCGGTTGTATCTGCGCCGACGACGCCGAGCGGCGCAGGCTGCGCGCCGAGCGCGACGAGATTCGAAGCGACGTTGCCCGCGCCGCCGAGTGCGAGCGTTTGCCGTTCGACTTCGACGACAGGGACGGGCGCTTCAGGCGAGATCCGCCGCACGCGGCCCCAGATGAATTCGTCGAGCATCAAATCGCCGAGCACGACTAGGCGACGGCCCGCGAACCTTGCAGTCAATTGTTCAGCGCGCGCGCGCGCCAGTTTTAGCATAAAAATAGGGGTCGGGGGTCAGGGGCCGGGGCCACGGATTCAGGCCCTCCGACTCTATCGCCGCCGGTTGTTGCGCTCGCAAAGAACGCTCTCAATAAACTCTCGATGCCGACTAACTGGCTGCCAGAGCCATTTTCAAGACATCGTTCACTGCCGCGATGACTTCGCTTGCCGGCACACGGCGAATGGCAAATGAGCCATCCACATCCGGCGTGTTCGTATCCTTCTGCCACTGCGCAGGGTTGATCTGGCCCTCAGCCCCCGGCCCCCGGCCCCCGATTACCCGATAAGGCGAATCCGTCCACGGATGCCAGACAACAGGGTTCGATGAGCCAAAGACGGCGACCAGCGGACGGCGCAAAGCCGCCGCAATGTGCATCGGGCCGCTGTCATTGCCGACGAAAGCGCACGACAAGTTGATTAAGGCCATCAACTCTTTCAACCTCAACCCGACCAGCGCCACCTCGCCCGCCTGCGCCGCCACGTCGCTTGCGAGCGGTTCCTGTCCCGGCCCGGCAACGACGACGCTCGGTAGTTGCCAATGATCGCGCAGATGACGGGCGACTTCGGCAAAGCCTGCCGCCGTCCAGCGCTTCGATTCAAAAGCCGCTGCCGGCGCAACGACGGCAAAGTGGCCGCGAGCGATGCCATCGACGGCGCGCAAACTGACAGCTTGCGCATCACAAGCGGTGTTTAATTTTTCACGCACGCGAGTTTCCACGTCGTTTGAAACCGCGAGGCGCAACTGCGGTCGCCCCGGCGACCACGGCACGCCGGCCCAGTGCAGCAAGGCCAACTGCTGCTCGACGGTGTGCAGTTGCTTGCGTCCCAGAATCGCTTCGGCGTCGGGGGCGCGCAGATCGAGCCCTTGCGAATGGCGATAGCTTTTGTAGCCAATCGTACATTTTGCGCCGGCGAGCCGCGTCAGCCACGTTGCCGTCGTGCCGCCGTGCAGGTTGAATGCCACATCGTAGCGCGCGCGGCGCAACTCGCCGACCAGGCGGGCGCGTCCAGCGAGCGACTTTTCGGCGACGACCAGATGGTCAACCAGCGGGTGATCTTCGAGAAGCGGCGCGGCTAACGGCTCGCTGACCACGGCGATCTCCAGATCAGGCCGCAATGATTTGAGCGCCGCCAGACACGGCGTCATCAGCACCGTGTCGCCGATGGAGCGCAGCCGAATCAGCAGGACTTTGCGCGCCGCAGACCAGTCCGGCAAGTGTATAGCTCGGTCGCGCTTCACGCCTCGATCACTGCCTCATCGATGAGCATCACCGGGATGTCGTCTTTTACGGGATAGACCCTGCGGCACTGCGGGCATTTCAAGCCGCTGCCGTCGGCTTTTATTTCGACTTTCACCTTGCAAGCGGGACAGGCAAGGATTTCAAGCAATCGCTCGCTTACAGCCACCTCACACCTCCTATCAACGAACGGTCAAGTCTATCAAAGGCAAAAGGCGAAAAGCCAGCGGGACGCGGCAGGGGACGACGCGGCGACGCGGCGACACGGGGACGCGGTGAAGGAGAGACGCGGGGACGCGGCGATGGGGCGACGGGGAGAGTGAGAGAAGAGAAGCGAAGAAGAATCCTTGTTGCTCCGCTTCACCTTCGCCCCATCGCCGCGTCTCCGCGTCTCCGCGTCGCCTTTCCGCAGGGATGGCGGCGCTGTTAAACTCAAAGAGGCATTCGCGCGTATGGCTCATTTGCTGATCCTCGTGACAACCTGAATAAACTATTGATGCGCTTTTCGGTCATGCAGCGGTCGGCCATCACGCGCACATCGCCTGGGAGTTTCAAAGTGAATAGACGTTTCGCGCTCGAAATCATTTCGGCCATTATCCTTGCCGCTTGCATGATGGTGACGGCTTCAGCTCAGGACGATGTCGTCAAGCTCAAAGCCGATCTCGTCACCGTTGACGCGACGGTGACCGACAAAGACGGCAACTTCATTCGCAATCTCAAAGCCGGCGACTTTACGATTTACGAAGACGGCGTGGCGCAAAAGCTCGACTTCTTTGAAGCCAGCGAGCAGGCGGCGCTGACCCGTCCGCTCGCCGTCGTCGTCGCCATTGACACGTCGGGCAGCATCAAGCCAGAAGAGATCGTCCGCCAGCGTGAAGCCACCGAGAATTTCATGAAGCTGGTGCGGCCCGAATCGGTCTTCGCCGTGCTGGCCTTCAACAGCGAGATTCGCATCCTTCAGGACTTCACCAGCGACGCACGGAAAGTCAGCGCCGCTTTTCAGAAGATCGGCGAAGTCACCGGCTCGTCGCGCATCTTCGGCTCGATTGACAAAGCCGTATCGATGCTCAAGCGCGCGCCGCGCTATCGCCAGGGACGCCGCCTGCGCCGCGTTGTAATCATCCTTACAGACGGCTACGACAACGTCTCGCCGCCGGAACAGGATGATTTGATTCGCCGCGCCAGCGACGCCGAAGTGACGATCTTTTCGATCACCCTGCCGTCCTATATGCCCGGCGGCGCGACGGGCAAGCGCGTCATGACGCTGCTCGACGTATCGCGCATCGTGCCGATGACCGGCGGCGCGGATTTTTCCGCCGACACACGCGACTTTGCGCCGGTCTTCAAATCCATCGCCGAAGAGATACGCTCAGGCTACACGCTGGCCTATTATCCACCGGAGGCAAACCGCCGCGACGGGCGCGTGCATCAGATTCGCGTCGAATGCAAACGGGTCGGCGCTATCATTCGCGCCAGCCGCACGAGCTACCAAGCGCCAGCCAAGTAAAAGTTGGCCAAAACGCGCGCCATCCGTTACCATTAACGTTTACACAATTGCACAAATTCACGACAGAAGGCAGTAACACGGCGAATGGCTGAAAAGAAGAAAATCGGAATGGTGAGTCTGGGTTGCCCGAAGAACCTCGTCGATAGCGAGGTGATGATGGGCCTGCTGGCGCGACAAGGGTATGAGTTGACCAGCGACTCGGCAGAAGCCGACGTGCTGGTCGTCAACACCTGCGGCTTCATCGATTCGGCGCGGCAGGAATCCGTCGACACGATTATCGAGATGGCGCAGTTCAAACAGACAGGCCGCGCCAAACAACTGGTCGTGGCGGGGTGTCTCGTCGAACGCTACCGCGACGAACTCAAGCGCGAGATTCCTGAGATTGATGCGCTGATCGGCGTCAATCAACTGACCGAGATCGAAACCATCGTCGCGTCGAATGCGCCGCGCCGCCTGCCTATCTACAGCGACGGCGCGAGCGTGCCGGAACTCTACCTGTACGACGAAACGACGCCGCGATTGCGCGCCACCGCGCCCTATACCGCTTACGTCAAGATCGCCGAAGGCTGCGATCACACCTGCGCCTTTTGCATCATCCCCAAACTGCGCGGCGTCTTTCGCTCGCGCTCGCCCGAATCGATCCTGCACGAAGTCGAAGCGCTCGCCGCACAGGGCGTCAAAGAGTTCGTCTTGATTTCGCAGGACACGACGGCTTACGGCACGGACTTGAATTTGCGAGACGGCCTTGCCCGCTTGGTTGAAACGATCAGCCATGTGCCGGGCGTCGAGTGGGTGCGCTTTCTTTATTGTTATCCAACACACATTACCGACGAGTTGCTGCGCGTCATGGCGGAACGTCCGAATCTTTGTAAGTATTTTGACATTCCGTTGCAACACGCCAGCCGTCGCGTCTTGCAACGCATGCGGCGCGGCGGCGGGCGCGCGGCTTACGAGCGATTGATTGCGCGCATACGCGAGCGCGTACCCGGTGTCGCCGTGCGCACGACGTTCATCGTCGGTTTTCCCGGCGAACGCCCGGCAGACTTTGAGGAATTAGTTGAGTTCGTCCGCGCCGTCCAGTTTGACCGCGTCGGCGTGTTTACTTATTCGGATGAAGAGAACTCTGCGGGTTTTGAGCTTGACGAAAAAGTTGATGCGAAGACCATGCAACAGCGCGAGCGCCGCTTGATGAAAGAGCAGGCGAAGATTTCGCGCCGCCGCAATCGTCAACTGGTTGGCAAACCAGTCAGGGTGTTGCTCGAAGGCCGCTCGAAAGAGAGCGACCTGCTGCTTGAAGGGCGCATGGAGACACAAGCGCCGGAGATCGACGGCGCGGTGCTGATCAACGATGTGCCGGAAGGTCGTGAGGTACGCCCCGGCGATTTCGTCACCGTCGAGATTACTGAAGCGCACGACTATGATCTGATCGGTCGCATCATCTGATGACAGGCGGTCGCGTTGTGATAGAATCGTCGCGCAAAGAGGAAGAGTCATGTCAATTCCCCAAGAACAATTGATAACCGTGGATGAACTCGAACTGATGCCCGACGACGGCAATCGCTACGAGGTCATCGAAGGAGAGCTCTTCGTGACACGTGCCCCAAATTATGACCATCAGGTTGTGATCTCCAATCTGAATTTCCTGATTGCCGTATATCTGAAGCAGAATCCAATTGGCTCGGTTGTTCCCGGCCCCGGAGTGATTTTCAGTAAATTCAGCGGCGTCATTCCTGATCTGATTTTCTTGACGCACAAAACTCGTAAGAAAGTTCTTTCGGGAGGCAAGCTGAAGGGTGCGCCGGAACTGGCGATTGAAATCATCTCGCCCGGTGCGGAGAGTCGCCGGCGCGACCGCGTCGCCAAGCGCAATCTGTACGGCAAGTACGGTGTCCAGGAATACTGGATTATTGATTACAAAAATCGCACGGTCGAAGTTTACGCGCTTGAGCAAAATATCCTGCAACTGGTCGCCAAGCTCAACGAGAAGGACATGCTTACGTCAAACGTGCTGCCGGGATTCACCTGCGCCGTCGAAGCCATCTTTGCCGATCTGGACTAATCGTCGGTCTTTCTTCAGGCGAGTCCATGCGTCACGCAAGCCCAGTTAGATGACCGCAAGCAAGCCGATGCGCCCACCCGCTTCTGTAAAACAAAAAAAACTGAGCCCGCTGGATCGCCTGGGCTATGCCATTGCCACGGGACTGGGCGCGGGCCGCGCACCAGTTGCGCCCGGCACCTTTGGCGCAGCCGAAGGCGTCGTGCTGTTTTTCATCATCAATGCCATCATCAATCAACGACTTCTGCTGGCCTCACGCGGGTTGCTGGTGGTATTCGTCATCATCAACGTCGCGCTCTACGCACTTGGCGTCTGGGCGTCGAATCGTGCGATAGCCGCAACCGGCTTGAAAGATCCAAGCGTCGCGGTGATTGATGAAGTGAGCGGCCAGCTTATTGCGATGACGCCGCTGATCGTCTATCCGTCGCTTGCCGGGGTTGTGGTTTCGTTCCTGCTCTTTCGCGCCTTCGACATCTTCAAGCCGTATCCGATTCGCAAGCTCGAACGCTTGCCGGGCGGTTTCGGCGTCATGAGCGACGACGCGCTTGCGGGCATCTATGCTGGCGTGTTGACATGGCTGGCGCATCAATTCAATTGGATTTAATGCTGGAGAGCGACCCGATGAAACAACATTGCTGCGCCCCGATGACCGAGATGGTGAATCACACTTGCCCGCAGCATGCCAATCTCTTCGCCTGCCCGGATCATCTGGTCTATTACGTCAGCCAGTTTGACGAATACGGCCTGATCATTCACGATGGCGGCGCGGCTTTCGTGGCAATTGTCTTCTGGCGCTGGTGCGGCAGGCAGCTACGGGAGTCAAAGCGAGTATTGTGGTTAACCCAACTCGCGGCACAAGGCTTCGATAAGACCTTGGAGCAGGAGATTCCCGACGACTACCGAAGCGGCGAATGGTATGCGCAAAGACCTTCCGGCACATGAGTTATCCGCTTTGCGGCTGCAACAGATCGTCGCGCGCGCCGACCCGCAGGGCACGCCGCGCATCGAGATGATCAAGCGAGCCGCACTGAGCGGCCCGCGCCTCGGCGTCTTCGCGTCATCCTTCAATCCCATCACCATCGCGCACCTTGAACTGATGCGCCGGGCGCTCGCCGAGTTTTCACTCGATGAGATGTTGGCCGTGGCGGGCCGCGCGAATGCCGATAAGAGTCATTACGAATGCGCGCTCGAAGACCGTTTGCAGATGCTCATGCTGGCCATGCGCGATGCGCCGCGCATGGCGTTTGGCCTTTCATCGCACGCTTTTTATATAGATATGCTTGAGGCGCTTGCGCCCCTGTATCCGCAAAGCGATTTGCACTTCGTCGTCGGCTTCGATACATTCGAGCGCGTGTTAGACCGCGACAGTCGTTACACAGCGAAGTATCATGGCCGGTTCAGCGACCGGCTTGCGGCGCTGCACGCGCTTTTCTCACAATGCCGATTCATTGTCGCAGGGCGCGCCGGCACAGGCCGCGAAGACCTGCGCGCCCGGCTTGCAAACGAGCCGGCAGAGTTCAGCGAGCGCGTCTCATATCTCGATTTTCCCGCAGACCTCGGCGAGCGCTCGGCTTCGGAAGTACGCGCGCGTGTGCGCGCCGGCCAGACGATTACGGAACTCGTGCCCGCAACGGTCGAAGCTTACATCGCCGCGCGCGGCTTGTACCGGCAAGGCAGCGCCAGCGGTTAGCTTGCGCCTGTGTTCGCCATTTTACAAAGTAGGGTTTATTACTCAATGCTCAAAGCGGAAATCATCGCCATCGGCTCGGAGTTGCTGACGCCACACCGCACCGACACCAATTCGTTGTGGCTCACCGAGCGGCTCAATTCCATCGGCATCAACGTGCATCAGAAGACCATCGTCGGGGATGAAGAAAACCGGCTCGAAGAAGCCATCCGCGACGCCCTCGGTCGTTCCGAGGTGATCATTTCAACCGGCGGGCTGGGGCCTACCGAGGACGACATCACGCGCAAAGTCTTCGCGCGCGTTATGGGCCGGCAACTGCGGCTCGATTACGAGATTCTCGAACGCATTCGCACGCGGCTGACGAGTCGCGGCTTTCAGATGACGCCGAACAACGAACGCCAGGCGCTCGTGCCGCACGGCGCAATTCCTTTGCCGAATCCGAACGGCACCGCGCCGGGCCTGCGCCTGGACGAGGGCGGCAAACTCGTCGTCCTGTTGCCCGGCCCGCCGCGCGAGAACCAGCCGATGTTCGACACCTACGTTCTGCCTGAGCTTGAAAAGCTGTCGCGCGGCGTGCGCATCGCGAAGCGTCTGTTGAAAGTCACCGGCATGGGTGAATCGCAGCTCGACGATAAAATCGCGCCGATTTATAAGCAATACACCAATCCGACGACGACGATTCTGTTTACCGATTCCGAGATCGAGCTTCACCTGACCGCCACCGCCGAAAGCGCAGCGCGCGCTGAAGCGCTGGTTGAAGAATTGACCGACAAGCTCGAAGAGGCCATCGGCGACAACTGTTATTCGACCAAGGGGGAGCAACTCGAAGAAGTGATCGGCTGGCGTCTGCGCTTGAAGCAGTACACCCTGGCGACCGCCGAAAGCTGTACGGGGGGGCTGGTGGCCGAGCGCATTACGCGCGTGCCGGGCGCCAGCGACTACTTTGCCGGGAGTATTGTAAGCTACACAAACGAAGTGAAGATGAATTTGCTCGGCGTGCCCGCAGAGATGCTCGAACAACACGGCGCGGTGAGCGGCGAAGTCGCCGAAGCGATGGCGCGCGGCGTCAAACAGCGAACCGGCGCGACCATCGGCCTGAGCGTCACCGGCATAGCCGGCCCCGGCGGCGGCACGCAGGCGGTTCCCGTCGGCACGGTTTACATCGGCCTTGCCGACGACGTGACCTCGACGAATCGCCGCTTGATTCTGCCGGGCGACCGCCACCTGATTCGCTGGCGCGCATCGACCGCCGCGCTCGAAATGGTGCGCCGACGGTATCTCATTTAAGGGTTCCTGGTTTCTGGTTCCTCGTTCCTGGTTGCTTGGAGTTATACAAACGGATTTTGTAGTGCAACGACGACCTTAACCACAAACCCGAAGTCACTCCGCAGCCCGCTTTAGCGGGCTTATCCGCAGGGCACATAGGCCAGCCGTTTTACGGCTGGTTGCGAGCAGCGAATGATTGAGAAGGGCGTTTCAACGTCCTTCTCACGTGGCTTTAGCCATCGTGTTAATCGGTTGGCTAAAGCCCAGAGGTAAGCACGCTGAAGCGCGCTAATAAACTATTGCGGCCTTACTAACCAGCGCTAAAAGCGCTGGCCTATTTGCCTTCGAGAAAGCCGCGTTTACGCGGCTGAGGAGTTACAACCATAAACTACAAACCAAATTATGCCCCACAAATCTGTCGATCAACTGCTTGACGAACTCGATGAAGCGAAGCGCGACTTCGGCGCAGAGGGCGCGCGTGTCGTGGCCCTGCTTGCTGAAATCGGCGGGCGCGAATTCGACGATGCCGAGGCGCTCATCCGCTTTCACGAAGCGCTGCTCTTCATCCGCGCCTATCCGCAAGACCGCGCCGCCTTCGCATCGGCTGATGCTCAACTTGCGTCGTTCAGCAAGCGCGTCGCCGCGTTGCTTGCGACGGGCGCTGACCCAATCGCCTTCGATTACATAGAGTATTCCGGTATCGCCGGGACGACCTTGCAGGGCCATTACAGCTACGGCTTCGCGCGCTGGCTCACCGAGTATCATGCGGCGGATGTCGAGATTGACTGGCCGCGTTACGAAACGCCTGAGCGATTGGGGCTGGTGTTGCCGCGCCTCGTCCCGCTGATCTATGAGGACACGCTGGTCGAAGCCAACATTCCTTACCGCGACTGGATTCAAGCGGCCAAGCCTCAAGGCATGAGCGACCTCGCGTGGCTCGTCACGCAGTTCGAGCAATCCGGCCTTTCAGAAAGAGAGAAGTCCGCCGCTTACGATTCGCTCGAACTCTGGATTGGCTGGCGGCTCGACGAATCGCTTGCCTCGCGCACCAACAATCGCCGCCTGCCGAAAAGTGTTTTCTATCACAAAGAGCCGCTGATTCGCCGCAACTCTGTATCGCTCGAACAAACGATTGCCGCACCGCTCAGGCTGGATAAATTATCGCGCGGCGACGGGCAGCAGGTCATCAATCACTGCCGCGAGACGACCGGCGCGCGTTATCGCGAACTCTACGGCATCGCTTACGGCGATCCGGCGAGCGTCGTGCGCGCCGATGTCGGGCGCGGGCTTGAGATATTTCTCTGGGGCTTGCCGGCAGCGCGCCGCTTGCCGCTGCGCGCTTATCACGCAGGCTTCACGCTCAAGAACGGCGTGCCGAATAATTACATCGAAGGCATCACCATTTGCGAACGCATGGAGTTGGGCTTCAACCTGTTTTATACCTACCGCGAAGGCGAATCCGCCTGGGTCTATGCACAAGTGTTGCGAATGTTACACAGGCTAACCGGCGCGACCTGCTTTTCGATAGACCCATATCAGATCGGCCATCACAACGACGAAGCGCTGGAGTCGGGCGCTTTCTGGTTTTATCGCAAGCTCGGATTTCGCCCGACACAGCCTGATTTAATCAAGTTGGTCGCCAGAGAAGAGAAGCGCATCGCCGGCGGTGACGCGTATCGCACGCCGCTTCGGACGCTCAAGAAGCTCGCCGAAGCGCCGGTGATTTATGAACTGCCGGGCACGCCGACGGGCGATTGGGACGGCTTTCGCGTGCGCCATCTCGGGCTGCGTGTCGCGCGGCGCACGGCTGCCGAATTTGATGGCAATGCCGTGAAGATGCGCGCTGCGGCGATAAAGCAGGTGACGCGCGCGCTCGGCATCAAGCCGGAGAGCTTGAAAGAATCAGAGCGCCAGGCGCTCGCAGACTTCGCCGCCGTGCTGGCGTTGATTGACGACCTGGCGCGCTGGACGGATACGGAAAAGCAAATGCTTGTGCAGATCATTCGCGCCAAAGCGACGAGCGACGATGCGCGATACGCGCGGCGGCTGCAAAAACACCAACGCTTGCGCGCCGCTTTCATCGAGTTGGGCTCCTGAGCGCGCGGCTCTGCGACTACAGGCGAAAATTGAAGGTGATGACGCCGACGACTTTCACCGGCTTGCCGTTCAGCGTCGTCGGCGTGAAGCGCCAATTGCGCGCCGCTTCGACCGATACGTCTCTCAACATGGGCGGGCCGCAAAGGGCGTGTGCCGCGACCACGTGGCCGGTCTCATCGACAGTCGCTTCAATCATCACGCTCCCGGCGATGCGGTGCCGCTTGGCCTCAAGTGGATAAACCGGCTCCATTCGAGAAGTCGCCTTGCCCTGGAGAACTTCTCCCGTCACCTGCTGAACAGATTTTCCACTGATCTGACGGCGGAGATCATGAGCCCGGCCTTGCGTCTCTACGGCTTCCTTATATTGACCATTCTCCGTCAGCGCGCAGGCGCTCTTGTCCAGGTAATCGGCGAGTTGTTCGCTGTTCGGCCCAAGCCGCTTTTCTTTAATGGCGATGGTGCGTTTGTAATAACCAACCGCTTTGTCATAGCGCCCAAGCTGTTCGTAGAGTTGCGCCAGCATATAGGTTGATTGCGCTACTTCGTCGGCGTCGGGGCCGAACGCCTTTTCGCGGAGGGCGAGCGAGCGCAGAAAAGCGTCTTCTGCCCCGCCGACGTCCGCCTGGGCAACATACAGCCAGCCCATGTTATCAAGCATCGCCACCAGCTTGATGCTGTCGCGTCCGTAAGCCTTCTCAAAAATCTTCAGCGCCCGCTTGTATAGCGATTGCGCCGCGCCGAAGTTCTTCTTGCCGAATTGCACGGAGGCGAGATTCTGCAACGCTTCGCCGACCAGCGGATGCTCCGGGCCGAGCGCCTGCTCACGGATTTCAAGCGAGCGCTTGGCCAGCGGCAAGGCGTCATCGTATCGCCCTTGATTGTAAAACTCGACAACCTGCGCGGCGAGACGGCTGGCTTCAGCAAGCTCCGGCGTTTTCGGCGGTGTGGTCTGCGTGGTCTGCGTCGGCGGCGTTTGCGCCTGTGCGACAAGCACACTCAGCATAACCCACAGCGCCGCCGAGAGCGCGCTTTTCGTTCGAGACAAAAGATGTGGTGATGGCATAACGGCTCCTTTAGCTATTCAAGCCTCCAGCTTAATCATATTCAATATGTCCGTTTACCGTAAACATCAAGCCCGTGACTTTTTGCCGAAAATCTATCAAGCGACCGCGCTGCGTACTAGGCCGACGGACGCGATGAGTGCAGATCATTGATCTTCGCAGCGCGCCTGTGCGATACTGCGTAAGCCATCAGTTATGAATCTCAACGACAACAATCGCTCCAACATCCTCACCGTCTCCCCACCATTTTACTTAAACATCAGCAAGCCTGCGCATTGCGTGCGTGATTGAAACAGCGCGCGATACAAACGGCCTGTGTCGCAAGGAGGTCAAGATGCGACGAACGATATTGCTTGTAGCTCTCGGATTGATTCTCTTATCAACCCTCGCTTTCGCAAGCGAGCAACCACAAGGTAAACAAAAACCGCGCCCGAAGCCGGCGCCGCAGGGGCAGACAAAGACTGCGCCGACCGATGCCAAACCGGCGACGCCCAAGCTTCCCCTGGCCGACGATCAATGGGCGCTGCTGGTCGGCGTCAGCAACTATCCCGGACAGATTCAAAAACTCACTTATCCGAGCAAAGACGCGCGCGCCATCAAAGACCTGCTCGCCAGTTCTGCGCGGCTTCCCGAAGATCACATAAGCCTGCTTACAGACGATGGCCAGGGCGAGGCCCGTGCCACCCGGCAGAACATACTGGCGGCCATCGATAACCTGGCGACGCGCGTGCAGCCCAACCATCAGGTGATCGTCTTTCTCGCAGGACACGGCATCGCGCGCGGCCTCGGCGTACAGGCCAAGAGCTACTTCCTGCCGGTTGACGTTGACGCTTCATCGAAAGAGGCGCTCGAACGCACAGGGCTTGATCTCGAAGAACTGTCGCGCCATCTCGGCAACCTGAAAGCGTCGCAGTTCACGATCTTCATGGATGCCTGCCGCGAAGACCCTTTCCCCGGTCGCGGCATCAAGGGCAACACCATGACCGACGTGATGGCGCGCGGCCTGCGTGTCACGCCGACGCAAACGCAAGCGACGGGTGTGCCGCCGACTTCTGTGGTCTTTTATGCCTGCCAGGTCGGCGAGCGCGCTTACGAAGATCCGAAGCTTGAGCACGGCGTCTTCACTTACTACATTCTCAACGGCATTCGCGATCTGGCCAATCGCCCCGATGGCCGCGTCGAAGCCGGCTACCTCGCCGCTTATCTGCGCGACAACGTCGCGAAGTGGAGCGCGGATTTTCAACAGCGCGCCAAATATGCTGCCGAACAGACGCCGACGATGACCGCCACAGAAGTGCGCGGCCCCGTCGTCATCGTCAAGATTGCTTCGCTTGCTAAAGACGTGCAGCCGCCGAAAAACGGCACCGTAATGTTGATTACATCGCCTGCCGATGCCCTGCTGACGCTGAACGGTCAGGCGCTTGGCGGATCGCCTGCGCAGAAGGAGCTTGCGCCGGGCAGCTACACGGTGCGCGCCGAGCAGCAGGGCTTTCAGCCGGCGGAGACGAAGATCACCGTAGTTGCCGGCGTGCAACAGGAAGTGATGCTGACGTTGAAGCCTGCCGGCTCAAGCGCCAATTATGAAAAAGGCGTGAAGTTTGAAGCCGAGCATCTGTGGCCGCAAGCCATCAATGCTTACGAGATGGCGCTGGGTGAAGATGCCGGTTCGATGGCCGTCTACGAGCGGCTGGCGAATGCTTATCTTGAGAACGCGCGCTATCGCGATGCGGTTGATCTCTTGCAGACGGCTACGGAAAAGTTTCCCAACAATGCGTTGCTGATCGCTCGCCGGTCGCGCGCTTTGAGCAAGTGGGCCAGCGCCGAACCGACCGACGATGTGTCGACGAGGCCGCGCCCCGCCAAGGCCGTCAATCAAAAAGACGCCCGCAAAGAGGCGGTCAAATCTGCTGAGCTTGCGGCGAAGATCGATGCCAACTCTGCCGACGCCAATCTGGCTTTAGGATATGCTTACGCGCTCGACCCGAAAGATCAGCCGAAGGCGAATGCGGCCTTCGTGCGCGCCTCGACGATTGCGCCCGATGACGCCGAAGGGTATTACGGCGTCGGCTACACCTATCGCTTGATGAAGCAGTATCCGCAGGCGATTCCGCAGTTAAAGAAAGCGCTGGCGCTGAGGTCGGATTATTACGACGCGCACCGCGAACTGGCCTACTGCTATCACGCGACGAACGACACGGACAACGCGATTCGCGAATACAACACGGCGACCGGCTACCGCAGCGAGACGAATAATTCAGGCGAGATGGCGGGCAATCACCTGGCGCTGTCGGCCTTGTACCAGGAGAAAGGCCAGCAGGTCGGCGGCAGCGAAGGCGAACAGATTTCGGCGGCGGGCAAAGGCTACGAGAGCGAAGCGCGCGATTATGACCCGACCTTAAAAGCGGCGCTGAAAATACTGACGACCACCGGCCTGTCCTATCGCATGCAAAGTTATTTGCCGTCAGAGGTGCGCAACCTGATTGATACCAAAGGCGTGAGCGTGCCCGTCCCCGGCGCCAACAAGATCAAGATTCCCTTCGGCAAGAGGCCGTAACCCACCTGCGGCTTTCCAGGCCAGATGATGGGCAAGCGCGTCAACCCGAATCAAAGGTAAACGATCTTGCCCATCATTTCGTCAGGAGACATCAACTCATAAATCAGCACAAGCATCTGCACCATTTCGCCAATCGTGCGAGCGCCCCATCGGCAATAAGCCATTCCGGCGTGCGATGTGCCGCGCGCGTGCAGATTCAAAAAATCATCATCGTGGGTAACCATCACGCGCCGGGACTTGTGTGCGTATTCAAGGTGGTCTTCGTCGGTTGCGGCAAGCAAGCTGGCTTCGGCGGCAGTCGTGACATCTATACCGCGTTGCCGCAACGCGATGGCGATAGCAGAAGCTATGTGCTCATCGAGATGGAAACGAATTCGCTCACTCGCCATCCTCGCCTCTGAGCTTTTTCAGCTTGGCATCAAGTGCTGAAGGGTGCTTTTGCATGAAATCGGCGACGAACTCCCGCTCGCGCTGCATCTCTTCACGAATCTCTTCAATGTGATCGAAATAATAAGCCAGCGCGGCGTAGACATCGCCGAGCGTGATGCTTGGCAGTTGCGCGATGATTTCGTCAGCGCTCATGTCCATGAATTCGTGCCGAATGACGATGTCCATGACGCGCACGCGATGGCCGGCGATGCAGGCCTTGCCGCCACAGATGCCCGGCGTCTTCGTGATGCGTTCAGTGATTACACCCGCCATAAGCTCACTTCCTTCGGGGTTCAGTATATCACCAAAGCCGTCCCTTTGTGGTAATGCGACCGAAGGCAGCCTAAACCGTATAGCCACAATCACCGGCTACCGGCAATTGTGCTAAATTATCTCTGTCATGGCCGACGACCGAACCAGCGCCCTCGAAGCGTTCATCAACGCGCTGCCCGATCCGCAGGGCGCGCGCGCCTTCTGGGAGCGCCTGCAAGCTGTTCGTAAAATAGATTACAACCGGCAATCGCTGCTGGCCTCGCGTTTGTTGACCATAGCGGCTTACAGCCCGTTTCTCGCCGAAAACCTGCTGCGCCATCCTGAGCATATTGAGTGGCTGCGGCGCGAAACCGAGAGCGGTTTTGATCGCGTCAAGACCCGTGAGCAGTTATCCGATGAGTTGGCGCGTTTCCTGATGCGCACGTTCGACACCGATCAGCGCACTGCTCTGGCGCGCTTCAAGCGCCGCGAGTTGCTGCGCATCTACCTGCGCGACTGCTTGAAGATCGCGACGCTCGCCGAAGTCACCGAAGAATTGTCGCACCTGGCCGATGTCATTCTGCGTCACGCCCTGGCGCTGGCTTATCAGGAGATGACCAACCGGCACGGCGCGCCGCTTCTGCGCGACGAACGCGGGCGCATACAGACCGCCGAGTTCGCCGTCGTTGCCCTGGGCAAACTCGGCTGCCGCGAATTGAATTATGCCTCGGACATCGACCTGCTCTTTCTTTTTTCAGGCGTCGGCGAAACCGCTGGCGAGGGCCGCTCGCCCGCATCGATCATCAGCAATAAGGCATTCTTCAAAGGCGTCACTGAACGCATCACGCAGATGATCGGCAGCAACTCTGCGGAAGGCGCGGCCTATCGCATAGACCTGCGGCTGCGGCCTTATGGGCGCGACGGCGATCTCGTCTGGGAGATCGAGCGCGCCGCCGAGTATTACCAGAATCAGGCGCAGAACTGGGAGCGCCAGGCGTTGCTGCGGGCGCGCGCGGCGGCGGGAAGCGAAACGGCAGTGGCGCATTTTCTTGATCTCGTGCGCGACACCATCTTCACGCAAGCGCCGCAGGATTACGCCATGCAGGAAGTCCGCCGCGCCAAAGAAAAGATTGATCGCGATGTCGCTAAGCGCGGCGGCGGCTTCAACGTCAAGCTCGGTCGCGGCGGCATACGCGAAATCGAGTTCATCGCCCAGGCCCTGCAACTGCGGCACGGCGGGCGCGAGCCGTGGGTGCGCTCGACGCAGACGCTCATCGTGCTGGCGCGGCTGGCGGAGAAGGGCTATCTCAGCAAAGCCGAGCGGGCACGCTTGAGCGCGGCCTACAGCTTCCTGCGCACAGTGGAACATCGATTACAGATGGAGCACGGCGCGCAGACGCACGCGCTGCCGCTAGGGCGCGAGCGGCTGGCGCTGGTGGCGCGCCGCTGCGGTTATCTGCAAAGCACGGACGCGGCGGCAGACTTGTTGCGCGACACGCAAGCGCATACGGCTGCCGTGCGGGCGATTTATCAGCGTGTCTTTGCTGATAGCAGCGGGGCCGCGCCAGTTGTGGCGAAAGCTACAGATGCATCGCCCGCCCGCATGATAGACGATGAAACGGCGCGGCTCGTGGGTCATGCGGTTGCGGCGCTCGTGAAAGCCATCGCCGCGCCTTCAAGCGATAGCGCGAACGACCTGCTCGATGAGGCAAACCCATCGGCGCGCATAGCCAGTGAAAGCGCCATCGAGCGCGCCATCATCACGGCGCTTGGGTCGGCGATCAATCCGCTGCGTTCGCTGCGCAACCTGTCGGCCTGGGGCGAATCCTGCGCCACGTTCATGCGCGACCGCCTGGCAGCGGGCCGCGCTTCGTTCGACTTCATTGATTTGATCAAACGATTGCTGCCCACCTTGAGCAGCCAGTATCTGGCCAACCTGCTGATCGCGCGGCCTCTGCTTGCCGATGCGCTTGCGGAGCGCGCGCCGCGCGACGCAATGGCGTTTTATCAACTGATGCGCCAAGTCGTCGCTGGAGAGAGCAGTGCGGCGGCGAAAAGCGATGCGCTGCGCCGCGCCTGGCACCGGCAAGTCATCGCTATCGGCTACCGCGACGTGATGGGGGTCGGGGGCCGGAGGC
>JBBWZK010000480.1:0-12256 GCA_039648975.1 Blastocatellia bacterium
AATGCTGTTTGCTTGCGCTTGGGCGCACGCAAGCTAACTGCTTGCGCTACATGGCTCACTGATCCGCGAACCACTCGATCAGTTGAGATTGCAGTTTGACGATGAGCACGACAGTCTCTTCAGATACCAAAGTCAAAAGCGCAGGCACGGGCGTCGGCAGTCGAGGCTCAGGCGGCGGCGGCAATTCGCGCAAGCCGGGCGGTGGCGGCGACGACCCCTGGCCGCCGGGCTTCTCACGTGACGACGCCATCGAGCCGAATAAGTTCCGCATTGGCATGTGGGTCGCGATGGCCAGCATTCTGATGCTCTTCGTTTCGCTCACCAGCGCCTACATTCTGCGCCAGTCGAAAGGTCTGAGCGAAGCGCACGACTGGTTCCCTCTGCACATGCCAAAGGTGCTGTGGCTGACGACGGCGATGCTCTTAGTGAGCAGTCTGACGATAGAGATGGCGCGGCGTGCGTTGCGCCGCAGCCGCTACGGCTGGTTTCGCCTGCTGATCTGCCTGACGACCTTGCTCGGCCTGGGATTCCTCGCCGGTCAATTAGAGGCGTGGCTGGTTCTGGTCGATCAGGGCGTTTATGTTTACAGTCATCCGCACAGTTCGTTCTTTTACATTCTCACCAGCCTTCATGCGATTCACCTGTTCGGCGGCATCGTCGCGCTGTTGATCGTCACGGTGGCGGCGCTCAGGCTGCGCATCACGCGCAGCAAGCGCAACGCCGTCGATGTCACTGTGTTGTACTGGCACTTCATGGATGGGCTGTGGATTTATCTTTTCGTGCTGCTGTTTTTCTTCAGACAATGAGGCGACAGATGACGATCCGGCGAATTCCTTTCTATCTGTTGTTCGCGGCGCTGGCGATTGCCAGAATGAGCAGCGACGCACTGGCCTTCTGCCCGATGTGCAAAACGGTGGTCGAAGGCGCGACCGGGGCGCAAGAGATGGCCGGCAATTTGAATCTCGCCGCGCTCGTCTTGCTTGCGCCGCCGGTGCTGATTTTCGTGGCGCTGTTCGGTCTGTTCTATCGCCTGCGCAATGCGAACGGACAAAATGCATCGCTCGATGATGAGAGAGATGAGCGCGCCGCACTTTGACTCATGAACAGCGCCTTGTTATAACCCTGATGATGCCCGATGAAATGATTCGCTTCCTGCCAACCCTCAACGCAATGCTGAACGCCACGAGCGGCATTCTCTTAACCACCGGATACGTCTTCATTCGCCGCCGCCAAGTGCAGGCGCATCGTGCCTGCATGATCGCCGCGCTCATTTCGTCGTCGCTGTTTCTGATCTCTTATCTTTATTATCACTACCACGCCGGCGCGACGCGCTTTGCGGGGGCTGGCGCGGCACGGGTAATTTACTTTCTCATACTGACGACCCACACGATTCTTGCGGCAGTCATTGTGCCGTTCGTCATCGTCACCGTAACGCGCGCCCTGCGCGGCCAGTTCGACCGTCATCGCAGAATCGCGCGCTGGACATTGCCGATGTGGCTCTATGTTTCCATCACCGGCGTGATCGTCTACCTGATGCTCTATCACTGGTATCCATCGCGATAATTCTGTTTGCAGAATGAAGAAATGCAAAAACGCGCGGCGAGCATTGATGGAAATCAACGTTCGCTGCGCGCTCTGTTGCCAGGCGATATGGATTGCCGATGTGCTTACTTCTTCTGCCGGTTGGCGTCGCGCATCTTGGTCAGCCGCGCCAACTCTTCCTGGTAGCGGGTCATGTCATCAGGCGAAAGCTGTGTGCGGCTCAAGGCGATGTAACGGGTCAGGTGGTCAACTGCCGGCACATACTTCTGATTGCTGGCGTAAGCCTGCATCAGGGTCAGATGCGTTTCCGGCAATTCTTTCAGCTTCAGCGCGGCTTCGCCGTCGTCTATCGCCCGCGCCATGTCGTTGTTCAGGAAGCTGATCAGCGCGCTGGTTTCGAGCACCAACGGCAAGCGCGTCTTGTCGTTCTTCGCATAGGTTTTAGCCGCGTTGATGCTGGTCTGCGCGAGACTGAGTTCGCCATCCGCGTCGGCGAGGTCTTCGTTGTAATAAATCTTACGCGCAATCGTCTTGGCGACCATGTGCTGCGCCTCGGCCATCGCCAACGTATTGCGGAACCTGCCGCCGCCGAAGATCAGGTGCGAAATCGATAGCCCTTTCAGGGCGCGCGCCGCCGAGACTTTCTTCTTCGAGATTTCGTCAAACAATAAGAGCGCCTGTTTGGCTTCCTGCACGGCGCGGGCGCGCTTATCTTTTGAATCCTGATAGGTGAGCGCGTCGGCCAGTATCAAGTGGGCCGGCGGCGATTTCGGATTGATGCGGATGGCTTTCGACAACAGGCGTTCCGCGCCCACGAAGTCTTTGCGAAACAGCAACACGTCGCCCAGC
Organism: Blastocatellia bacterium; assembly: GCA_039648975.1. Lineage (GTDB taxonomy): Bacteria > Acidobacteriota > Blastocatellia > UBA7656 > UBA7656 > DATENM01. The sequence continues at coordinate 2,392 of JBBWZK010000480.1, forward strand.
ACAACGTAAGGAAAATCCCATTCGGGATGGCGCTTGATGATGCTGCTCAAGGTCGGCTCGACTTCCGCAGGTTCGAGGTTGAGATTGAATTTCGCTTCGGCTAAAAATGCTTCAGTCTCGAAATCGGTTTTTCTGAGCAAGAGCGCCTGCTGGAAACTCGTCACCGCGTCGGCCTTGCGGCCAAGCGATTGTTCGGCGCGTCCGCGATAAACAAAGGCATCGGCATACGCGCCGGTGTTCTTCTTGATCGCTGAATTCAATTTCTGAATAGCCGCATCCATCTCCTGCCGGTTGAAGGCATCGACGCCATCGAGGAAATCTTCGCGCGCCTCTTTGCTCGGCTGCTTGTCTTCGGCGAAGTAGACGCTGTCCGTGGCTGCCGGCGGCGGCACCAGCGCGTCGTCATTGCTGGTGCTGAAGGTCAGGTTGACGTCGACGAATTTCGATTTGGCGGACTGCACATTGATTCGCCTGACCTGTTTGGTGTTGCCGAATGAAAAGGCCAGCAAGCGGTCGCCAATAGGCACGCGCCGGGTAATTTCGGTGTTGCGTGTAAGCACCCCTGCCGGCTTATTGTCGATGGCGACGTTGACGCCTTCCATCTCAGGCGCGCGAATCACCAGCGAGCCGCAATTTGCCGGGTCTTTGCAATCGGTCGGCACGATGGCGACGGGAATGTCGTTGGTATCGATTGACGTGGTGTTGCCGCCGGGATTCTGTTTGTTCTCTGTATAAGAGGCGACCTTCTCGCGAACGTATTGCTTCAACTCGGAGTAGGTCACCTGGCCGTCAACGTTTGCATCGGCGTTGCCGCGCAAGCCTTCGAGCAAAAAGAAAGTAAAGACACCGTGGCCCTGTCCCTGTCCCTGATTCAACTCTGGGTCTTCGAGCGATACTTCCGTCTGGTCGGCGGCCCAGAGATAACCGACGCCCTGCGCATCGGTCTTTTTGAGTTCATCGATGAGCTGGCTATTGGCGCGCGTCGTCGCTTCGCCGCCGCGACCCGCAAGCTGCACACCGGCGCTGTGACAGGTGTCTGTGAGCACCAGACCCTTGCGCGCCGGGATCGTTTTCACCGCATCTTCAAACGCTTTCATCGGCAGCCCGGTCGCCGCCATCTGGCGCGGGTCTGTGTCGTAGAGAATGAAGTAAGGCGTTTCGACCGTGCGCCCCAGCTTGGTGTCGAACTGCGGCGCGAGCACGCCGTGCGCGGCGATGAAGAGGACGAAGAAATCATCGGGCTTCGACTGGCGCAGTTTGGTCAGCGCCTGCTCGACTGAATCTTTAGTCGCGCCTTCATCTTTCAGCAGCAGGATGCGGTCTTCTGAAAAGCCGCCGCCCTCGTCGCTGCGCAGATAATCGTAGATTGCCTGTGCGTCATCGGCGGCGCTTTTGAGATTTTGAATCTGCACGCCGCCGACGCTCTGATCGCCGTTCTTGAATCGCGAGATGCCGATGAGCACGGCCCACAGGTTGACGTTTTTAGCCGCGCCGCTTTTCAACTCGGTGCGGGTCGCGCCAACCTTAGCTTTCAAGCCGCGCTCTTGCAGGTCTTGCGCCCGCAGGCGAGAAGCAAAGGGAACCGAAAAAATTGAAACCATGGCCAGCACGGCGAGGGCGTTGCGAAGCAAAGCTGTTTTATTCATAAGCCAATCTCTCGACTTCTAAGATTGAACAGGTGGGCTACAAGGTTGCACTCATTAAGATAAAGTAAGCGGCGCACGCCCACGTGATGCGTCGCTGTTCGGGATGTAGCGCAAGCTAACCGCCTTGCGCTACATCGTCAATCATCATGGCTTGACCTGGGGCGGCGGCACGGGGCGAATCGGCGTGCTGTCGCCGCTGTTGGCGACGGCCAGGCCGATGCCCACCCCTGCGGCTGCCGCAATGCCGCCGATGATCAGCGTGTTTCGCGCGGTCAAGAAGTTGCCGCCGCCGCCGCTGACCTGTGCGCGATAAGTGAAGGTGCTATCCGTTCCTTCAACGCGAACCAGTATGGTGTCGGCGCATTTCGCTGCGCCGGTAATCCACGGCACACTGGCGATGCCGCGCTTGTCGGTTTTGCCTTTGAAGAGACTGCCCGCGCCGACGCCGAGTCCCAGTGTGCCGAGACACGGATTGGCCAGCGAGAAGAGAATCGGCAGATCAGGTATCGGGTGATCGTTTTCATCTGTGACTTGAATCTGAAGCTGGCGCGTGCTGCGCGCCGAAACGCTCAGGCTGCTGCCCTGCCCGGCAGGCGGGCGCAGGATGTAACGCTGGCCCGCCGCCGGCTGCTGCTCGATGGTCACCTTGCCTACAATGGTATCGAGCGCCGCGTGACCTTCGACAATCTGCACGCGGAACTGCGCGCCGGGCGCAGCGGCTAGTCGTGAGCCGGCGGCTTCGATGTATGCGCCGGCGTCGGCTGCCAGCCGAGCGCTCAGGCTGCCATCGAGCAGTGAAGCGACGAGGATATTGCGGCCCGCTTCTTCCGTGCTGCCGGTCGTGGTGCTGATGCGGGCGACGGTGTTGCCAGCCAGCGTGATCTGCCCGACGCCGGCAAGCGAGACGCGCAGGCTCTGGCTTGCTGCCGCTTGAATCACTTCGCCTCCCCAGATCGGCGCGTAGCCTTCGAAGGCGCGACCATCAACCCTGGCGCGTCCCGCCATCATGCCGATGGGGCTGAAGCGAGCGGTCGTCGTGAGCTTCACAGGGCGGTCGCTGCTGTCGCTTGCGGCAACCGATTGTAGGCCAGGCCACACGATCAAAATCATAACCATCAACATGACGATTGCGGAATGACTTCTCTTCATTGAGTTCCTCCTGTCGTAACCATGCTGTATTCGTCCTCACGTTGCCGGCCTGTAACCTTCGCAGGTCATCACCCGCGTGGTTGCCAATCGCTCGTCTGCCAGCGAATCCGCTCGCCTGATTGTACTCCCTGCGGCAAGCATCGCAAAAAGATTCGTCGCGCCATCAAAGATAGTTACGCGCACAGCCACCACATCTGGATGGGTGACGGCCTCAATAAAATGTTGCGTGCCGGCGAAGCTCTGCCGGCGCACGAGATCGGGGTCGCGGATGGCCTGCGCAAAGTCCATCTCGAACGGCCCGGCGACGACCGCGCCGCCGGCATCGAAGAGTTTCTACTTCGCGCGGTTGAGACCGAGGTTTGAATCGAAGACTGCGAAGCTCACTGCAAATTCATTAAGGCATCGCCAAATCATACTCCTCGAACGGCTCGTCTCAACCAGTCTGCTGCGCCGCCTGACCGCTCAGGGCAATGGCGTATGCATTCGCACGGTCGGCGGCGTCACCGGCGGTAAGCGCAGAAGGCTCACCGCCTGAGCGCTGGCGTTGGCTGCCGCCGTGTCGAGTATGACTGTAGGCGACGTCACATTCGTTTCGCTGTCGAAGACCGTGACGCGGACGGCGCTGACATTGCGGTTGCTGTTTGCGCCGCTGAAGCGTTGCGTCACGGTGAAGCTCTGGCCGCGCACCAGATTGCGCTCGCGTATGGCCTGTGTCAGATCCACATCAAAAGGCCCGGCGATGACCGCGCCGCCAGCGTCGAGGAATTCGTACCTGGCGCGGCTGACATCGACGTTCGCGTCGTGCACCGCGAAGGTCACTGAAAATTCATCGCCCGATTTGGTGAACGCCAGCGTCGCCGGTTTTTTCGGGTTGTTGGGATTGATGAGATGCAGCGCCGTCTCGACGATGGCATTGACGTTGACCGAAAGCGTCGAGCCGCCGGCGACGCGGAACGTCACCTGCGAGTTGATCAGATCAGGGATGGCCTGCGGTGCACTGAGTTGTGTGTTGCTGCCGGCCACAGGGGGCAGCACAGGGCTGAAACGCAGGCAGAAATTCACTCGCCCGCCGACCGGCAGCGATACCGTGTCGCCTATGTCCAGCGGCGATTCAAGGCCGTTTTCACTGACGACGCTCAACGAATAAGTATCGCCTTCCTTGGCGTCTGTGATGTGGCCGCTGCTGACTTCGCTGCCGATGCGCCTGATGCTGTCGAGCGTCAGGTCGAGCCTGCTGAAGCTGCGATTGACCACCGTGAAGGCGGCGCAGGGGCCTGTGGCGCGGTTTTTGTTCTTGCGCTTGACCGGCGTCGGCCTGTCGGTGCCGAACTCCAGAGCCGATTTGCCTGTCGGGATGATCACCTCCAGACTCGGCGGCCCGCCGGTGAGCGAGATGCTGAAGCCGCACGTCGAGCGATTGCCGGTGACATCGACGGCGACGCAGACGACCGCCGTGACGCCGAGCGGGAAGGTCGAACCGGAAGGCGGCGCACAGCTCACCGTGATGCCCGGCAGGTTGTCCTCTACGGTCGGCAGCGGATAATTCACCACAGCGGAAGTTTGCGTCGGCGGCAATTGCATCGTGATGTTGTTCGGGCAATGAATCACCGGCGCATCCTGATCGTTGACGGTCACGGTGAAAGAGCAATTCGCTGTGTTGTTCGCCGCATCTCTCGCCGAGCAGTTGACCGTCGAAGCGCCAAGCGGGAAGGTCGAACCGGAGGGCGGCAAGCAGACGACATTGGTCACGCCGCACACATCGGTCGCCGTGGCGATGGGGAAATCGACAATCGCGACATTTTTACCGGGAGCGGTTCCTACGGTGATCGAGGGTGGGCACGAAATCGTCGGCGGCGTATTGTCGACGACCGTCACGACAAATGAACAACTCGGCCCGTTGGCAGTGGTACAGGTTACAGTTGATGCGCCGCGCGGAAAGAAAGTCCCTGACGGCGGCGAGCAGGTCACCGCGCCGCAGGCGGCATCTGCGGTCGGCGGTGGATAATTGACGTTTGCGCCGCACTGCGCCGCGCTGCTGTTGATGGTGATATTGGCCGGACAGGTGATTGTGCAATTCCCACCGGCTACGGTTGCCATTGCGGTTGCTGAATTGTTCGACGGATTCGGGTCTGACGCGTTGGAATCTATGGTGGCCGTGGAGCTGATGACGGTTCCTCCCGGCGTGCCTGGATTGACATTGACGACGAGCGTGAACATCGCGCTCGCGGCCGAAGCCAGACTCGGGTTCATGCAGATGATCGTTCCGGTGCCGCCAACGGCGGGCATCGAGCAATTCCATCCGGGAGGCGCGCTCAACGATTGGAATGTCGTATTTGCCGGGACGGCTTCAGTGAGTGTGACGTTTGCCGCCGGGTCAGGCCCGGCGTTGGTGACCTGCGCCATAAAGGTGAGGTTATTACCGGCAGGCACAGGGTCGGGCATCGCATTCAGTGCCACGGAGAGATCGGCGTTCGTGGCTGCGGGCGCAGTGAAACAGGGCGAGAATTCCGACGTGTTGTTGGCCGAATCGGTGGCGGTCGCGGTTACGACATCGCCCGTCATCAGGGCAACCGGCAGCATGACGTTGAATGCGGCGTTGCAGGTGCCATCGGTTGCCACGTTCGTCGAGCCAATGAAGGTCTTGCCCTGGCCATTGCCGGAAGCGTCACAGGTCGTGTTCTTAAAAAACTCCAGCCGAAAAGTGGTGCTGGCTGTGCTGTTGAGCGTGCCCTGTACGGTCGGCATTCCGCCGGGAATGATGGCAGTGATCAACGGAAAGTTTTGCAGGTCATTCGGGCCCGTGTCGATATCACAGCCATCGTTCGGGGTCACGGCGTCATCGCTCAAGCCGATGCCCAGGCTGCCGTTTGAGAAGATCGAGTTGCCGAGAATGGCGTTGGAGTGGGCGGTTGCCGAATTAACAAAGACGCCGAAGAACGTGTTAAAGGCAATCGTATTGCCCGCCCCGGCTGTGGTGCCACCGACGGTCACGCCGGTTGCGCCATTTGTGCAAACGACGCCGGTGGCGTTCGGCACGCCGGCTGTGCCTGCGGCATTTGTGCCTATGAGATTGCCCTGTACTAGAGTTCCGGCGGCGCCATCCTGGATGAACACACCGCTGCTGAGATTGCCGGATAACAGGTTGCCGGAACCGGCTACTGTACCGCCGACGATGTTGTTCGGCCCGGTGGAAATCGACACGCCGCTGCCGGAGTTAGCCAGAGCCGCCGTGCCGTTGACATCCGTGCCGATGAAGTTGCCGGTTACGGTGTTGTTGGTCCCTGCGTCGCCGCTGATACCAACGCCACCTGCGCCGTTGCCGGAGATGAGGTTGCGGTCGGCTACCGTTGTACCGCCGATGGTGTTGCCGGGCATATTGACAATCCCGACGCCGTTGCCGGCATTGGGGACTGCTGTGGTTCCTATCGAATCCGTGCCGATGATGTTGCCGCGCACCGCGTTGTTCTGGCCGCCCGGAGCCGTGTTCTCCAGATGCACGCCGTCACTGCCGTTACCGGAGATGATGTTGCCTGTGATGGTCACATTGGATGAATCAAAGACTGTAATGCCGGAACCTGTATTCGCTATTGGCCCGGCGGCGTCGATATCCATGCCGATGAAGTTGCCCTGAATGTTGTTGCCGTTGGCGCTGGTGGCGAGAACGATGCCGCTCGCCCCGTTGCCTGAGATGAGGTTGCGCGTGCCGCCGATGGTGTTGTTGGTCGAACTGCCAACCGCAACTCCGTTCAGCGTGTTGGCGAGGGCCGCCGTGCCCGTCCGGTCCGTGCCGATGAAGTTGTTTTGCACGGCATTATTTGAGCCTCCGGTAATTTCCAGTCCATTGCTCCCGTTGCCTGAGAGGACATTGCTTGTGCCTGCGACTGTGCCGCCGATGGTGTTGTTGGTTGAGTCCTGCACCAAGACGCCATCGTTGTCATTGCCGAGGGCGTTATTGCCCGTGACATCCGTGCCGATGAAGTTGCCCCGCACCATGTTACTGCTTGAACTGAGGCGAATCAGGATGCCGCCATTGTTGCCCGATATAATATTGCGCGCTCCGGCAGTCGTGCCGCCGATGGTGTTGTTGGTTGCGCCGTCGAGTTGAACACCGGAAGTTCCATTGCCCTCATCGGCCAAGCCGTTGATGTCCGGGCCGATGAGGTTGCCTTGAATCTGATTGCCAATCGCGCCGCTGCTGATGAGCAAGACGCCGGCGCCCGTATTGCCGGAGATGAGGTTGCTGGCGGCGGTCGTCGCGCCGCCGATGGTGTTGTTGGTTGAAGCCTGTACGCGGACGCCGTTCAGTCCGTTCGGCAAGGCCATCGCGCCTACTGCATCCATGCCGATGAAATTGCCTTCGATGAAATTGCCATCGCCGCCGGTTATGGAAATGCCGTTGCCGCTGAAGAGATTGAGAACCAGTCCGCGCACGGTCACGCTGCTGACTGTTTGCAGGGTCAAGCCGTTTGCGCCCGCGCCCGCGCCCGCCCCGTTCAACTCAATCGTCTGCAAATTGCTGGGGCTCAAGGAAGGCGGTGTCGTTCCGTTAAGTAAGGAGGGCGGCACGGTACCGTCAATTGTCCCCGAATCCGTGATCGCCGGCAGTGGCGCTGCCAGGTTGATCGTCCGAATGCCCAGGCCAATGTTGAACAGAATGGTATCAGCGCCTGCCGTGGCGTTGGAATCGACGATGGCCTGGCGTAGCGTCCCGGTTCCCGCTCCCGGAGCCGGATTGACGCCGCCGTTGTCGCCTGTGTTGTCCACAGAGAATATCGCTGCCGGCGCGCTGGTCAGAATGGTCGGGGCGCTCTCGCCGCGACGCAAAATCACCAGGTCGTCGAGCGCATCAACGTTCAAGCGCATCGGCAATGCCGCAATCGCTTCGCCTTCGACATCGAGGTCAACCGTCGCATTGCCTTTGGCGAGCGCTGTGCTGGTCTTTGCCGTTCCGGTTTCGATGATGCGTAGTTGCTGACCGCCGGCATCGAGCAGGAGCAGAGTGTCAGACGGCAGGCTCGATACATGAGCCGTCAGCAATCGCGTTGCGTTTGATTGCGCCGTCGCCGAGAGCTTCTCAACCGCCCACTGCGGCGCGCGCTTCTTCGCCTTGCCCGACGTTGGCAGCTTGACGCGCAACCTATAAATCGCGCCGTCATCCGCCAGCAGCCCGATGTCTGAGAGAAGGCCATCGCTAAATCTGCCGGATGTAATTGCCTTCACATTGAATGAAAAGTCGCGCTTGCCGGTGGTCGCCGGCTTAACCTCGGCGGGTGCAGACGCAGCGCCCGTAAGTTTGCGGTCGCGCCCGTAGATCAACAGCAGACTGCGGCCTGCGGCGATAGCGATATCTGCGGCGGGATCATTATCAAACTGGCCGATGGCGAAATCGCTGGCGGCATCTTTGAGGGCGAAGACTTCCGGCTCCGCATTGAGCGCGCCGCTCTTACCTTCAAACACCAGGGCGCGCGGGCCGCTATCGCCGACGACGCCGATGAGCAGGTCAACGAGGCCATCTCGGTAATTGACATCACCGGCGGCCAGAGCCGTCACCGCGCCGGGCAGGGCGACTTCTTTAGCAAGATGTAGGCTGCCTTTGCCGTCGCCGGCCAGCACATACAGCGAGCGGCTGGCGCGCGATGTGATGACGATGTCCTGGCGACCGTCGCCGTTGACATCGCCCGCGACCATCAACTCGCCGGCGCGAGGAACGGCAAAGAGGCGCGCCGGCGCGAGGAACGGCGCGTCGGTGAACTCTGCGGCTGCACGGCGCTGCCGTGCCTGTGGGCTGTTAGGAAAGATCGCATCGACGTTGCCGCGATAGACCGCGATGAATGCGCCTTGCGGCGAATCATAACTGCAAATCAGATCGGCAACGCCATCTTCATCGAGGTCTGCCGAGGCCATCGCCAGCGGCGAGAGTCCGTTCGCCTGTATCGCCAACCGCCGTGCAGCTTCGGAATCGCCGTCGAACGACGCAAGCAACTCGCGGCCATCCGAAAGATTGATATAAGGAAACCCGCGCTGCGCTGAGTGAACCGATACTGTATCGCTCAGTTGGGCGCGAACGGCGGCGCGGTTCTGTTGCGCGGCGCTGGCAGAGACGCGGGCTTTCTCAAGCCGCCAGATGCAAGCGAGAGCCAGTAGCAGCGCGATGGTGATGGCGATGCGAATATGAGCCCTGATCACGATGTTCTCCTGTTGCCGTCGGAAGAATTTACTTCGTCATTACTTCTACCGTGTGGCATTCCTCAATGTAATCCGGGCAGTCTCTACTGCATACGGAGCGCGCCGGGCTTCCAGATTACACCTGAACGATGGCGCATTGCGGCGATTTATGGAGTGCGATGACCTGTCACCGCACTCCACAGGCTCCGCCAATTGCAAACCGACTTGAGAATTTACCGCCTGCCAGTCAGGGACGACCGGAGACTGCTCGCCCCTACATGAATGTTGTGTCAACTGACTCTTAGCCGCAAAGCTTGAGGCGATCCACTGCGGATCGCCTCGCTTCGTTGAGCTTATTTCGTCAATGGCTGGCGTCTGTGGGCGCGCAGTCTATCGGGCGCTACAGCCGGGATCATTGCCGACATCACGCGGCGTGATTGCAGCGCCACGCTGCTGCAATTCGAGCCGAGGGCGCTCGACGTGGCTGTGTCGCTTGCCTCTTCATCGAAGATCGTCACCTCGACGGTCGCGACGTTCTTGTTGTCGTTCGCCCCCGTGAAACGTTGCGTCAGCGTGAAGCTCTGGCCCTGTTGAATGCCCTCCTGCTGCAACACCGAACCGAGGTTGTCGACCGTGATGGGTAAGCCGACATTGCGGCCTGCGCTGTCCTTGAACTGGTAGACCGCGCGGCTCAGGTTGGTGTTGGCGTCATAGGCCGAAAACGTCACCAGGAATTCGTCGCCGGATTTACAGAGCGTGATGACCGGCGCGGCGCTCGGATCGTTCGGATCGATGAAACGTATGCGCGGCTTGACGCCGCCGATGAGCGTGATCGTCACAGGGCTGCCGGTGCTGGTGTTGATCGTCAACGTATCGTTGATTGAAGCCGGCAACAGGTCGCGCGG
>JBBWZK010000010.1:0-12985 GCA_039648975.1 Blastocatellia bacterium
TGGTGGCCATCATCGGCATCATCGCCGCAATCGCCATTCCTAACTTGCTGAAGTCCCGCCAGGCGGCCAACGAAGCAGCGGCCATCAGCGCCGTGCGCACGGTTGGTACGGCGCAGGCGACCTACCAATCGACGCGTGGCCTGGGCAAAGACTTCGCCACCGGCATGGGCGTGCTGGCGACCGAAGGCAGTGTGGACAGCGTTCTGGGCAGTGGCGCCAAGAGCGGCTTTACTTTTCGGACAACGGGCGTGGCCTCGACGACGACCGTGCCGTCTTATTTCGACAGCAACGGCAACCCGCAATCGACGGGCACGTTCGGTACAGGCAATCGTTTCTTCTACTCGAATGAAACCTTTGTGATCTGGCAAGACACGGCTGGCAATATCGCCGCCGGTGCCGCACCTCCGGGAAGCCGCGTTCCGTCGGCTGGCTCGGCTTTGCAGTAAGCTGGGTTATCCCATCAACCTTGACGCATACCGGGTGAGTCTTTGCGAAGGCTCACCCGGTTGTGTTATAGTTTCCTCGATCAGCTCAAAAATAAAATGAACTGCCCGCAAAGGGCCGCGTTCGATTTCGCTAGAGAGTACCGTTGGCTTTCCCCGAATCGGGAAGCTCACATCCTGGAGCTGAAAGAGGAACTTATGAATCGCAAGAAGCAGCAGAGAGGTTTTTCGCTAATCGAATTGCTAATCGTCGTGGCCATCATCGGCATCATCGCCGCCATCGCCGTGCCGCGCTTGCTGGTCGCGCAACAGGCGGCGCACGAAACCGCCGCGCTCGCCGAAATGCAGACCATCGGCAAGAATCAGTTTCTTTATTCGCTGTCGAGTACGGGCCACAAGTATGCGACGCTGCAAGAACTGATCGCCAAAGGCATGACGGACGGTTTCCAGAATGGCACAACCAAGAACGGTTATATCTTCGCCACGGCCCCGGTCGTTGTCGAAGGTTTGCGCCAGATGTATGACACGACCGCCAAGCCTTCATCCATCGGCACCTTCGGCACGGGCAATCGCTCTTACTATTCCAACGAGACGTTGCAGAATACGATTTACGAAGCTGAGGGCGGCGAACCGCCTACGGCGACGCCACAAGATCGCTTGCCGAAAAACGGCCAGGCTCAACAGTAAGTAATATTCGATTCGTGGGCCGGGCGCACCCCGCTTAATCGCCCGGCCCACTGTTCCCTCAGTTTCGTTGCCCCTGAGTATTTCCACGCCCCTAAGCTGTTCAACCCCGAATCATTTTGCAGACCACAGGATTTGCGCCGCGCCAGCCGCATGCCTTTAAGCCTGTGCGCTGCAAAACGATAAGCAAACTTGCCGCGAAGATTTTCGCCCCCTCCGGCAATTGCGAACGACGCCCTCCAGGTGAGGATCGGAGATGCCTGAATCCCTAAGCTTGACTGATGCCGTCGGCTCGCCGCTCGACTTGTCTACTGACGATGCCGCCGCATCCGTGAAGCCATCGCCGTTGTCGCGCGACGCCGCGCCAGCGACTGTCCGCGACCTGGCGTCGAAGCCTGTGTTGATGCTCGGATTATTGCTGCTCGTCACTCTCGCCTTCGCCAATTCAATCAACGGCGAACTGGTTCACGACGACACGGCGCAGATCGCCAATAACCAGATGTTCGGCCACTGGGATGGCGCGACGCTGGGGCGCGTACTGACGCGCGATTACTGGGCGGCGCTGCAACCGGAAGTGGCCGGCGACGAACTGGCCAGCCTTTATTATCGCCCGGCCTTCAGCCTGTTTTTGATGGCAGGTTATGAAATCGTCGGTCGCCGCCCGGCAGGCTGGCACCTCATCGTGCTGCTGCTGCATATGCTCTGTGCGCTGCTGGCCTTCGTTACCCTCGAAAAAACTTTGCAAGCGGCAAGCGCACTCGCAGATCGCCCGCGCCGTCTACTGGCCGCGTGCGCCGCCGCCGTTTTCGCCATCCATCCGGCGCAATCCGAATCGGTGGCGTGGATCGCCGGCGCGGTCGGGCTAATGAGCACCGCCCTCATGCTGGCAACCTTTTATTGTTATCTGCATTATAGAGAGCAACGCCGCGCCGCCATCCTTGCGACGATGATGCTCTTATTTGCGCTGGCGATGTTGACCAAAGAGAGCGCCATCGTGCTGATTCTTATCGTTGCCGCGCACGAGCTTTTTATTTTCAATGGCGACGCTCGCGGCCCTGTGCGGCTGCGGCGAGCGGCGCTGGTCGCTCTGCCGTTCGCTTTGATCGGCGCGATCTATATGGTCTTGCGGCATCTGGCGCTTGGCGTATGGATGGGGCGCATCGCCAACCTTAATTTTCCTGACGACGCGGCGCTGACCTTTGCCGATACCTTGCGCACTTTGCCGGCTTTGTTCATCGCCTATGTAAAGCTGATCGTCTTTCCGCTGGGTCTGTCAGAGTTCTATGACTTCGGCTACGTTCGCGCGCTGGGTTGGGCGACCTTCTGGATGCCGCTTGCGGCATTGCTATTCGCCTGTCTGATCTTGCTGCGCGCCGCCGCTCGCAATATGACAACGCGGCTGGGGCTAATCTGGTTCGCGCTGCCGCTGCTGCCGCATCTCAACACACGGGCTTTCGTCAGCGATGAGATCATTCACGACCGCTACCTTTACCTGTCTCTGCTCGGCGTCGGCATACTGGTCGGCGGCCTGCTGGTGCAGGGGGCAGGGAAGCTAAAGTGGTTTTCACCACGCTTCGCCGCCGTCGTAGCCGTTGGCCTGCTGGCGACCTTGACGCTACTGACGGTGATGACGAATCGCCGGTTTGCGAACAGCGAGACCTTGTGGACGCATACTGCGGCACATGCGCCGAGAGCCCGTGTCCCACTCATTGCGCTTGGCGTTTCCGCCGAAGGGCGCGGCGATTACGCAACCGCGCTGAACACCTATGAGAGGGTGCTGGCCATTCATCCGGATATTCTCGATGCGTTGAACAATTCAGCTTTCGTCTATGCGCGCCAGGGCCGCTGGGACGAAGCGACGCGCCGCTTCGAGCGTGTCATTGAGTTGCAGCCCGGCAAAGCCGGCGGGCATTTCAACCTGTCATTTGCTTATGCCGTGCAGCGCCGCTACGCCGAAGCGGTGAAGGAACAACAAAGGGCGATAGAGCTTGACCCACATAACGCCCGTATAGGGGAGTGGCGGGCGCGGCTCGCAGAGTTGCAGCGGCGGCTGGCTGATGATGTTGGACGAAAGTGAATGGATGGGGACAAAATGATGGCAAGCGAAACGCAAACTCTGAATACCATGCCTATGGTACAGATGCGCAGGGGCGGCATGAATAAAATCGGCGTCATCGCGCTCAACACCTTCCGCGAGTCCGTGCGTGACCGCGTGCTCTACAACCTGGTGCTTTTCGTGTTGATTCTGGTCGGCGCGTCAATCTTCATCAGCGAATTGTCTGTGAATCAGGAGACGAAATTCATCGCCACGCTCGGCCTCAGTTCCATGCTCGTCTTCGGCGCGCTGATCGCCATCTTCATTGGCGTCGGCCTGGTCTATAAAGAGATCGACCGGCGCACCATCTACAACCTGTTGTCAAAGCCCGTGCATCGCCACGAGTTCATCATCGGCAAGTATTTCGGCCTCTGTCTGACGCTGCTGGTCAATTCGGCAGTGATGCTCGTCGCCATCGAATTGGCGTTGATGTATGTCAATCGCGGCTTCACTCCGCTGCAATGGCCTGTGCTGGTCGCCGGGCTGTTCATCTATGTGGAGATGGCGCTGCTGGTAGCCATCGCGCTGATGTTTTCGAGCTTTTCGACGCCGATGCTGGCGGCGCTGTTCACCTTTGCGCTCTACGTCATCGGCCATTTCAGCGCCGATTTGAAACTCGCCGCCGGGTTGTCGCAATCCTTCGCCGTGCGCCTGGCGCTCAACATAGCTTATTACCTGGTCCCCAATCTGAAGAACTTCAACTTCATCGCGCAGGCATCGCATGGCGAGGTTGTCGAAGCGGCGAGAGCCGTCTGGGCAATCCTCTATGCCATCGTCTACATCAGCATACTGCTGTCGGCAGCGGTGCTGATCTTTCAGCGGAGAAATTTCAAATGAGCGCAGAGACGGGACGGACGGTCGTCGCCGGTGAAGCGACGCAGGAGGCGCGGCAGATCACTATGTCGTCGCGCGCTATGGCGCTTGTCGTGATGGGGATTACCTTTCTGGCGTATGTCGGCACGCTCGGCTACGAGTTTGTTTACGATGATCGTGGCCAGATCGTCAATAACCCGTTCATCAAGTCGTGGCATTATCTGCCGCGCTACTTCACAGATCACGTCTGGGGCCACGTCGATCCGACCATGCTCGGCAACTACTATCGCCCTCTGTTTCTCGTCTGGCTATTCATCAACCAGACGCTGTTCGGACTTAACGCAGCGTGGTGGCATATGACCACCATACTGGCGCATGTCGGCGTGACCTATCTGGTGTTCGCACTGGCCCGGCGGTTGTTGAAGAATGTTACGGCAGCGGCGATTGCCGCGCTGGTTTTTGGATTGCACCCGGCGCATATCGAATCGGTCGCATGGATTTCGGGGATCACTGATCCGTTACTGGCGCTTTTCTTCATCCCGTCATTTATGTTCTATCTGAACTGGCGCGATGCGCGGGCCGGCAACCGTGTCGAACATCACCAGTCTGCGTTTTATCGCCAGCCGGCATTCCAGCTTGCGGCGTCGCTGCTCTTTTTCGTGCTGGCGATGCTCTCGAAAGAGACGGCGCTCGTTCTGCCTGCGCTCGTCTTCGGCATGGAATGGATTTACGGCGACGGCCCATTCATTCGCCGTGCGGTGGTTGCCGCGCGGACGGCTGCGCTTTACGCCGCGCTGGCCGTGCCGTATCTCGTTGTGCGCTCGGTGGTGCTGAAAGGTCTCGGCCATCAACTGTCGACAGTTTCGGCCCAGACGACTGTGAAGACGTGGCCGTCGGCGCTGTGGTTCTACGTCACGCACCTAGTCTGGCCGGCAAACCTGAGTTGCTTTTACGATCTACCGTTTGTGACTGAGCTTACGCTGACGAATTTCGCGCTGCCGCTCGGCGGCCTGCTCGCCATTGCCCTTGGCCTATGGTTCATCTGGCGGCGGCTCGAACGCGAAACCCGCCGCAGGATGGCGATTAGCTGTTTGTGGCTTGTATTACCGATTCTGCCTGTGCTGAATCTGTCAGTCTTCGCCGGCGGCGAGCTGGTGCATGATCGCTATCTTTATCTGCCAAGCATCGGTCTGGCGTTGTTGGTCGGGCTTGGCCTGAGCCGCCTGAATGTAGGCCATCTGCAATTATTCGGGCAGCCGGCGCTACGCTTTGCCGGCATCTTGCTGCTGACGCTGGGGCTTGGTTTTGCGACTGTTAATCAGCACCAATACTGGGCCAGCGAGTTGCTTCTGTTCCAGCACGGTCTGACGGTTGCGCCCGCCAGCCGCATTGCCAGGACGGGGCTGGCAAACGTCCTCAGTGATCGCGGTTATTTTGATGCGGCGGTCGGCATGTTCAACGAAGTGATCGAGCGTTATCCAACCAACTGGAAAGCCATCAACAATCTCGGCTGCACCTACTTGAAGATGGGGAGCTTCAACGAAGCGGAAGCGACGCTGAGGCGCGGCATCGACATCAAGCCGAACGATGCGAAGCAATATATCAGCCTGTCTGTGGCGTTGCAGGAACTCAATCGCCTGCCGGAAGCCGAGCACGCTGCCGAGTATGCCATCTCGCTTGACGGGAGCGGCTACGGCTTTCATTACCAGTTGGGCGATGTGCTCGAAGCGCAGGGCCGTTTAGCCGAAGCGCTCGTTGCCTATCAACGAGAGGCGGCTAGTCATCCTGATTTTGCCGAGGCGAGCGAAAAGATTGCCGCCTTACAAGGCAAAAGTAAAAAGTAAAAAGGCAAAAGTTGGGAGGATTGCGAGATGAGCAATGGAGTTGAAACCAGCGGGTCGCCTGCGTATCTTCTGGAATCGTCGCAGCCGATGAAGGCTGTCGCCACGGTGTTGTCCCGCCGCATGGCCTTGATGATTGTTCTGGCGCTGACGTTTCTGGTGTATGCGGATACAACGCGCTATCAATTCGCCTACGATGATCGCGGCCAGATCGTTGAAAACCAGGCGTTGCGGTCGTGGGACTATGCAGCGCATTGCTTCACGGAACACGTCTGGAAAGCGCAGCACCCGGAAGAGAACGGCGTTTACTATCGCCCGCTCTTCAACCTCTACCTGCTGGTCAATTACCAACTGTTTCACTTGAATCCGGCGGGCTGGCATTTATTGTTGGTCATCTGGCATACGCTGGTCACGCTGTTGGTCTTTCTGCTGGCGCGGCGGCTGTTGAAAGACGAAGCGACCGCACTGATCGCGGCGCTCATCTTCGGCGTGCATCCGGTTCACATTGAATCGGTGGCATGGATTTCCGGCGTCACCGAGCCGATGCTGGCCCTCTTCTTTTTGGGGTCGCTGCTCGGCTATCTGCGATGGCGCGATGCGGCGGCAACCAGCGATAACCCGACCAGCGCCGCCGCAACCTCACGCCCGGCGAAATGGCTGGCCTTGTCACTCGTGCTTTATGCGCTGGCGTTATTTTCCAAAGAGACGGCGCTCGTTCTGCCTGCACTCATCTTCGCCTACGAATGGCTGTTCGGCGAGCGCGCCGGTCGTTTATCAGCAGCTCTCAAACGCGCCGTTCCTTTTCTGATAATGGCCGCCGCTTATTTCATGCTGCGCGCTCTGGTGTTGAAAACCATCAGCGTTGCCTCGTGGCAGTTGCCTTGGTCGGTTACGCTGATGACCTTGCCGTCGGTGCTGTGGTTTTACATACGGCTGCTCGTCTGGCCTGTGGGCTTGAGCGCGTTTTATGATACGCCTTACACGACGCGCCCGGATGCGATTTTCTGGCTGATGCTGGCGGGGCTTGCGGTTACTGCCGCAATGCTCTGGCTGTGGGCACGAAGATCGAAGCCTGTGGCCCTGGCCATCATCCTGGTCGTCCTGCCGATTCTGCCTGTGCTGAATCTGCCTGTCTTTATCGAAAAGGAGATCGCCCACGACCGCTATCTGTATATTCCCTCCATCGGCTTCGCCATTCTGCTGGCGATTGCTATTCGCAAGCTGCCTTACGATAAAATAAAGATTGCCGCCTTGCCTGCCGTGCAGGTGGCGGCGACGCTTATTCTAGCGCTGGGGTTCGTCGTTTTGACTGTGACGCAGAACACATACTGGACAAATGACCTGCAACTGTTTGCGCGCGGCGTCGAGATCGCTCCGCGCAACGACATCGCCTTGACCAATTACGCCAACGAATTGTTCAACTGCCAACGCGTCGACGAAGCCATGCCGGTTTTTGCGACCGTCACCGAACGCAACCCGACCTATTGGCGCGCGAGCTTCAATCTCGGCTCCTGTTATTTTCTCAAGGGCAACAACGAAACGGCGCTCAAGTACCGGGCGCGCGCCAAAGAGATGAAGTCATTGATGGATGATCAGACGGGCCGTACATCGCTCGTGCGCATGCGGCTGGGCCGCTTTGCCGAAGCCGAAGCCATGTTCCAGCGCGCCATCGCCGCGCGCCCGGACATCCCTGAGTATGAATACGGGCTCGGCATCGTGCGCAAAGAGCAAGGCGACCTTGAAGGCGCGCTTGCTGCATTCAAAGCCTCAGCTTTAGGCAATCCCGACCCGCTGCCGGCGCAGGTGCAGATTGCTGAACTCGAAGGCCGCCTCAGCCACGATCCGTCGCGCGCCGCAGGCAATGTGAAATAAGTTATAAAGTGATTGTTGGATGATATGAAAAGGATGGTTCCCCTTGCAATTCTGGTCATCGGGCTTGGGCTGCTCTACCCGATGCAGCGGCACATCGATCAAGCGATGCCGCAGGAGATCATCAGCGACGAGACGCTCTACCTGTCGGGCGATACGGTGAAGCGCTTGAGCCTCGGAATGGAAGGTCTGGCGGCGGACATTTACTGGATTCGCACGGTGCAGTATTTCGGCGGCAAGCTGATCGATAGCGACCAGCCGCTCTCTGCGGCAGCATCGCGGAACCTGCGCATGGACTTGCTGGCGCCGCTGCTGAATGTCGTCGTCACGCTCGACTCGCACCACATCCCTGCCTATCGCTTCGGCGCGATCTTTCTGCCCGAACGCGATCTGCCGGCAGCCATCGCGCTGCTTGAAAAAGGTATTCAAGAAAATCCTAACGAGTGGCGCTTGTATCAGGACATTGGTTATATCAACTGGCAGGCGGGAAACTCGGCGCGCGGCGATGAGCGCGCGGTTTATTATGCGAAAGCCGCCGAATGGTATGACAAAGGCGGCAAGGTGCCGGGCGCGATGTGGTGGATGCGCGATCTCGCCGGTTACATGAAGATTGCCGGCGGCAGCCGCGAAGCCGCTTACGCAATCTATTCGACCTATCTCAACAGCGACGACGAAAACATCCGCAAGCAGGCGGCGTTGCGCATGAAACAACTGCGGGCGCTTGGCGAGATGGATGCGATCAACGAATTGCTGACGCGCTATAAGGCGCAGACCGGCCAGTGCCCGACTGACCTGCGCCAACTCGCGGCGCAACTGCGGGCGATGAAACTGACGCTGAATGACGAGCAACAACCTTTAGACCCGGACGGCGTCGCTTACGAATTGAAGCCTGAAAAATGCAAAGTCGAACTCGCCTGGAGTTCGCAAATTCCGCGATGAGAAAGTTGCTCTCCCGTTTTGAACAACCCAAACATCGCGGCTTTCATGCAGCATTTCCTTTGCGGGTTAATTGATACTCTTCAACTCGACGGTGACGGTTGCGCCTGAAGTCTTAATCCTGGCGCGCACAGGGATGCGCCGCGCGTCGTCGCTCATCCACAACAGCATCTCACCGCTGCGGCGAATGTAGCGCCCATCGAAAACTTTCACATTCAGGCGAATTGCTTTGAACTTGCCGGCATCCACCTTCATCTCTTCGCGCTTTTCGACGATCACTTCGATTTGATAAACCTCGCCGACATCGCTGATGGGAATGTGAATTACCTCGCCTTCGTTGAGCGGTTGCGTGCGCACAAAGTAAGTCGCCGACAACATATCCTGAATCCATGCGGGCGAGGCGGCTTCTTTGGTCTTTGGCTCGGCTTTCTTATCGGCCAGATTGCGTTCGGTGAAGGTGACGCGTCCGGCCTCGCGGTCAATCACGGATTTCTGCTCGCGGCGATTATTGCCTTCTTCAATAGACTTCAGAGATTCGTGCAATCCCATGTCCTGGGCGTTGACAATAGAGCTATAGGTATCGCGCACCTTGATGCCGAAGAGTTTCGGGAAGAAGCCTTTTGAGGTGAGTTCAGCCTTGAGCGCGAGCTTTGCGTCCTTCGCTGCATGATCGGCGTTCGCCACCGATAGCTCGACATCGCCAACCGCGCCGCCGAAGATCAGCTTCGAGAAGGTGACTTCATAGCGCAGCTTTTCGCCCGCCTTGAACGGCAGCGGTTGATTGATCTTTGGCAGGTCAGCCGGCGCAGGCTTGCCGGGCTGTGCCTGTGCGTTCACAAGCAGGGCGCATAACCCGACAAGCGCGATGAATCTCCAGAGCCGTCTCTTCATAATTTCATTATACCTGCGAAGCGGATTCGCTGGTTAGTTGTGCGTCGTCTTAGCGCGGTTGTCTGTATGACCAGCGCCTCAGTGAACAAAGAGAAGATATTTGGCGATGAGCAATCCGAGGGCGACGGCCACGCCGATGGCGGCGCGATATTCGCGGTGCTTGGTGTACTGCGACCATGCGAATCGCCGCTCGCGGCTGGCCTTGTCTGAAGCCGCTGAGCGATACGCTGTGGCGCGCGGCACGAATAACGGAACCGCGCGTCTGTAATCCAGATACTGGCCGGCGAAAAGCTGATTGAGCGTTTCGGCTTCGGCGATCATCACCGGCACGTAGATCAGCAGATATAACCCCACATATACGGCGGCGAACCACCACGCGCCGCTTGCCAACGCAATCCCTCCGCCCATGATGAAGGTGCCGAGATAGAGCGGATTGCGCGTGTGCGCGTAAGGCCCGGTCATGGTCAACTCCAGGTTCTTTTTCAAATAGCCTGACGCCCAGGCGCGAATCAGTAAGCCGATGACGGCGACCAGCGCGCCAATCAGCAGCACGCGCGGCGACGGCCTGGCGGCGATGATCAGCAGCGGCGCAAGCACCAGCCCCGCCGGCACGCGAATGCGTTGCGCCAGTTGCAGCAGGCGAAGGCGATTGCTTCTTGTAGCTTCGACCATAAATCGCAAATTCTGGTTCAGTAATCCTGCCGGTGTTCAATCGCCTCGCTCGGCGAAGAATCGAGTTGAACGAAGGCTGGCGCAGGACGCGCCGCTACACTTGCGCGAGCCAATCTCAGCGAAGCGGCGCGGGCGACGAGGCTCGCGGGAATGTCCATACACTCCCAGTGCCAGCAGGCTCGCCGGTGGCAAGCCGTGCGGCACCACAGGTCGCGGCCTACGGTGATGTCCTGCGGATTGAACGGGCCGTTGCGCTCCGGCGAAGTCGGCCCGTAGATGCCGACAACGGCAGTTCCTGCTGCCGCCGCCAGATGCAGCGGCCCTGTGTCGCCGCCGACGAATAGCGCCGCGCGCCGCGCCAGGGCACCAAACTGCTTGAGCGTCGAAGCGATCAACTGCGCCGCGCCGCTGCGTGCATGGCTGGCGACCACTTGCGCCAGTTCTTCTTCGCCCGGCCCGTATGTAACATAAGACACTATGCCGTGCTGCTCATAGAGATGATCGGCCAGCTCGCCAAACCTTACGGCAGGCCAGAGCTTCGTCGGCCAGCCGCCGCCGGGATTAAGAATGGCGAATCGCGCCGCGCGGTGGTTTGCGGCTTCTTCAGCATAGCGCTCGTCATCCGCTGATAAGGCGATTGGGAATTCATAGGCGTTTGCTGCGAAAGCCGCCTGGCCATTTTCCGAAAGGTCTTCGACAGCCGCACGCGCCAGCGCGAGATTTTTATCGATGACGTGCTGGAATCGCGAGGTGGCAACTTGCTCGGTGAGAAAGAGGCGGCTCAATGGCTCACGCAGGTCGGCCTTCTCAAAGCCGATGCGCCGCCGCGACTGTGTGGCTTTGGTCACTAAGCCGGATTTCAGCAAGCCCTGAAAATCAATGGCTATGTCGATGCCTGAATGCCCGCGAAGCACAGCGAGGCGCTCGCGCATGTCGACAAGCGTCGCGCGGCTAGTCAACCGCTTGCGCCAGGCGCGCGTGTCAATTTCGATTAGCTCGTCAATCACCGGCGAATCTTGCAGGATAGCGGCGGCGCGTTTCTCGACCACCCAGGCGAGGCGCGCGTCGGGCAAGACGCGGCGCAGCGCGGCGACCGCAGGCAGCGCATGCACCACATCGCCGATGGCGCTCAGTTTGACGATGACGATTCGCATCCGAGAGGCGCAATCATCGATTCGATTGCGAGCCAGAATTATAGCATCCCGTCGCGGAGCGCGGCGACGCGGCGACACGGCGACCGGCGAAAGATTCAATCGAGGTGTTTGTTGCCATGTCTCCCCTTCACCGCGTCGCCGCGTCGCCGTGTCGCTTTCCCACCGCCGGTAGGCCGTCTTTGATATTACTGACAGGCGCGTGCTAGAATGCGGCTTCAATCGAGCTTTATGAAAAGCATCAGCATTCTCGGATCAACCGGCTCTATCGGGCAGAGCACGCTGTCGGTCGTTGACTCGCTCAAGGATCGCTTCGGAGTAGCCGGCATCGCTGCCGGACGCGATATTGACCGCCTCGCCGAACAGGTGGCGCGCTACCACCCGCGACTGGTTTCCGTCGCCAATGAAAGCGATCTGCCGGTGCTCAAAGACAGGCTGCGCGACGCGGGCGTCAGCCGTCTGCCGGAGTTCGTCTGCGGCGATGCAGGGCTGGTTGCCGTCGCCACGATGGACGGTGTTGAAATTGTCGTCTCGGCTACGGTCGGCGCGGTCGGCTTTCTGCCGACCTACCGCGCCCTGCAGATGGGCCGCCGGGTTTGTCTGGCGAACAAAGAGACGCTGGTGATGGCCGGCGAATTGATGACCCGCGCGGCGCGCGAGTCGGGCGCTGATCTGCTGCCGGTAGACAGCGAGCACAACGCCTTGCATCAATGTCTGCGCGGCGAGCAGGTCTGCGAAGTCAAGCGCTTGATCCTCACCGCATCGGGCGGCCCGTTCCGGCAAGCGCCTATCGAGCAGATGCACGCCGCCACCGTCGAAGCCGCGCTGGCCCATCCGACGTGGCAGATGGGCGCTAAAATTACCATTGATTCGGCGACGCTGATGAACAAAGGGCTGGAAGTCATCGAAGCGGGCTGGCTCTTTGGCTTCGGCGAAGAAAAGATTTCCGTCGCGGTGCATCCGCAATCCATCGTGCATTCGATGATCGAGATGGTTGACGGCTCGATCATCGCGCAACTCGGCGTCACCGATATGCGCTTGATGATTCAATATGCGCTGACCTATCCCGACCGCCTGCCGACCGAGCTGCCGCCTTTAGGATTGGAAAAACTGGCGAAGCTCGAATTCTTCGAGCCGGACTTTGAACGCTTTCCCTGTCTGCGGCTGGCTTATGAAGCGATGCGCGAAGGCGGCACGATGCCTGCGGCGATGAGCGCGGCAAACGAGATGGCCGTCGCCGCGTTCCTCAACCGGCAGATCAAATTCATGGACATCCCGCGCCTCATCAGTGAAACCATGGCCGCTCATTCAACCCAACCCTGCTCCAGCATCGAAGCTGTCCTCGAAGCCGACCGCTGGGCGCGCGCTTATGCTGAATCAGTAAGCAGGAAGCAGGAAGCAGGAAGCAGTAGGCAGGCGGCAGGCGGCAGCAAAAGGCATACGGTCAGCAGAAAGCGGTTCCCAGTCCCGTAGGGACGCAATGTTTATAGTTAATCGCGTCAAAAAGAATGCAAGCCCCGTAGGGGTGAAATGTCAACATTCCGCTCATGACGGAGCTTGAAAAATAGACAGACTCGATGACTATAAACA
>JBBWZK010000011.1:0-7799 GCA_039648975.1 Blastocatellia bacterium
AGGGAAGAAATGTTTATAGATTCGAGCGACGAAAAGAACGCAAGCCCCGTCGGGGATAAATGTTGACATTGCGCTCCTGACGGAGTTGGATTCTGTGTGGCCTTGTTTGAATATAAACATTTCGCCCCGACGGGGCTGTGCCCTCTACAGCAGAGAGGGTCTGCTTCCCACAGGGAGCGATTGACTCGTATCAATTCAAGTTATATTATAGGCGTGGCAGCGGAATTGATTTGAAAGTATAGGCAATATGACGCTCAACCCGATAGATTATAAAATTCTCGATCTCCTGCAACATAACGCACGGATGACCCAGTCGGAAATCGCTACCTCTGTCGGGCTATCGCAGCCTGCCGTCGCCGAGCGGATGAAAAAGCTGGAGCAGGAGGGCGTCATCACGGCCTATGCGGCGCGTGTAGACAGCCGCAAACTCGGCAAAGACATCACGGCATTCATCGGCGTGCGCATCGAGCACCCCAAGTACAACAAGGAATTCTCCAGGCGCATGCTGCTGCACAAGGACGTGCTCGAATGCCATCGCGTCACCGGCGCTGATTCGTACCTTCTGAAAGTCGTCACCGAAAACACCGAGAGCCTTGATCGGTTGATCTCCGAAACCCTGCGCGTCGTTCCTGGCGTCACTCGCACGCTGACGACCATCGTGATGTCGTCGGTCAAGGAGAGCACTTACATCAGGACTGCGGGCGACGAGCCGAAGACACCGAAGAAACGCCGTTGAAAACAAGTCGCGCTTTACCGTTTGAATAACCTGGGAGTGCGGGCATCTTGCCTGCGCTCCCATCGCTTGTTGAAAGGGAACGCACCGATGACTTTACCCTTCGCTGCACACGAAAGCTCCTCTAGCCTTCTGGCGCAACCCTCTGAGAGAGTCTCGCAGGCTTACCGCTTTGCGCGCCGCATGTCGCGCATGGGCGTGTCGCAAGTCCGCGAGATTTTGAAAGTCACCGAACAGCTTGAAATCATCTCCTTTGCCGGTGGCTTGCCCGCGCCGGAACTCTTTCCCGTCGACGCTATCGCCGAGGCGCACAAAAATGTTTTCGCTGAAGAAGGGCCCGCGGCCTTGCAATACAGCACGACCGAAGGCGTGCGCCCGCTGCGCCAATGGATCGCGCACCGCGTCGCCGAACGCGAAGTAAAAACGAATCCTGACGGCGTGCTCATCACCACAGGGTCGCAACAAGCGATTGATCTGGTCGCCAAAATCTTTGTCGATCCCGGCGACGAAGTGATCGTCGAGAATCCCTGTTATCTCGCCGCCCTGCAATCCTTCAACGGCTTTGAAGCGCGCTTCGTGGCAGTTGAAAGCGATGATGACGGCATGCGTATCGATCAGGTCGAAGCCGCGTTGCAACGTTCGCGGGCGAAGTTGATCTATGTCGTCTCTGAGTTCTCGAATCCCAAAGGCACATCACTTTCCGCCGAACGCCGCGCGCATCTGGTAGAGCTGGCTCGCCGCTATCAGGTGCCGATTCTTGAAGACGATCCTTATAGTGAACTTCGTTACATGGGCACGCGCCTGCTGCCGCTGGCCGCCCATGATCAAGACGGCTGGGTCATCCGCGCCAGCACGTTTTCAAAAACCCTCAGTCCGGGCCTGCGCATCGGCTGGATAACGGCTGCCGACGAAATTATTCAAGAACTGGTCATCGCCAAACAGGCCGCCGATCTGCACACCAGCACGATTGAACAGCGCGCCGTCGCGCGCTTGCTCAAGACGTTTGATTACGATGGCCACATCGCCAACCTGCGCAAAGTTTACGGCGAGCGTTGTGTGACCATGCGCAACGCCTTGGAGGCGCACTTCCCTGCTGAAACAAAATGGACGCGGCCCGAAGGCGGCCTGTTCCTCTGGGTCGAGTTGCCGGAGACGATTAATGCGCGTGAAGTTTTTGAAGAGGCGCTCAAAGAAAAAGTAGCCTTCGTTACGGGCGAAGCGTTCTTCGCCAATGCGCCGCGACCCAACTTTATCAGGTTGAACTTCTCGAACCAGCAGCCGGAGATGATTGACGAAGGCATCCGGCGCATTGCCAAAGTGTTGAAACGGAGGTTGTCATGAAAAGCACAAGTTTCATTATCGCTGACGTATTCACGGAAAAGCAGTTCGGTGGCAACCAGCTTGCGGTGTTCACCGATGCTACGGGGCTCGACACCGAAACCATGCAGAACATCGCCCGCGAGATGCACTTTTCCGAAACGACTTTCTTGTTTCCGCCCGAAAGCGGCGGCGACTACCGCGTGCGCATCTTCACGCCCGAACAGGAACTACCTTTCGCAGGTCACCCGCTGGTTGGCACGGGCTACGTCGTTGCCGCTGAACGCATGAAAGACTGGTCTGAGCCGACGACGACCGTGATACTTGAAGCCAACATCGGGCCGATCACCGTTGAGGTCAATACGCAGCCCCCGCACGCAGGGCATACGGTGATGACTCAACCGCTGCCCATCGTCAAAGGCACGATCTCTGACGTTGCAGCGCTGGCGCAGGCCTTGTCACTCGATGCCGCAGAGATTGAATCCACGGGCCTGCCGGTCGAGGCAATCCATAACGGCATCACGGTGATCATTGTGCCGCTGGCGTCGCTTGCGGCAGTCAAGCGAATCAAGGCCGACGCCGGCGCGCTCGAACGCATCAGCAACCAGATGGGAGCGCAGACCGTGTTGATGTTTTCACGCGAAACCGAGCTTGAATCGAGCACAGTGCATTGCCGCGTCTTCGCGCCTGCCGCCGGCGTGTTGGAAGATGCGGCAACCGGTTCAGCTAATGGACCGCTCGGCTACTACCTTGTTCGTCATCGCCTGGTTGACGTGCAGGCAGTCACACGCATATTGAGCGAGCAGGGATTCGAGATGCATCGTCCGAGCTTGCTGCATATCGAAATTGATGTAGACCCGGCGAGCCAGAAAGTAGCGGGCGTGCGCGTCGGCGGCAGCGTAGTCATCAGCGGGCGCGGCGAAATCATTTTGAGTTAAGCGCTCGTCTGTAGGTTTCCGGCTGGCGAATCAAATGGCGTACAATGATTGATCAGGCTGGAAAACTGAAAGCGAGCGAGCACAGACCAGAGAGGCTAACCAACGGAGTGAAGAATTATGAGTGACAACTTAATTCGCTTGAAGACCGGCCTTGCAGAGATGTTGAAGGGCGGCGTGATTATGGACGTGACCAATGCCGAGCAGGCGCGCATTGCACAGGAGGCGGGCGCGGTCGCCGTCATGGCGCTGGAGCGCGTGCCGGCGGACATTCGCGCCGAAGGCGGCGTCGCGCGCATGGCGTCGCCAAAGAAGATACGCGAAATCATGGCCATCGTCAGTATCCCTGTGATGGCCAAGGTGCGCATCGGCCATTTTGTCGAAGCGCAGGTGCTCGAAGCCCTCGGCGTCGATTTCATTGACGAAAGCGAGGTGCTGACGCCCGCCGACGAAGAACATCACATCGACAAGCAACGCTTCAAAGTGCCGTTCGTCTGCGGCGCGCGC
Source organism: Blastocatellia bacterium (assembly GCA_039648975.1). Taxonomy (GTDB): domain Bacteria; phylum Acidobacteriota; class Blastocatellia; order UBA7656; family UBA7656; genus DATENM01. The sequence goes on from JBBWZK010000011.1 coordinate 3,493, forward strand.
AATCTCGGCGAAGCGCTCCGCCGCATCGGCGAAGGCGCGGCGATGATTCGCACGAAAGGCGAAGCCGGTTCGGGCAATATCGTTGAAGCCGTGCGTCACCTGCGCAGCATCAATTCGCAGATCAAACGCCTGACCGTGCTCGGCGAAGAGGAGTTGATGAGCGAAGCCAAGCAACTCGGCGCGCCTTATGAAATCGTCCGCATGGTGGCGCGCGAAGGCCGCCTGCCGGTGCCGAACTTCGCCGCCGGCGGCGTGGCGACGCCGGCGGATGCGGCGCTCTGCATGCAGCTTGGCGCGGAAACGGTCTTCGTCGGCTCTGGCATCTTCAAGTCATCCGATCCGGCGGTGCGGGCTCGTGCGATTGTCAAAGCGACGGTTCACTTCAACGATCCAAAAGCTATCCTTGAAGCGAGCGAAGAACTCGGCGAGCCCATGCGCGGCCTCGACGTATCGAAGCTCGCCGAGAACGAATTGCTGCAAACGCGCGGCTGGTAGCGAGGAAGTGATGCGTGATACGTGAATAAGGCTCAGTAGTGGAATCATTCATTAGCATTCCGGTCACGCATCACGCATCACGCACCACGCATCACGCATCACTTATGAAGATTGGTGTTCTGGCAGTACAGGGTGATTATGCGGCGCATGCGCGTATGCTCGAACGCATCGGCGTTGAGGCGGTTGAGTTGCGGCGTGCCGGCGAATTCGATGAAGTGGACGGATTGATCATTCCCGGCGGCGAGAGCACAACGATGCTCAAGTTTGTTGAAGAAGAAAAGCTGGGCGATGCGATCAAATCGTTTGCGGCATCAGCGAGGCCGATATTCGCAACCTGCGCGGGCGCGATCCTGGTGGCGCGCGAAGTCAGCAATCCGCCGCAAGCATCGCTTGGCTTGATGGACATTGCGGTTGCGCGCAATGCTTATGGCAGGCAAGTTGACAGCTTCATCAGCACGGTTGACACAACGCTTGCGGGCGGGCCGCTTGAAGCTGTCTTCATCCGCGCGCCGAAGATCACTCGCGTTGGCAACGGGGTTGTAACCATCGCTACACTCAAGGGCGAGCCGGTCATGGTGCGGCAAGGGAATCTAGTCGCCGCGACGTTTCATCCCGAACTGACGGACGACGACCGCGCGCATCGCCTGCTGGTCGAATTAGCTGAAGCTTGATGCCTGAAGACGGTACTCCAAATGAGGGACTCATTGCTTTGATGATCCGTGATTACCAGCGCGCCGATTTCGACAAGCTTTATGAAATAGACCACGCCGCCTTCAGCGAAGAGATCGCTTATTCCCACCTTGAGCTTCAGTGGTATCTGCGTTCGCGGCGCTGCCGCACGCTGGTCGCCGAAGAGGACGGCGAAATCGTCGGCTTCGTCACGGCCAGCGCCGAGCCACGTAACGTCGGCCACATCATCACCATTGACGTGGTGCCGCATCGCCAGCGACAACAGATCGGCAGCCGCTTGCTTGCAGAAATCGAAAGCTGGCTGTGGACGAAGGGCGCTGAAGCCATCTACCTCGAAACCGCAATTGATGACACAGGTGCGCGCGGCTTTTACGAACGGCACGGCTATTTCATTCTCGAACAACTCGAAGGCTATTATAGCGACACGCTTGACGCGTTCTTGATGATGAAGACCGCCAAGCATTCAACGCGGCTGTAGCTGACCTGCTTGAGCGTGCGAAGCCGGCGTGCTACTTTCCTGACGTGGCGTTGAACATCTTCAGGAGAGCAATGGTATGAAAGTTGAAACCGGCGTGATTGCAGCGGCAGGCTCAGGCACGCGGATGTTGCCGGTCACTCTCGCCTATCCGAAAGAACTGCTAGCGGTCATCAACAAACCGGCGATTCATCTGATCATCGAAGAGTACATCGATTCGGGCATCAAAAAGATCATCATCATCACGGGCGCGAATCCTGAGCCGCTCTACAAGCAATACGACCTGTCACAATCGCCGCCGCGCGGTAAATATGCGGCGCTTGATGCATTCGTTGATAAACTCGCGGGCATCGAGATTATCTTTGAACCGCAGGAAGGGCCTTATGGCAACGGCACGCCGCTGCTGGTTGCGCGCCGGCACATTCCTGAAGGCGAAGGCTTCATCTACGCTTATGGCGACGACATCTTGAAAACCACTGTGCCGTTCGCGCGCCAGTTGATTGACGCACACCACCGCACGGGCGCGCTGGTGGCCGGCGTTCAGGAGGTGCCCTGGGAAGAAGTCGTGCGTTACGGCGTCGTCGAGTTCAAAGAAGGCAGTTCAATCAATGAAATGAAGGACGCGATCGAGAAGCCGCCGCGCGAAGAAGCGAAGTCGAACATGGCGATGTTCGGGCGGTTTCTCTTATCGACGGATGTGATACGGGTTCTCAGCGAAATCCCGCTCGGCAAATCAAACGAGTTATGGCTGACCGATTCGGTGCGCGAATACATAAGGCGCGGCGGGCGCGTGGTAGCGCAAAAAGTCGAAGACGGCGAATGGCTGACCATCGGCGACCCGGTGAATTATCTGAAGACGGTGTTGAAGTATGCCATGGCGGATAGCGAGACGCGCGCCGCCATCGAGCCGACTATTCGCGAATTGCTCAACGAGTAAGTTGTTGATTTATTTAATGGCTAGGCTTCATAATTGACGATGGTGTAAATTGCTGGTATATTATTTTTGCAGTCAAGAGGTCTGACTTTCTTCAGGCCGCGGGAGCTTGGTCTTCCCTTGACTGATTTTTTTTGCCCGTGAGTAGTAAATGTATCTTCTCTATGCTGATGAATCCGGCAGTGTCGGTGATCCAAAACAACAGTTCTTTGTTTTAGCGGGCTTCTGCATATTTGAGCGACAAGGTTATTGGATTGCCCAAGAATTAGACAAGATCGCCACCAGATTTAATCCAGCCGATCCGGCAGATGTTGAGTTACACGGTAATCCGATGCATACGGGCAAAGGAATTTTTAGGCGATTTACAAAAGCTGATCGGATTAAGGCGATTGAAGACGCCCTTAAAATCTTCTTGAGATCACATCCGAGTAATCGTCTTTTTGCAAGCGTTGTAAACAAGGCGAGCATTTCTCCAGCAGATCCCGTCGAATTTGCTTTCGAGCAATTAGCTAGCCGGTTCGATCAATATCTAACAAGACTACATAAAGCAAACGACACTCAGAGAGGTGTCATTTTATTCGATAAGTCAACGTATGAGACAACCCTTCAATCTTTGGCAACAGATTTTAGAACAATTGGTCATAAGTGGGGGATTATTAGGAATTTTTCGGAAGTTCCGCTGTTCCTAGATTCAAAAGCATCAAGGCTAATTCAGCTTGCAGATTTAATTGCATATGTAACTTTCCGATATTACGAGAGTGGGGATGACAGGTTTTTTCCCATCATCAAAAATAGATTTGATTCAGAAGGTGGGATAACACATGGGCTTTATGTGCGGGATTAGTGGTGAGGGCCAGACGCCACCCACCAATGCGATGCAGCAGAGCGTGGGCAGCGAAGCTCTACTGGTTACTAGCAGCGCCGTTTCTCGACGCCTCGGTGGCTAATCCTTTTCTCAGTTCCGATAAAAGGCCAGCATGAAACGATAGAAGTTCCACACGTCAACCTTGGATGACATCTCAAAGGTCGCGTGCATCGATAGCAACGGCACGCCCAGATCAATCACTTCCATATCCTGCGCCGACATAAAGCCGCCAATCGTGCCGCCGCCGCCGACATCGACTTTCGGCGTCTGCGTCTGCCAGGGAATCTGATTCTGATCGAGCACGCTGCGAATTCGTGCCGTAAATTCAGAGTTGGCATTGAATCCGCGTCCATATTGTTTGATGGTTACGCCGTAGCTCAAACGCGCCGCATTCGAGGCTTCCTGGGTTTGCGGAAAGATCGGATTGATGCCGTCATTCGTGTCGGCGGAGATGACCTGAGCATTGTGCAGCGCCGTTCGCAAATCCAGATCATTGTAAGCCGCGCCGCGCTGCGCGCCGATGAGCCGCGCATACGTCGAACTCAAGAACTCGGACGACGCGCCGGTATTGTTGACCGAGCCGACTTCTTCAAAGTTCGACAGGTAAGCCAGGGCCGTGACGCGCGGCGTGCCTTTGAGATCGATCAATGCAGTTGCCGCGCAATAAGAAGACAAGCGATCATCCTGGCCGTAAGCGCCAACCAGTCCGCGATCAATGCCCACATCGCGCGGCTCGGCGGTCGGCACAAGTTGCAGTTCGGCGCTCACGAAATCTTCTTCTTTGATGTTGTATTTGCCGGTGATCTGGCGAATGACTTCGCCAACAACCGAGCCGTTATCGCCCGGAA